>NZ_CP091138.1:300974-601948 GCF_021582875.1 Microbacterium sp. KUDC0406 | reverse complement strand
TCAGGTGGTCCTGACAGATTCACACGGGATTTCACGGGCCCCGTGCTACTTGGGATCCCCTCCACGCTGCACCAAGCATTTCGACTACGGGGCTGGCACCCACTATGGCCGGCCTTTCAAGACCGTTCGTCTACACTCGCGCATCACGCCCACTGTTCGGCAGAACAATAAGGAGGGTCCCACAACCCCGCTCCTGCAACCCCTGCCGGGTATCACACAGAAGCGGTTTAGCCTCATCCGCTTTCGCTCGCCACTACTCACGGAATCACATGTTGTTTTCTCTTCCTGCGGGTACTGAGATGTTTCACTTCCCCGCGTTCCCTCTACCCGCCCTATATATTCAGACGGGAGTCACCAGGTCGCACAAACGCCTGGCGGGGTTTCCCCATTCGGACACCCTCGGATCAAAACTCGCTTATCAGTTCCCCGAGGCTTATCGCAGATTGCTACGTCCTTCTTCGGCTCCAGATGCCAAGGCATCCACCGTTTGCTCTTAAAGACTTGAAATCACATGAGATAGGCCAACGCCAGGAAAAGCGTTGACCCGGTTTTCTTTAAGATGCTCGCGTCCACTGTGTAGTTCTCAAAGTACGGGCGGTCCCCCCAAGCCACACCCCAACCGGGGAATGCCAAGAAGGGCCACAAGGGTCGGTTCGACACAACCGTGCCGGCCCGGTCCCTCAGGACCCAACAGCGTGCAGCCACCGACCCTCAACCCCGGAACGTTCCTGCAGCAAGCTGCGTACTGATTCCGAGACCAAGCCTCGACGGCATGTCAAATGTTCCACCCATGAGCCCCAGCGAAGAACATGTGCCTTCGTACTGGGTTCTGGACACCCGAAAGTGTCAGATGCTCCTTAGAAAGGAGGTGATCCAGCCGCACCTTCCGGTACGGCTACCTTGTTACGACTTAGTCCTAATTACCGATCCCACCTTC
Source organism: Microbacterium sp. KUDC0406 (assembly GCF_021582875.1). NCBI lineage: Bacteria > Bacillati > Actinomycetota > Actinomycetes > Micrococcales > Microbacteriaceae > Microbacterium > Microbacterium sp. KUDC0406. The sequence continues at coordinate 601,011 of NZ_CP091138.1, read as the reverse complement.
GACGGCTCCCTCCACAAGGGTTAGGCCACCGGCTTCAGGTGTTACCGACTTTCATGACTTGACGGGCGGTGTGTACAAGACCCGGGAACGTATTCACCGCAGCGTTGCTGATCTGCGATTACTAGCGACTCCGACTTCACGTAGTCGAGTTGCAGACTACGATCCGAACTGGGACCGGCTTTTTGGGATTCGCTCCACCTCACGGTATCGCAGCCCATTGTACCGGCCATTGTAGCATGCGTGAAGCCCAAGACATAAGGGGCATGATGATTTGACGTCATCCCCACCTTCCTCCGAGTTGACCCCGGCAGTATCCCATGAGTTCCCACCATTACGTGCTGGCAACATAGAACGAGGGTTGCGCTCGTTGCGGGACTTAACCCAACATCTCACGACACGAGCTGACGACAACCATGCACCACCTGTTCACCAGTGTCCAAAGAGTCCCCCATTTCTGGGGTGTTCTGGTGTATGTCAAGCCTTGGTAAGGTTCTTCGCGTTGCATCGAATTAATCCGCATGCTCCGCCGCTTGTGCGGGTCCCCGTCAATTCCTTTGAGTTTTAGCCTTGCGGCCGTACTCCCCAGGCGGGGAACTTAATGCGTTAGCTGCGTCACGGAATCCGTGGAAAGGACCCCACAACTAGTTCCCAACGTTTACGGGGTGGACTACCAGGGTATCTAAGCCTGTTTGCTCCCCACCCTTTCGCTCCTCAGCGTCAGTTACGGCCCAGAGATCTGCCTTCGCCATCGGTGTTCCTCCTGATATCTGCGCATTCCACCGCTACACCAGGAATTCCAATCTCCCCTACCGCACTCAAGTCTGCCCGTACCCACCGCAAGCCTCAGGTTGAGCCTGAGGATTTCACGGCAGACGCGACAAACCGCCTACGAGCTCTTTACGCCCAATAATTCCGGATAACGCTTGCACCCTACGTATTACCGCGGCTGCTGGCACGTAGTTAGCCGGTGCTTTTTCTGCAGGTACCGTCACTTTCGCTTCTTCCCTGCTAAAAGAGGTTTACAACCCGAAGGCCGTCATCCCTCACGCGGCGTTGCTGCATCAGGCTTCCGCCCATTGTGCAATATTCCCCACTGCTGCCTCCCGTAGGAGTCTGGGCCGTGTCTCAGTCCCAGTGTGGCCGGTCACCCTCTCAGGCCGGCTACCCGTCGACGCCTTGGTGAGCCATTACCCCACCAACAAGCTGATAGGCCGCGAGCCCATCCCCAACCAAAAAATCTTTCCAACCACAGACCATGCGGCCATGGCACATATCCAGTATTAGACACCGTTTCCAGCGCTTATCCCAGAGTCAGGGGCAGGTTGCTCACGTGTTACTCACCCGTTCGCCACTAATCCCCCAGAGCAAGCTCCAGGTTCATCGTTCGACTTGCATGTGTTAAGCACGCCGCCAGCGTTCATCCTGAGCCAGGATCAAACTCTCCGTAAAAAACAGATGCATACCAACCAGCCGGAAAAAGACCAGAAAGCAGCGAGTTCAATCATGACCAAAAAACGAACATCATTGCTGACATCCATATAAATTGATCCAAAGGAATCTCACCCCAACCAAAAAGGTCAGGGACGAGGTTATTTGGCATTTGACAAGTGCACGCTGTTGAGTTCTCAAGGATCGGACGCACCCACACACCCACCACAAACCGTGACAGAGACGCGCAGGGCAACTTCACAACCATAAACCGGCGAGTCGGCGACTGTCAAAACAGCCTGTCCGGGGCCGGGACCTTCCATCTTAGCCCCACGAAGCCGTGGGATCAAGTGATGGGAGGTGGTCCGCCGCTTGGAGGGGAGCTGGGCCTTCCGGCCTTCCGCTCAACCGCTTGGGGCGAACTCGTAATAACTTACGCGGATCCCCCGGGTCCGGCAAATCCGCACCGGATCTCGGGCGTGTCGCGCCCGTCCGCCGGCGTAGCCTGTCCCCATGACCCCCGTACCGAGCACCTCGGCGCTCGAGCGCATCCGTGCGGATCTCGCCATGGATGCTCCGCCGTCCGCTGGCTTCTTCGCTCCCCCGCATCCTGTACCCCTGCCCTCGCGTCTCGCCACGGGCGAGCTGGCCTGGGCCTCCGTGGTCGCCGCGCTGCTCGCCTCGGGTTCTCCTTTCGCCGGGGTCCCCGATCCCGACCGGATCGCTGCGACGTACCGCAGCGCTGCGCTGCTGACCCTCGACGGTACGGCGCCCTCCGTCTGGGCGCCCCTCTCCGGTTTCTGGCGCACTTCGGACGGGTGGGTGCGCACCCACGCGAACTACCCGCATCACGCCGCCGCACTCCGCGACGCACTCACGCTGCGGGAGGGGCAGGATCCGGCGGCGGCGTTCACGGCCGACAGCACGACCTCGATCGTCGCGCGCATCACCAGCGCCGGCGGGCTCGCTGTCCCCGTGCTCCCCGAGGCTCCCGCGCACGACACCGCACTCCGACGCGCTCCTCTGATCGAGACCATCGACCTGGGTCCGGCACCCGGGAGCCGCGCTTCCCTCGATGCCGGCCCCCTCACCGGCATCCGGGTCCTCGACCTCACCCGCGTGATCGCGGGGCCCGTGTGCACACGTACCCTCGCGGCGCTCGGCGCGGACGTGCTGCGCATCGATCCGCCGCATCTGCCGGAGCCGGCGTGGCAGCACCTCGACACCGGACACGCCAAGCGGACCGCGCTGCTCGACGCTCGCTCCGAGCGTTTCGCGCAGCTGCTGTCGACGGCCGACGTCGTCGTACTCGGCTACCGGCCGGCCGGGCTCTCGCGGCTCGATCTCTCGCCCGAAGCGCTCGCCGAACGGCATCCTGGGATCGTGATCGCACAGCTCAGCGCATGGGGCGCCGACCAACCCGACCGACGAGGGTTCGACAGTCTGGTGCAGGCCGAGTCCGGGATCGCGATGGTCGAGTCCCCCGACGGCTCGACGCCCGGAGTACTTCCCGCCCAGGCCCTCGATCACTCCGCCGGCTACCTGCTCGCGGCCGGAGTCTGCATGGCGCTGCGCCGGCGCGCCGGCCGTACGCTGCTCGTCCGCACCTCGCTGCGCCGCGTCGCGGCCGAGCTGCTGGGCATGCCGCGCACCGCCTCGCCGGGAGCGCCGACCACCGATGACCCGGACCGGCACACCGAGGAGTTCGGTGTCGGTGATCGCCTCGTCCGAACGGTCCGATCGGCCCTGCCGGGGCACCCGTTCGCCGCACCGCGGCCATGGGGCGGCGACGAACCCACCTGGTGAGCCGGGATCACCGGTCTCGGGATGCCACGCGTGCAGGCATCCGGACGGCGATCACCCCGCACAGCGCCAGCGTCGCCACACCCCACAGCCCGCATACGGGCGGAAGCGTCCGGTACGCGAGGTGCGCCGGGGTGAACTCGGCGGTGAAGGGTCCCCAGACCGCATGGCCCGCGGCGACCGCGAGCACCATCATCAGCGGCAGCGCGCCGATCCACACGGTCGGCACCCAGCGCGGCAGTCGCTGCGCGGCGGGGTGCACCGGACGGCGTCTCAGCCACAGCACTGCGTACACCGCCAGGACGATGAGCCCGATCAGCCCCGATCCGTACTGCAGCCACTTGTACCCGAGGAGTCCGCCCCACTGCTCGTCGAGGACCGGGAACAGCTCCACGCCCCACCGGCCCTCATGCGTGAACGAGTCCCACAGGATGTGCGAGGCGACGCCGATCATCAGAGAGACGAGCAGGAGGAGCGGATACCAGCGCCGCCCCGGGCGCCAGAACGTCTCGCGCGCCGCATCCGCACCTCTCGTCCGCCACTCGCCCGGCAGACGGGCGGCGACGGCGGCCGGCACCAGCTCGACGGATGCCGGGCGCAGCACCACCCGCCAGATCAGGAGCAGCACCGCGGCGAGCAGGCTCGTCCAGAGCAGATTCGGCACCGCATGCAGGAACCCGTAGTCGGGACCGAACGCCCGGAGGAACAGCGGCAGGTCGGGGGTCATCGCCCCGATCGCCACCGCCGCCGGCACCAGCGGTGTGCGCACGAACGGCAGGGCGACGATGGCGTGGCTCGGAGTGAAGGGCACCCGTCGACGCTATCAACAGCCCCGGCGTCGCTCCTGGGCGTCGACGCCCCCTCCGATTCGCGTCAGCCCGAGGGGCGTCGGCGATCAGGCGGTGTCGGCGAAAGGGAGCTCAGGCGGCGAAGACGCCGGCGAGCGTCTTCTTGCCGCGGCGCAGCACCGAGACACCGCCCGGAAGCCCGAACGACACCGTGGCCTCGACGTCCTCGACACGCTGCCCGTCGACCGAGACACCGCCCTGCGAGATCGCGCGACGCGCCTCGGAGGCGCTCGAGACCAGACCGGTCGCGACGAGCGCGTCGAGCACCGAGGTTCCGGCATCGACCGTCGCGTTGGGCAGCTCATCGAGGGCGGTGCGCAGCGTCGCGGCATCGAGCGACGAGAGATCGCCCTGGCCGAACAGCGCCTCGGATGCAGCGATCACGGCTGCCGCCGGCATCCGCGCCGTGCACGGTCGCGACGACCTCGAGTGCCAGCCTCTTCTGCGCGGCGCGGCGGAACGGCTCGGTCTCGACGAGCTGCGCGTACTCCTCGATCTGGGCGCGCGTGAGGAACGTGAAGATCTTCAGCCGCTCGACGACATCGGCATCGGCCGTGCCCAGCCAGAACTGGTACATGCGGTACGGGCTGCACATGTCGGCGTCCAGCCAGATCGCGTTGCCCTCGCTCTTGCCGAACTTGGTGCCGTCGCTGTTCGTGATCAGCGGCGTGCCGATCGCGTGCGCGGAGACGCCCTCGACGCGGTGGATCAGGTCGGTGCCGCTGGTGAGGTTGCCCCACTGATCGCTGCCTCCGGTCTGCAGCATGCAGTCGTACTGCCGGTGCAGTTCGAGGAAGTCCATGCCCTGCAGGATCTGGTAGCTGAACTCGGTGTAGCTGATCCCGGCATCCGAATTCAGGCGCGCGGCGACAGCGTCCTTCTTCAGCATGGTGCCGACGCGGTAGTGCTTGCCGATCTCGCGCAGGAAGTCGATCGCCGACATCGGTGCGGTCCAGTCGAGGTTGTTCACGATGCGCGCCGAGTTCTCGCCCTCGAAGCTGAGGAAGCGCTCGACCTGGGCGCGCAGCCGGCCCACCCACTCCTCGACGGTCTCACGGGTGTTCAGCGTGCGCTCGGCGGTGGGACGAGGGTCGCCGATCAGGCCGGTCGATCCGCCGACCAGCCCGAGCGGCTTATGCCCGGCGAGCTGGATGCGGCGCAGCAGCAGCAGCTGCACGAGGTTTCCCAGATGCAGGCTCGGAGCCGTGGGGTCGAAGCCGCAGTAATACGTGATCGGGTCCCCGGAGAGCAGCGCGCGCAGCGCTTCCTGATCGGTGGACACGTGGACGAGTCCGCGCCACAGCAGCTCGTCCCACACGTTCTCGAACGTGGGATCGAGTGCCACCGGCGCTGTCGTCAGAGCGGTTTCAGACACGCGCTCAAGGCTATCAGCGGCGCGCTCAGACGTTCGCCGCCCACCACACCAGCAGGGCGCCGCCGAGCGCCATCGCCCAGCTGACCAGGCTGCCCACCAGGAAGTACTCCGCCCTGGCTCCGGTCTCGCCGTCCTTGGAGATCTCGGGGAACCGCACGATGCCCTTCGCGGCGAGCAGCGCGGCCAGCAGGGAGTATGCCGGGACGAGCATGAGCAGGAAGGCGAGCATCCGCTCCAGAGGCCCGATCAGCCGTCCGCCCTTGAAGCCGCCCTCTTCGGCGGTCGGCTTCCAGGTGTGCTCCCCGGCCAGGGCGGCGCGGACCACGACGTTGCCCGATTCCAGCAGGAAGACGACGATACCCAGTGCCAGCACGGCGAGGTCGGGCGAGATCCGGCCGAACGGAGATTCCAGCGCCCAGCCGACGGGGGCGCGATCTCCGAGCACGACCACCGAGACGACCGATGCCACGGCCAGGAGCACCGCCGGCCAGAAGCCCTGCCGGCGCTCCGGCTGATCAGGCATGCTGAGCAGCCAGGCGACCGCCCCGGCGGCCGCGGCGAGCATGTACCCCGCGGCATCGCAGAAGGAGCCGATGAGGAACAGCGCCAGCGCGGCGACGACGTACCCGACCCATCGACGGGATGCGGGCACGAACTGGCGCACCAGATCGACCGCGCCGACAGCGAACAGCAGCAGGCCGGCGAGGATCATGCGAGCGCTCCCCGCAGCTGTTCGACGCCGGCGATGAGCACGGTCGCGCCCGATCCGCGCAGCGCCTTGGAGACGCTGGGCTGCGTCACCCCCTCCTGCTCGGCGAGATCCTGCTGCGACAGGCCCTCCATCCGGCCGAGGGTCAGGCGCCGTTCCCGCCCACTCATGCGCGAGACGGTCTCATCGCGCAGCAGCAGGTACGCGTTGGATGCGGCGATGACGGAGGGCATGACCTCATCCTGCCCCGGAGCGCCGACAATCCAGCTGCGGATGCCCGGCATGGCTCGCTCCCGCTCCTGCACGGACTCGATCGCGTCGCGGGCCGCGTACCAGCCGGTGCCGTCGGAGAGCTCGCCGTGCGCGGAGGACAGCGCCCGCACCTCGCCGATGCCGAGGCCGAAGCGGAACTCCACGCCGTCGGGCAGCGCGAGCTGCACGAGCAGCAGCGAGATCAGGGCGTCCTCGAGCCGGGTGTAGACGCCCTGCTGCTCGTCGCCGACGGTCGGGCGGAGCGGTCGCAGCGCCAGCGGATGCCGGGCCTCGACACGCGCGATCGTGTCATCGAGCTGCTGCTGCGCAGCGGCACGATCCTGCAGCCGGCGAGAGCCGACGATGTCTGCGATCACGGCGATCACCATGGCATAACCGTAACACGAATATGCTGAGAATATGCGTTTATCGGTTATTTTCTCCGGATATGCCTCTTATAGGCATGTCGTGAGCGCCTCAGAGGCCCAGCGCGTGAGCTGCCGCCTGAGCACGGCCGACCAGCTCGACGCGCTGCTCCGCCACCCGCGCAGGCGCGGTGCCGCCGGCGCCGGAGCGGGAGGCCACCGATCCCTCGATCGACAGCACTTCGCGCACCTCCGGCGTGAGATGCTCCGAGACCGACAGCAGCAGCTCGTCCGAAGCATCCTCCAGGCCGATCCCCCGCTCCTCGCAGGCCCGCACCAGGGCGCCCGAGATCTCGTGGGCGTCACGGAACGGCACCCGGCGCTTGACCAGCCACTCCGCCACATCGGTTGCGAGCGAGAAGCCCTGGGGGGCGAGCTCCGCCATCCGCGCGGTGTCGAACCGCAGCGTCGCCACCATCCCCGCGAACGCGGGCAGCACGACCTCCAGCGTGACGACGGAGTCGAACACCGGCTCCTTGTCCTCCTGCAGGTCGCGGTTGTACGCCAGCGGCAGGCCCTTGAGCGTCGCGAGCAGCCCCGTCAGGTTGCCGATCAACCGGCCGGACTTGCCACGGGCGAGCTCGGCGATGTCGGGGTTCTTCTTCTGCGGCATGATGCTCGACCCCGTCGAGTAGGCATCGTCCAGCGTCACGAACCCGAACTCGCGCGTGTTCCACAGGATGATCTCCTCGGACAGCCGCGACAGATCGATACCGGTCATCGCCGTGACGAACGCGAACTCCGCCACCACGTCGCGCGCGGCCGTGCCGTCGAGCGAGTTCTCCGCCGGACGGTCCAGCCCGAGCTCTCGCGCGACCAGCGCGGGGTCGAGCCCCAGCGTGGATCCGGCCAGCGCACCTCCGCCGTACGGGGAGACGCCCGCGCGACGGCGCCAGTCCACCAGCCGCTCCAGCTCGCGCACGAGCGGCCAGGCGTGCGCCTGCAGATGATGCGCGAGCAGCACCGGCTGCGCGTGCTGCAGGTGCGTGCGACCGGGCAGGATCGCATCGGGGTGCGCCTCGGCCTGGGCGACGAGCGCATCGATGACGCGCAGCAGATCGCGCGCGATCACCCTCGCGTGGTCGATGAGGTACATGCGCACCAGCGTCGCGATCTGGTCGTTGCGGCTGCGGCCCGCCCGCAGGCGGCCGCCCAGCTCGGCGCCGACTTCGGCGATGAGCGCCTTCTCGAGCGCGCCGTGCACGTCCTCGTCACCGGGATCCGGCAGCAGCGTTCCGTCCGCGATCCTCGCAGCCAGGGCGTCGAGCCCCTCGTGCATCCGCCTGGCCTCGTCGGGCTCCAGGTATCCCGCGGCCTCCAGAGCGGTGGCGTGCGCATGCGAACCGGCGATGTCGTACGGCGCGAGAACCCAGTCGAAGTGCGTGGAGCGGCTCAGGTCGGCGAGCTCGGCGAGGGCCCGCCGGCGAAACGGGCACCCCAGAGGGCTCCCTCGTTCGTGCCGTGGGTCACTTCGTCTCGCTCCGCTCGCTCAGTACGGCGCTCGCTCATGCTGCCGCCTCCTGCTTGCCGAGCAGCCACACCAGCAGCGCCTTCTGCGCGTGCAGACGGTTCTCCGCCTCGTCCCACACCACGCTCTGCGGTCCGTCGATCACCTCGGTGTCGACCTCGTAGCCGCGGTCGGCCGGCAGGCAGTGGATGAAGATCGACTCGGGATCGGCGAGGCTCATGATCTCGGAGGTCACCTTGTATCCGCCGAGGTCGCGCAGCCGCTGCTTCTTCTCCTCCTCCTTGCCCATCGACACCCACGTGTCGGTGACGATCACGTCGGCGCCGAGGGCTGCCTCACGAGGGTCGTCGAGCAGGGTGACCGAGCCGCCGGTCTCGGCGGCGCGGCGCTCGGCGTCGACGACCACGTCGGCGCGCGGCGCGTAGGCCTCGGGCGAGGCCATCCGCACGTGCATCCCCGCGGTGACGCCGGCCAGCAGGTAGGAGTGCGCCATGTTGCTGCGCGCATCGCCGAAGAAGGTCAGCGTGAGCCCGGCGAGCTCGCCCTTGTGCTCGCGGATCGTGAGCAGATCCGCCAGCAGCTGGCACGGGTGGAAGTCATCCGAGAGCGCGTTGATCACGGGCACGCGCGTGCCGCGCGCCATCTCCTCCAGCCCCTGCTGGGCGTAGGTGCGCCACACGATCGCGGCGACCTGGCGCTCCAGCACGCGCGCCGTGTCGGAAGGGGTCTCCTTGCCGCCGAGCTGGCTGTTGGCAGTCGAGATGATCAGCGGAGAGCCACCGAGGTCGGCGATGCCGACCGCGAACGACACCCGGGTGCGGGTGGACGACTTGTCGAAGATCACGGCGACCGTCTGCGGACCGGCCAGCGCCTTGTTCGCCCAGCGATCCTTCTTCAGCTCGAGCGCGAGATCGAGGATCTCGGACTGCTCGGCGGGGGTCAGGTCGTCGTCGCGCAGCAGGTGGCGGGTCACTTCGTCTCGATTCTCTCGCTCAGTGCATCGCATGCGGTGTTCTCCGTAGTGGTGAGAGTGGATGCCACGGCGCCGAGCGCCTGGCCGAACAGGTCGAGGAACTCCGCCACCTCGGCATCGCCGATCGTGTAGGCGGGTGCGATGCGGATGGCGTCCTCGGTGGGTGCGTTGATGATGAGCCCGCGCTCCTGGGCGGCCTCGCGCACGGCCGCGGCCACCGGATGCGACAGGGTGATGCCGATGAGCAGACCGGCGCCGCGGGTGCCGGACACCAGCGGCAGGCTCTCGACGCCGGCGCGCAGCTCGGCACCGCGCGCGTTCACGTTCGCGAGCAGATCCTCGTCCTCGATGTGGCCGAGCACCGCGTTCGCGACGGCTGCGGCGAGCGGGTTGCCGCCGAACGTGGAGTTGTGGGTGCCCGGATAGAACAGGTCGCTCGCGGCACCGAACGTGACGAGCGCACCGAGCGGGAAGCCCGCGCCGATGCTCTTCGCCAGCGTGATCGCATCCGGCACGACACCGAACCGCTGGAAGGCGAACCACTCGCCGAGCCGGCCCGACCCCGTCTGCACCTCGTCGAGGATCAGCAGCGCATCGTGCTGCGTGGCGAGCTCGCGGGCCCGCTGCAGGAAGCCGTCCGGCAGCTCGATGACTCCCGCCTCGCCCTGGATGGGCTCGATGAAGATCGCGGCCACCGAATCGTCGAACGCGGCCTCGAGGCTCTCCACGGAGTGCTCCACCGTACGGACATCCGGCACGGCCGGCTGGAACGGGTCGCGGTAGATCGCCTTGGGCGTCAGCGACAGCGCGCCCATGGTGCGGCCGTGGAACGCGCCGTCCAGCACGAGGATCGTGGTGCGACCCGTCTCGTGCCCGTGCACCGGCCGTGAGCCGTGCAGCCGGGCGAGCTTGATCGCCGTCTCGTTCGCCTCGGTGCCGGAGTTGGTCAGGAACACGCGGCCCTGCTCCCCTGTGCCGGCGAGCCGCTTCAGCCGTGCGGCGAGCTCGAGCTGAGCCGGGGAGGCGAAGTAGTTCGACACGTGCGCGAGAGTCGCCGCCTGCCGGGACACGGCATCCACGAACACCGGATGCGCATGCCCGAGGCAGTTCACCGCGATGCCGCCGAGGAAGTCCAGGTAGCGGGTGCCGTCGATGTCCCACACATGCGAGCCCTCACCGCGCGTGAGCAGCGCGAGCCGTCCGCCCAGGCTCATCAGGTCGCGCGACGCGTCGTTCTTCCAGTCGCTCACTTCGTCTCGCTCCGCTCGCTCAGTGCGACGCATCCGCTACCACTTCCGTTCCGATTCCCTTGCTGGTGAAGAGCTCCACGAGTACCGAGTGCGGCACCCGGCCGTCGATGATCGCCGCGGCGTCGACCCCGCCCTCGACGGCATCGAGGCAGGCGCGCATCTTCGGGATCATCCCGGACTCCAGCCGCGGCAGCATCTCGGTGAGCGCCTCAGCGGTCAGGTGCGACACCAGTGAGTCGCGATTGGGCCAGTCCGCGTACAGACCGGGCACATCGGTGAGGACGACCAGCTTGCGCGCGCCCAGCGCGACGGCCAGGGCGGATGCCGGCGGCATCCGCATTCACGTTCAGCGACTGCCCCGGGTGGTCGAGGTCCGGCGCGATCGAGGAGACGACCGGGATCCGGCCGGCCGCGAGGTGATCGAGCACCGGGGTCGGGTCGACCTGCACGACGTCGCCGACGCGGCCGAGGTCGACCTCCTCGCCGTCGATCATGACGCCGCGACGGCGGCCGCCGAACAGCCCGGCGTCCTCACCGCTCAGACCGGTCGCGATCGGGCCGTGCGAGTTGATCTTGCCGACCAGCTGCGGGTTGACCTGCCCGGTCAGCACCATCCGGACGACGCTGATCGCCTCGGTGTTGGTGACCCGGTAGCCGCCCTTGAACTCGCTCGGGATGTCGAGCCGGTCGAGCATGGTCGAGATCTGCGGGCCGCCGCCGTGCACGACGACGGGCTGCACGCCGACGTAGCGCAGATAGGCGATGTCCTGGGCGAAGGCGTCCTGCAGCTCGTCGCTGACCATGGCGTTGCCGCCGTACTTGACCACGACGATCTGGTCGCGGAACTTCTTCAGCCACGGCAGTGACTCGATGAGCGTGGCGGCCTTCTCGGCGGCCACGTCGGGCGGGGTGTCCTGCAGATCCGTCATGAGGAGTAGGCGCTGTTCTCGTGCACGTAGTCGTGGGTGAGGTCGTTGGTGAGGATGGTGGCGGTCTGGCCGCCGACCTTCAGGTCGATGATGAGGTCGGTCGCGCGCGGGGTCAGGTCGACCTCCTCGCGCGGGCGGTCGGGGCCGCCGGCCGTGCAGACGCGGACGCCGTTCATGAACACGTCGGTGTCGTACGGGTCGAACTCGGCGCTCGTGGTGCCGATCGCCGCGAGCACGCGGCCCCAGTTCGGATCGTTGCCGAAGATCGCGGCCTTGAACAGGTTGTTGCGCGCCACCGAGCGGCCCACCTCGACGGCGTCGGCGACGGATGCCGCACCGCCGGACCTCGATCGTGATGTCATGGCTGGCCCCCTCGGCGTCCTGCTGCAGCTTCTTGGCGAGCTGTGCGCACAGGTCGGCGAGCGCAGCGTCGAACGCGTCCGGGTCGGGCTTGACGCCGCTCGCGCCGTTGGCGAGCAGCGTGACCTGGTCGTTCGTCGACATGCAGCCGTCGGAGTCGAGCCGGTCGAACGTCGTGCCGGTGGCGCGGCGCAGCGCGGCATCCGCCTCGTGCGCCTCGAGGTCGGCATCGGTGGTGATCACGACGAGCATCGTGGCAAGCCCCGGCGCCAGCATCCCCGCGCCCTTCGCCATGCCGCCGATCGTCCACCCGTCACCGCTGACCATCGCGGTCTTCGAGACGGTGTCGGTCGTCATGATCGCCTCGGCGGCTGCCTGGCCGCCGTCGGACGACAGGCCCGCGATGCCGCGCTCGACGCCGTCGAGCACCTTGGCCCGGAATGCCTCGTCACCGGTGCCGATCAGGCCTGTGGAGCAGACCACGATGTCGCCGGCGCTCACTCCGAGCAGCTCGGCGGCCTTCTCGGCCGTGAGGTGGCTGGTCTGGAAGCCGAATTCGCCCGTGAAGCAGTTCGCTCCCCCGGAGTTCAGCACGATGGCCTCGACGATCCTGTCGGCCACGACCTGCTGCGACCACAGGATGGGGTTCGCCTTCGCACGGTTGCTGGTGAAGACGGCGGTGCCGACCTTGCGGGGGCCGCGATTGACGACGACGGCCACGTCGGGCCTCCCGGTCGACTTCAGGCCGGTGACGACGCCGGCCGCCTCGAATCCCTGGGGTGCGGTGACGGTCACGGGGCGACTCCGTTCACGGTGAGAGCGCGGTCCTCGGGAAGGCCGAGCGCGATGTTCATGGACTGGACGGCAGCGCCTGCGGTGCCCTTGACGAGGTTGTCGACGGCCGTGACCACGGTGACGCGGTTCGCGGCCCGGTCGATCGCGAGTCCGATCAGGGCGGTGTTGGCGCCGAGCACGTCAGCCGTGCGCGGGAAGTGTCCTTCGGGCAGCAGGTGCACGAAGGTCTCGTCACCGTAGGCATGCTGCCAGGCGTCCCGGATGTCGGCGTCGCTCGCGTCCGCCACGATCGGAGCGGTCGAGGTGGCGAGGATGCCGCGTGCCATGGGCACGAGCACAGGGGTGAACGAGATGCGGATGTCGTCAGGCGTTTCGTCTCGCTGCGCTCGCTCAACGACCGAAGGGCGGGCCGCGGCGAGCGCCTGGCGGATCTCGGGGATGTGCCGGTGCGTGCCGCCGACCGCGTAGGGGTTGGCGGTGCCGAGCAGCTCGCTGCCCAGCAGGTGCGGTTTGAGGCTCTTGCCGGCGCCGGAGGGGCCCACCGCGAGCACCGTGACGATGTCCCCCGGATCGATGACGCCCGCGGCCACGCCGGGCGCGAGGCTGAGGCTCACGGTCGACGCGTTGCAGCCCGGGGCCGCGATGCGGGTCGCGCCGCGCAGGTTCTCGCGCTGCTTCACTCCCCCGACGGTCAGCTCGGGCACGCCGTAGGTCCACGGCTCGTGGAAGCCGCCGCCGTAGAACGCGTCCCAGGCCGCGCGCGAGGTGAGCCGGTGGTCCGCACCGGCGTCGATCACGAGAGGGGCGTCGCCGAGCGCGTCGGTGTACTGCCCGGACTGCCCGTGCGGAAGAGCGAGGAACACGATGTCGTGCCCGGAGAGGATCTCGGGCGTCGTGTCCTGCAGGGTGAGATGGGCGAGCGAGCGCAGGTGCGGCTGGTGCTGCACAAGCGGCTGACCGGCGTTGGAGTGCGCGGTGACGGTGCGGATCTCTATGTCGGGATGCGCGGCGAGGAGGCGCAGGATCTCGCCGCCCGCATAGCCGGATGCGCCGGAGACGGCGACGGAAAACGTCATGGATCTACCTTAACGGTCGGAGTGGGAGAGGACCGGGGCGGCGACACCGGCACTCATCCCGTCCGAACGCAGGACAGGAGCGCGGGGTCGCCTAGAGTCGGCGGCCGCCACGGCGTCGGCGCACGGGTGCAGCGCTCAGAACGAGCGGTGCGAGCATGTGTGCGGCCGAGGGCATGCCGCGACGATATCGTCCCCGCCGCGGCATGCGCAAATCCCCGTCGTCACACGACGGGCACGCCGTCCGGAAGAGGTGCCGCGAAGAAGTCGAGCTCGAGCTGCGCCGCCCGCTCGAACGCGGAGTACATCCGCGCGCGCTTCTCGGGACCGACATCCGCCGCCGCCGCGGTGACGATCGCGATCGCACGCCGGTTCGCGTCGGCGAAGGCGGGATCGGCGTAGGTCGTCAGCCAGGACGCGTACGGATGCCCCGGATCCAGCGCATACGCACCGAGGTCGCCGGCGCCGAGCCGCTGCCCCAGGTCGGCGTACAGCCAGTAGCAGGGCAGTACGGCCGCGATGAGTTCGGCGTAGTCGCCGCCGAACGCCGTCGCGCGGAGATGGTCGAGGTACGCGGTCGTGACAGGGCCCGCTTCGGAGGCGAACATGATCTCGGCCACGCCGTCGCCGGGATTCAGCCAGGACGCGTGCAGCTCGAGCTCACCGGCGATCGCACCCTGCGCGCCCTGCGCCCAGAACGCCTGCTCCTCCGGCGTCGGTGCCAGCCCCGAGGCCGCCGCCAGGACGCGGGCGTACTCGCGCAGGTACAGCGCATCCTGTGCGAGATAGAACAGGAAGGCGTCTCGGGGCAGGGTTCCGTCGGCGAGCGCTCGGATGAAGGGCAGACCGTCGATACCGTGACGGATGCCGGCGATCCGCTGCCACCACTCCGCCGCGATCTGCCGGGCGGTGGGAGCCGTGTCGAGCCCGCCTCTTCGCCACAGCCCCTCGAAGTGCGACACCGGTCCGTGTCCGCGTCCGACGTCGAGGCCGGCGCCTGCGGCGATCGACTCGCGCAGCCACGCCCGCGCCTCGGTCACCGCCGTCGCCCAGTCCGCACCCCGTGCACGGCGGACGGCAAGGGCCGACGAGAGCGAGCATCCGGTGCCGTGCGTGCTCTCGGTGACGATGCGCGGGTCCGTGAACGCGGCGAGCACGCCGTCCGGCCCGACCAGGGCGTCGGGAGCATCGGCGGAGTCGAGATGGCCGCCCTTGACCAGCACCAGCACGCCGTGCCGCTCGGACAGTCGTCGCGCCTGCTCCTGCGCCTCGACCCATCCGACCGCAGGGAGCTCTTCGGCGAGCACGGCCAGCTCGGGCAGGTTCGGCGTGACGACGTCGGCGAGTGGGAGCAGGGCACGGAGCGCGTCCTCGGCCGCCGCGTCCAGCAGCCGGTCCCCGCTGGTGGCGACCATCACCGGGTCCAGTACGACCGTCTCGGGCCGCACAGCATCCAGCCAGCCCTCGACCGTGCGGATGTTCTCGGCGTCCGCGAGCATCCCGATCTTCACGGCGTCGATGTCGATGTCGTCGGCGAGCGCGTCGAGCTGCTCACGGAGGAACTCCGCCGGCGGAACGTGCACGGATCGCACGCCCTGAGTGTTCTGCGCGGTCAGCGCGGTGATCGCCGCCATGCCGTACCCGCCGTTCGCGGCGATCGCCTTGAGATCCGCCTGCACGCCGGCGCCTCCGGACGGATCGCTGCCGGCGATGCTCAGCACCCGCGGCGGGCGGCCGCCGTGCCAGGCGCGCAGGAACGCACGGGTCGCGGTGCGCGGGTCCTCCGCGGCGCAGATCGCGGAGACCACGGCGACGCCGGCCGCGCCGGCGGCGCGCAGCGGCGCGACGTCGTCGGGGCCGATGCCGCCGATCGCGACGCAGGGCAGCGGGCTCCGCTCGACGAACTCGGCGAACCCGGCGATGCCGAGTGCCGGCGGGTGGTCGGGCTTGGTCGCGGTGGGGTGCACCACACCGACGCCCAGGTAGTCGACGCTGCCCGCCGGCAGGGCGCGGACGGCGTCGAGGTGCGCGGCGCTGTTAGCGGTGAGGCCGACGATCGCATCGGGACCGAGCGCCGAACGGGCCTCCAGCACCGAGGCATCCGACTGGCCGAGGTGCACGCCGTCGATGCGCGCGCCGCGGCGGCGCGCCTCGAGAGCGGCGTCCAGCCGGTCGTCGACGACGAGCAGTGCGCGGCCGGCGATCACGGCCGAGAGCTCGACGAGCTGGTCCGTCACCTCGGCATCCGTCGCGTGCTTGTCGCGCAGCTGCACGATGCGCGCGCCGCCGTCCACGGCGGCGGCGACGACCGCCGGCACTCCGCGCGAGCCGCTCAGCGCAGCGTCCGTGACGAGGTAGAGCGAGAGGTCGGGGGTCATCGCGCGACCTCCGGGAAGGCGACCTCGACGCGGGCGTCCGCGAGGTCGGCGGCGGTGATCGCGGCGAGCGCGTCGAGCAGAGCGACGGCGAAACCGCCGGGTCCGGTGGACACGGCAGCCGCGCGTTCTGCGGCGATCTCGTAGACGACGGACGCCGCGGACACCGCGTGCAGCGCGGGGGTGCCGGTGCCGCGCGCGGCGCCGAGGAACGCCGCCATCACGGCACCGAGGGCGCACCCTCCGCCGGTGACGCGGGTGAGCAGTGGCGTGCCGTTGGCGATCCGCACCTCGCTCTCGCCGTCGGTGAGCAGGTCGATCGGCCCCGACACCGCGACGGCGCTGCCGTGCTCGCGGGCGAGCAGGCGGGCGGCCTCGGCAGCCTCCTCGGTCGAGTCGGTCGCGTCGACGCCGCGGCCGCCCGCGCTGTGACCCGCCAGGGCGAGGATCTCGGAGGCGTTGCCTCGGATCGCCGTCGGTCGTCGGGCGACCAGGTCGCGGGCCAGATCGGTGCGGATCGGGAGCACCCCGATCGCGACCGGGTCGAGCACCCACGGGGTGCCCGCGGCGGTGGCGCCGCCGGCGGCCTCGAGCGCGGCGGCGCGCTGCTCGGGGTCGGCGTGCCGAGGTTCAGCAGCAGGCCGGAGGCGGTGGAGGCGAACATCCCCGCCTCGCCGACGATGTCGACCATCGCCGGGGCTGCGCCGAGGGCGAGCAGCACGTTGGCTGTGAAGCCGGTCACCACGCTGTTCGTGATGCAGTGCGTCAGCGGCGGTGCCGCGCGCAGCGCCTCCAGCAGGCGGGCGGTGTCCTCGAGGACGGCGGACGGGTGCAGAGGTTCGCTCATGGGCGACATCCCTTCGCTAGTACGAACTAGATCAGGTTCGACGGGTGTGTTCTCAGCCGCGGATGCGGCACCCCGTGTCACTGCCCGAGAGTCTATCGGCACGCTCAGACGGTGCGGGCCCGCTCGGACGCGCCCCCGGCCATGCGGCGGTCGTGCCCGGCACGGAGCGTCGCGGCGACCCGCGACAGGAAGCCGGTGCCCCGCACCGGGGCCTCGGCACGCTCCGCCTGCTGCCGACGACGCTCGCAGTCGCGGTTCAGCTCCGCGACCCGCCGGCGCTCGATCATCGATGCTCCGAAGACGATGTACTCGTTCATGATCTCTTCTCCCTGTCCCGCTTCCCCAGCGGCTGGTTGTCGATGACCATGACGTTCCTCTCTGAGGTCCCCGCCCGGCATCGGGCAGATGCCCTATTCCTCGTCCGCCGAGCGCATCTGAGGCGACTCAGGTTCCCCGTGCCCGCCTCACGATGCCAATATGGGCGCATGACGACGTCGGCGCCGATGATCGGTCGGGACGATGAGCTGGGGATGCTGCGCCGGGGGTTCCAGGTGGGACGCGCCGGGCACCCCGGGGTGCTCGTCGTGCGGGGCGAGGCCGGTATCGGCAAGTCGCGGCTGCTGCAGGAGTTCCTCGACGGGATCGATGCCGACGGGCCGCCGCCGGTGGCCGTGGCGGTCGGTCAGTGCGTGGATCTCGGCGACATCGGTGCACCGTTCACCCCGGTCCGGCGCCTGCTTCGGGACCTGCTCCGTGAACTCGGTGACGCCGCGTTGCGCGACGCCGCCCGGACCCCGGGTGTGGCCGCCGCCATCGGAGCGCTCCTGCCGGAGTTCACGGCCGATGCCGGCGCCGTGCCCGGAGAGCACATCGCCGAGGCTGTGGAGCGCGTGCTGGAGAACCTCAGCGAATCGCGCCATCTGGTGCTGGTGATCGAGGACCTGCACTGGGCGGATGCCGCCACCCTGGGTCTGCTGCCGGCGCTCAGCGTCACCGCGCACTGCCGGCATCTCACGTTCGTGCTGACCTACCGCACCGATGACGTCGGCCGCACGCATCCGCTGCGCCCGCTGCTGGCCGAGCTCGAGCGCAACCGTGCCGTGACGATGATCGACCTCGCCCGCCTCGATGCAGCGCAGTCCGCGGCGCTGATCGGCGCGCTCGCTCCGGGCGCCGACGCCGCAGAACTCGACACGCTCGTCGCGCGCGGCGACGGAGTGCCGTTCTTCCTCGAGGAGCTGCTCGCGGTGCGCGGCGACCGGCTTCCCGAGACGCTTCGCGACCTTGTGCTGTCGCGGTTCGACCAGCTCGACGCGGAGACCAGGCAGCTGCTGTCCGCGGCGGCCATCGGCGGGATGCAGGTCGACGACACGCTGCTCACCGAGGTGCTCGGCACCGAGGCGTCCGCCGTCCGGGATGCGATGCGACGGGCCGTCGAGGCCGGGGTGCTCGCGCTCGGACGCGACGGCGTCTCGTTCCGCCACGCACTCATCCGGGAGCTGGCCACCGATGATCTGCTCCCGGGCGAGCGCTCGCACCTGCACCGGGTCTACGCCCAGGCTCTGCAGCGCGAGGTGGACGCCGGTGCGGAGGAGCAGGCGGCGGCCGCAGCGGAGCACTGGCTGGCCGCACGCGACGTCCCCGCAGCCTTCCGCGCCACCGCGACCGCGCGCGATGTCGCGCACCGCACGCACGCGACAGCGGCCGCCACGCGGCTCGGCGAACGCCTCGTGGACCTGTGGCCTCAGGTGCCGGATGCCGAGGAGATCTGCGGGATCACCCTCGCCGGTCTCTGTCATGAGGTCGCCGATGAGTGGCGGTCGCTGAATGATCTCGCCCGCAGCGAGAGGGTCGCCCGCACCAGCCTGTCCAGGCTGACCGGTGCCTCGCCGCACGAGCAGGTGCCGATCCTGCGCGTGCTCACTCTCGCGCTGGCTGATCTGGGCAGGCGGGACGAGGCGGTCGCCGCGGCGCGCAGCGCCGTCGACATGATGGCGGCCCTGCCCGGAGCGGACAGTGATCCGGCCCACGCGATCGCGCTGGCCACGCTCGCGATGCAGCTCGACGATCTGCACGAGGCGGTCGCCCTCAGCGAGCGGGCGTATGCCATCGCCGAGCGCAGCGGAGACCTGCAGGCGCTCCAACGCGCAGACCAGACGATCGGATGGCTCACCGCGCGGACCGGCGATCGCCAGCTCGCGCTGGACGTGACCCTGCGGATGAAGGCGCGCGAGACCACGGGATACGCACGCGTGGTGATCGGCGTCAACGAGTGCGATGCGCTCACAGCTCTGGGACGACACCGCGAGGCGGTTGCCGCGGCCGAGGAGACCTATGCGCTGGCGGTCGACATCGGCCTGGAGCGCGGCGTCGGTGCGGCCGTGCTGGTCAACCTGGCGAATGCGCTGGTCGCACTCGGAGACCTCGAGGCCGCCGTGCGCGTGGTCTCGGACGCGAAAGGCTCCCTTGGCCGCATGGCGCTGTTCCGCTCGGCGGCACTGCGGACGCTGAGCACCGCACTGCTGTGGTCGGGCCAGGGCGATGAGGCCGCCCGCATCCGCCGCGACGAGGACGCCTTCATCCGCGACGTGCTGTACGACGCCGAGGAGCGCCTCGGGTGGATCGTCGTCGATGCCGAGGCCGCGCTGAACCGGATCGAAGGCGCTGCGGTCGGATCCCGCGTGAACGCGACGGCGGACGAGGCGATGCGCGTGCTCTCCGGGCTGACCGAGGCGGATCAGGAGGACCCGGGGTTGTTCGTCGGCGCGCTGCCCGTCGCCGCTCGCGCGGCCGCCGCCCTGCTCCGGTTCGGTGTGCGCACGGACGAGGCGGAGGCGCTCCGCCGCACCGT
Organism: Microbacterium sp. KUDC0406; assembly: GCF_021582875.1. Taxonomy (NCBI): domain Bacteria; kingdom Bacillati; phylum Actinomycetota; class Actinomycetes; order Micrococcales; family Microbacteriaceae; genus Microbacterium; species Microbacterium sp. KUDC0406. Next base: position 581,250 of record NZ_CP091138.1, on the reverse strand, counting down.
GCGCGCGGGGCTGGCCGCGTTGCCCGCGTCGATGCTGTCCGCCGGCATCCGCGCCCTCGTCGATGCCGAGGAGCGGGACGGCTCGGCGGAATGGGCGGACGCCGTCCGCATCCTGGAAGAGGAACCGGCGCCGATGCATCTGATCGACTACGCGCGGTATCGCCTGGTGCGTTCGGTCGCCCGCGAGGAGTCGGCGGATGCCGCGGCCGAGATGTGCCGGGCGCTGCTGCCGGCTGTGCGCACGCCGGCGGTGTCATCGTGGCTGCGGGCCTTCGCCCGGCACGGCGCAACGACCGGCGGCTCCGGTCTCACCGAACGAGAGGAGCAGGTGCTGGCGCTGGTGGCCGACGGACTCACGAACCGTCAGATCGGCGAGCGCCTGTTCATCTCGCCGAAGACCGCTTCGGTGCACGTGTCGGCCATCCTGGCCAAGATCGGCGCGGCGAACCGCACCGAGGCGGCGGCGATCCGTCGCGCTCGCCCGTGATCGCCGACGCCCCGCCTGATTCACGTGAATCAGGCGGGTTCTCGGCGATCAGGCGGGCCTCGGCGATCAGGCGGGGTCTCGGCGATCAGTCGCGGATGCTCGCTCCGAAGCGCTCGGTTGCGACGGCGACGCCCGCGAGCTTGGCCTCGGTCGCCTCCGCCGCGGTGAGAGTGCGGTCGGAGGCGCGGAAGCGCAGCGCGAAGCTCAGGCTCTTGAAGCCCTCGTCCACACCATCGCCGCGGTAGTCGTCCACAAGGCGGACCGACTCGAGCAGGTCGCCGGCCCCGTCGACGAGAGCAGTGCGCACTTCACCTGCCGGCACGTCGGCGGGAAGCACGAGCGAGACATCCTGCGTCGCGGCCGGGAATCCCGAGAGGGATGCCGCGACGATGTGCTCGCCGGCCAGCGAGAGCACCCGATCGAGGTCGAGCTCGAGCACGGTCACTCGCCCGTGCAGGTCGGCGTCCGCCGACACCTGCGGGTGCAGTTCGCCGACGTAGCCGACGTCGACCGGTTCCTGTCCATGCCGAATGACACTCAGCGCGCCGGCGCGCCCCGGGTGCAGTGCGGCGCGCGAGGTCTGGGTCACATCGATCTCGACGCCGGCCGCGGCGGCCACGACGCGGACCGCATCGAGCGCCTCGGCGAGCCCGGCGGCCTCGGCCGCGCGACCGGGCTGGCGGGGCGCCACGTTGCCGGCCAGCAGCACCGCGACGTGCCGCGGCTGCGGCGGGATGGCGGCGTTGAGCTCAGCGAGCGTCTCGTCCGACGGGCGCACACCGAGCGGTGGCACCTCGGCGGTGCCGTACTCGACGCCTGCCTCGGGGGTGAAGACGAGTCCGGTCTCGAACAGCGACAGGTCGGTGAGTCCGCGGGCCGCGTTGCGGTGCGCGGTCTGCATCAGGCCCGGGATCAGCGAGCGGCGCAGGAACGGAGCCTGGCCGTCCAGAGCGTTCGCCAGACGGATGCCGGGCAGGTGCTCCCCCGACGCCGATCCGTGCAGATCGTTCTGCTGCTCGGTCGTGAACGGGAACGCCGGCGTCTCGACGAAGCCGGCCGCGGCGAGCGCGTCCGCGACGCGGCGCCGGCCGTGCTGCAGCGCGGTGTAGCCGCGACCGGACGGCGGCACCGGCAGCACGGAGGGGATGCGATCCAGCCCGTGGATACGGGCGACCTCTTCGGCGAGCGTCCACTTGTCGGTGAGGTCGGGCCGCCAGCTCGGCGGTGTGACCAGCCAGCCGGCCGGGGTCCCTGAGCCCGTCGATGGGTCCGCGTTCTGGACGGACGCTCCGATCGTCTCCAACGCGCCGGTCATCTCGGCGTCGGTGTAGTCGACGCCGATGAGGCCCTGCACGAATCCGGGTGGCAGCGTGATCTGTTCGGTCGCGATCTCGGCGAACAGCGCACCGCCCTCGTCGGTCAGCGTGCCGCCGGCGAGCTCGACCATGAGGTCGGCGACGCGACGGGCCGCGACGAACGGGATGCGCGGGTCGACACCGCGCTCGAAGCGCTTGGACGCCTCGCTGGGCAGCTTGTGCCGGCGGGCTGAGCGGGCGATCGTGACCTGGTCGAAAGTGGCGGCCTCGATGAGCACGTTCTGCGTGGTCTCGCTCATCTCGGTGGTGCCGCCGCCCATCACGCCGGCGAGGCCGATCGGCCCGGAACCATCCGTGATGAGCAGGTCCTCGACGTGCAGGGTGCGCTCCTGGCCGTCGAGAGTGACCATCTTCTCGCCCGCCGCCGCACGGCGCACCGTGATCGTGCCGTCGAGCTTGTCGAGGTCGTAGCCGTGGATCGGATTGCCCAGCTCGAGCATCACGTAGTTGGTGATGTCGATGAGCACGCCCAGCGGGCGCATGCCGGCCAGCACCAGGCGTGAGACCATCCACGGCGGCGTGGGCCTCGACGGGTCGACGCCCCGCACGACGCGGGTGACGAACTCGGTCGCTCCGACCCGGCCGCGGATCGGGTTCTCGTCGGTGACGACGGCCGTGTGGCCGTCGCCGGGGACGAGCTCGGCGGCATCGCGGTCCGCCGGGTCGCGGAACGCCGCACCGGTCGCATGCGAGAGCTCGCGGGCGACGCCGCGGACCGAGAAGGCGTAGCCGCGGTCGGGCGTGACGTTGATGTCGATGGCGACGTCGTCGAGTCCCAGCAGCGCGATCGCGTCGGTGCCGACCTCCGGGTCCAGCCCGAGCGTGGACAGCACGATGATGCCGTCGTGCTCGTCGCCCAGGCCCAGTTCACGGGCCGACGCGATCATGCCGTCGGAGACGTGGCCGTAGGTCTTGCGCGCCGCGATCGGGAACGGTCCGGGCAGCACGGCACCGGGCAGGGTGACGACCACCTTGTCTCCGACGACGAAGTTGTGCGCGCCGCAGACGATTCCCCGCACATCCCGCTGGGTCTCTGAGCTTGTCGAAGGGCCGACGTCCACCTGGCACCAGTTGATGGTCTTGCCGTTCTTCTGGGGCTCGGGCTCGATCGAGAGCACCTGGCCGACCACGACCGGACCGGAGATCTCGAAACGGTGGACCTCCTCCTCTTCGAACCCGACGGTCACCAGCGCCGCCAGGACGTCCTCCGGCGTGGCATCCGCTGCCACATCGACGTATTCACGCAACCACGAGAGCGGGACGCGCATCACACCACCATCCCGAACTGCTCGCTGAAGCGCACATCGCCCTCTGCCATGTCGCGCATGTCCTGTACATCGCTGCGGAACATGAGCCCGCGCTCCACGCCCATCCCGAACGCGAAGCCGCTGTACACCTCCGGGTCGATGCCCGCCGCGCGCAGCACGTTCGGGTTGACCATGCCGCAGCCGCCCCACTCGATCCAGCGCGCACCGCCCTTGAAGGTCGGGTGCCACAGGTCGAGCTCGGCCGACGGCTCGGTGAACGGGAAGTAGTTGGTGCGGAAGCGGGTCTTCGCCTCCGGGCCGAACATCTGCCGGGCGACGTGGTCGAGGGTGCCCTTCAGGTGTGCCATCGAGATGCCCTTGTCGATGACGAGGCCCTCGAACTGCGTGAACACCGGCAGGTGGGTCGCGTCGAACTCGTCGGTGCGGTACACGCGGCCGGGGCAGAGCACGTAGATCGGCACCTCGCGGTCGAGCATCGAGCGCACCTGCACCGGGCTGGTGTGCGTGCGCATCACCAGGTGGCGCGAGGGCGGGTCCACGTAGAAGGTGTCCTGCTCCTGGCGGGCCGGGTGGTCGACGTCGAAGTTCAGCGCGTCGAAGTTGAACCACTCGTGCTCGAGCTCGGGACCCTCCGCGATCTCCCACCCCATCCCGACGAAGATGTCACAGATCTGATCCTGCAGCAGGGTGAGGGGATGCCGGGCACCGATCCGGGTGCGCGAGGGCACCGCGGTGATGTCGATCCGCTCGGACTCGAGGCGCGCGGCGGTCTCGGCCTCGGCGAGCTCGGCCTCCTTCGCGGCGAGCGCCTGAGTCACGCGACCGCGACCCTGGCCGATGAGCTTGCCGAAGGTCGCCTTGTGCTCGGGCGCGACCTGGCGCATCGAGGCGTTCAGCACCGCCAGGGGCGACCCCTCTGCGACGTGGTCGTGGCGGGCCTGTTTCAGCTCTGCGGTGTCGGCGGCGGCGCCGATCGCGGCGAGTGCGTCGGCGACGGCGGATTCCACCGCCTCTGGCGTGATCTCTGCCGGTTGCGGAGTAAGGGGAGCATCTGACACGAGAACCGAGTCTACCGGCGCGCGTCAGACGATCAGACCGAGCACCAGCACCCCGGCCAGACCCACCACCGAGACCGCGCACTCCATCAGGCTCCAGGTCCTGAAGGTCTGTCCGACCGTGAGGCCGAAGTACTCCTTCACCAGCCAGAACCCGGCGTCGTTCACATGCGAGAGGAAGACCGACCCGGCGCCGATGGCGAGCACCATGAGCGCGACGTGCGTGCTGCTGAGGTCTCCCACCAGCGGGGCCATGATCCCCGCTGCGGTGATCGTCGCCACCGTCGCGGAACCGGTCGCGAGGCGGATCACGACGGCGACCAGCCAGCCGGCGATCAGCAGCGGGATGCCGGATCCGGCGATGCCGTTGCCGATCACCTCGCCGACCCCGGAGTCGACCAGCGTCTGCTTGAAGCCGCCGCCCGCGCCGACGATCAGCAGGATGGAGGCGATCGGGGCGAAGGCCGCGCCGGTCTCCTTGGACACCTCCGCCATCGACCTGCCGAGCGCCGTTCCGAGCACGATCATCGCGTAGAGCGAGGTGATCAGCAGCGCCTGCAGCGGGGTGCCGACCCAGACCAGGATCTGTCCGAAGACGGAGCCGTCGGCGCCTGTCGCCTCGACGACGGTCATCAGCAGCATGAGCACCACCGGCAGCACGACCACCGACAGGGCGATCCCGAACGACGGCCGCCTGCGCTCCTCCCCATCCCGGTCGTCCACGGCGGTGAGCAGCTGGCTGGTCGCCTGGATCGGCACCCACCGGGCCATCGGCTTCGCGAGCACCGGACCGGCGACGATCACGGTGGGGATGGCGACGAGAAGGCCGAAGGCGAGGGTGAGCCCGAGATTGGCGCCGAGAGCGTCGATCGCGATCAGCGGTCCGGGGTGCGGAGGCACCAGCCCGTGCAGCGCCGAGAGGCCGGCGAGCGCGGGGATGCCGACGAGGATGACCGGCAGCTTGGCGCGCTTCGCGACCAGCATGACGATCGGGATCAGCAGCACGACCCCGACCTCGAAGAACAGCGGGATGCCGATGATGAACGCGGCGAACGCCATCGCCCAGGGCAGACGCTTCAGCGGCGTCTTGGCGAGGATCGTGTCGACGATCTCGTCGGCGCCGCCGGACTCGGTGAGGAATCTTCCGATCACCGCGCCGAGCACGATCAGCACGCCGACGCCGCCGACGGTGGATCCCAGACCGGCCGAGAACGAGGTGAAGGCGTGCTCGAAGCCCATGTTCGCCGTGATCGCCATCACCGCAGCGCCGAGCATCAGCGCGAAGAACGGATGCATCTTCACCCAGACGATCAGCACGACGATGACCGCGATCGAGATGATCGCCGCGATGATCAGCTGGGCTGTGCCGGCGGCCGGTTCCACCGGGTCGGCGAACGGGAGGAGCCCGCCGAGGACTGCTGAGCCGGAACTCAAGGAAACGTGCATGACGAACTCCTCACTCATTGCGGCGAGTCGGCCCCGACCCGTGCCGTACCGCACAGGGTAACGGACGGATAGGATCGGCCGCGAGAGGGGTGAGCAGATGGCGCACGAGGAAGTCCCGACGACACGCAGCATCACGATCGAGGATGCCCCTGACCCGTTCGTGCTGGCGATCGACATCGGCTCGGGCTCGACGAGATGCTGCCTGTACGACGCGTATGCGCGCCCGGTGAAGCGCCGCACGGCGAAGGCCGATCACGTCTTCACCGAGTCGTCGGACGGGACCGTCGAGATCGACGCCGATCAGGTCACCGCCGAGGTCGCCGACCTCATCGGTCAGATCTCGGAGGGCATCGCTCCCGGGCGCATCCGTGCCGTCGTGATGGACACGTTCGCCTCGTCGCTGGTCTGCGTGGACGCCGATGGGCACGCGCTGACGCCGTGCTTCACGTACGCCGACTCCCGCTCCGGCGGGCACCTCGCGCAGCTGCGCGCACGGCTCGACGAGACGGCCGTGCACCAGCGGATCGGCGCGCGCCTGCACACCAGCTACCACCCGCCGCGCCTGCTGTGGCTGCAGGACGAGTTCCCCGACGTCTTCGCACAGACGGCGAAGTTCCTCTCGCTCGGCGAGTACGTCTACGCCGTGCTCGCCGGTGTCGAAGGGGCGGCGACATCGACCATGGCATGGGCGGGCATCCTGAACCGGCACACCTGCGAGCTCGACGACGAACTGCTCGCCGAGGTGGGCGTCGATCGTTCGCGCTTCGCCCCGATCATCGACCCGGATCAGCCGCTCACCGACGTCTCGCCCGAGGTGGCCAGGCGGTGGCCCGCGCTCGAGGGAGCGGCCTGGTTCCCGGCCGTTCCCGACGGCTACGCGTCAAACGTCGGCGTCGGCGCGGACACCCCGGATGTCGCCGCGATGTCCGCCGCGACCTCGGGGGCCATCCGTGTGATCGTGGACGGCACCCCCGAGGTGCTGCCCTCGGGCCTCTGGGCCTACCGCGTGTCGCGGTCGCAGTCGATCGTCGGCGGAGCGCTGAACGACGTCGGCCGCGTGATGCTGTGGCTGAAGTCCACGCTCGCACCCGCACCGCCCGAGGCGATCGAGCAGGCGATGACCGCACCGCCGTCCGCAGGCACGCCGCTGATGCTGCCGTTCCTCACCGGCGAGCGCGCCACCGGGTGGGCCGGCGACGCGCGCGCCGTGCTCACCGGCGTCTCGTCATCGACGACGCCGCTGGACCTCTGGCGCGGGGCCGCCGAGGGCGTCGCGGTGTCGTACGCCCGGGTGTTCGCGCAGCTCGTGGAGGCGAACCCCGGACTGCAGCGCGTGATCGCCTCGGGCGGCGTGACCGGGCACTTCCCCGGCCTGATGCGCGTCGTGGCGCAGGCGATCGGCTTCCCGGTGCAGGTCGTGAACGTGAAGCGCGTGACCATGCGCGGTGCGGCCGTGATCGCTCTCTCAGTGCTGGATCCGGGCCGGCCGATGGCACAGATCCCGCCGACCGAACCCGTCGAGCCGGATGCTGCGGAGAAGAGTACTACGCGGCGCTGCGCGACCGCTTCACGGCCGCCTACGACGCGGTGATCGGCATCGATCAGATCTGATCCTTACCTCGGAGAGCCTTCTGCACGGCGATGACCTCGGTGAGAGTGGCATCGTCATCCGCGGCGGGATCGTGGGCGTTCGCGATCGCGTTCAGCTTGGGCGAGCGACGAGTGCGGATCTCGAGGTACTTGGCGATGCCCGACAGGATCAGACACATCACGATGTAGATACCGCCGATCACGAACGCGGACTGCAGGATCGGCCTTCCCTGCTGCGAGCTGAGCAGCTTCGCGTAGTACAGCAGCTCGGGGTAGGTGATGATGAATCCCAGAGCGGTGTCCTTCATCGTCACCACGAGCTGCGCGACGATCACCGGCAGCATCACGCGGACGGCCTGCGGCAGCAGGATGAGGCGCATGACCCCGCTCTTGCGCAGTCCGATCGCGTAGCCCGCCTCCTTCTGTCCGCGCGGAAGCGACTCGATGCCGGCGCGCAGCACCTCGGCGAGCACCGAGCCGTTGTAGGCCATCAGCGCGAGAACCACGGCCCAGTAGGGCTCCATCTTGACGCCGAGGGTCGGCAGGCCGAAGTACAGCAGCATCATCAGCACCAGCACCGGGATCGCCCGGAACACCTCGGTGATCACGGTGACCGGGACGCGCACCCAGGCGTGATCGGAGAGACGTCCGATCGCCAGCACGAACCCGACGACCAGGCTCAGGATCGCGGCCAGCGCGAACGCCGCCAGCGTGTTGACCAGGTGGACGCCGATCTGCTCCCACACCCGGGTGAAGGTGAAGACGTACCACTTGCTGGCGTCGAACTGACCGGAGACGTACAGGCGGTAGATCACGAAGGCGATCACGGCGAGCACGACGAGGACGGTCGCGGCACCGAGCACGCGGTTTCGCGCGACCGCGCGGGGTCCCGGCACGTCGTAGAGAACGGAAGTCATCGTGCGATCCTCCATCGGCGCTCGAGAGCGTTCTGCACCCAGCTGAGCAGGAGGACCAGAACGACGAAGATGACGGCGACCCAGAGCAGCACTTCCATCGGGTTGCCGGGGCGGGTGTGCGAGTCGTTGATCGTCGCGCGCACCGAGGCGAGCTCGGCGACGGAGAAGCCCGCCGCCACGGTCGTGTTCTTCAGCAGGGCGATGAACACGCTCATCATCGGCGGGACGACCGAGCGGAACGCCTGAGGCAGCACCACCAGGGTCATGACCTGTCCGAAGGGCAGCCCGATCGCTCGTGCGGCCTCGGCCTGCCCGACCGGGACCGTGTTGATGCCTGCGCGCAGCACCTCGGCCACGTAGGTGGCCGTGTAGATGCCGATGGCCAGCACGGCCAGCACGAGATTGCTCAGCTTCGGCAGACCGAGCTGCGGGTATCCGAAGATGAAGAAGAAGAAGATCAGCGTCAGTGGCGTATTGCGCACCAGGTTGACGTACACAGTGCCGACACCGCGCGCGATCGGCACCGGGGAGACGCGCATCGCGCCGACGATGACGCCGAGGACGAGCGCGATCGCACCGCCGGCGAAGAACACGATCAGCGTGTTCAGGAGCGCAGCGCTCCACAGGTCGAGGTTGCCGAAGACGGCGTCCACTTCGTGCTTCCCTTCTCAGAGGTGGAGGAGGGGACGATCCGGCGGATCGTCCCCTCCGGTCGATCAGTCGACGGTCGGCTGCTCGACCTTGATGCCGCTCGAGCCGAGGTTGTTGTCGAAGATCGTCTGCCAGATGTCGCCACCGTCGGTGAACAGCGTGTTGATGTGGTCCTTCAGCACGGTGTCGCCCTTGGGCAGGCCCACGCCGTAGCGCTCTTCGGTGAACAGTCCGCCGATGACCTTGACGTCATCCGGGTACTTGGCCGCGTAGCCGATCAGGATGGCCTGATCGGTCGTGACCGCGTCCACCTTGCCGGAGATCAGGTCCTCGACGCAGGCGGAGTACAGGTCGTACTCCACCGTCTTGATCTCGGGGTAGTTCTCCTTGATGTTCTGGATCGGCGTGGATCCCGTCGCCGAGCACACCGTCTTGCCGTTGAAGTCGGAGACGTCCTTGACGTCCGTCATCTCGCTGTCCTTGCCGACCAGGAAGCCCTGTCCGGTGATGAAGTACGGACCGGCGAAGTCGATCTGCTCCTTGCGCTTGTCCGTGATCGAGTAGGTGCCGACGTAGTAGTCGATGTCGCCGTTCACGATCGCCTGCTCGCGGTTGGCCGAGGCGATCGGCTGGAAGTCGATCTTGTCCTCGTCGAAGCCGAGAGAGGCCGCGATCCAGCGGGCGATGTCGATGTCGAAACCGGACCGCTCGCCCGTGGTGACGTCGAGGTAGCCGAAGTTCGGCTGGTCCTCCTTGACCCCGATGACGACCTTGCCGCGGTCCTGCATCTTGTCGAACGTGGGGCTGCCGTCGAGTGTGACGTCCTTCTCCACCGTCCACGGCGTCTTGTCGCCGCCGTCGCCTCCGTCGTCGCCGCCGCCGCCCGGGCTGGACGGCGTACCGCTGTTGCAGGCGGTCAGGGCGAGCAGCGCGGTCGCGGCGATGCCGATCGCCGCGAGAGTCTTGGTGCGTCGCATGTGCGTCTCCTTCGTGTGCTGTGTGTGCGCAGGATCTCTGCGCGGGGAAGGTCAGTGGGTGAGGAGCTTGGAGAGGAAGTCCTTCGCGCGGGTGCTCTGCGGATTCGTGAAGAACTCCTCGGGCGTCGCCTCTTCGACGATCGTGCCGTCGGCCATGAACACGACACGGTTCGCCGCCTTGCGGGCGAAGCCCATCTCGTGGGTGACGACGATCATCGTCATGCCCTCGTGCGCGAGCTGCACCATCACGTCGAGCACCTCGTTGATCATCTCGGGGTCGAGGGCGCTGGTGGGCTCGTCGAACAGCATCACCTTCGGCTGCATCGCGAGAGCGCGCGCGATCGCGACGCGCTGCTGCTGTCCGCCGGACAGCTGTGCCGGCAGCTTCTGCGCCTGCTGGGCGACGCCGACGCGCTCGAGCAGCGTCATCGCCTCCTTCTCGGCGTCCGACTTCTTCATGCCGCGCACTTTGATCGGCCCGAGCGTGACGTTCTCGAGGATCGTCAGATGCGCGAACAGGTTGAAGGACTGGAAGACCATGCCCACGTCGGCACGCAGCTTCGCCAGCCCCTTGCCCTCGGCCGGCAGAAGATCGCCGTCGATGCGGATCTCGCCGCTCGTGATCGTCTCGAGCCGGTTGATCGTGCGGCACAGCGTCGACTTGCCGGATCCGGAGGGGCCGATGACCACGACCACCTCGCCTTTGTCGACGGTGAGGTTGATGTCCTTCAGCGCGTGAAAGTCGCCGTAGTGCTTCTCGACGTGGTCGACCACGACCAGGGCGTCAGCGCCCTTGCTCTCTGCCATCCCTCCACACTAGAGGTCGGTGCGGACAGCCTGCATCATCGACGTGAGGAATTCGCCATTTCGTGACCGTGCCGGGATCAGGCGCGCTGGGCGAACGCGCTCTCGTACAGGCAGACGCTGGCGGCCGTGGCGAGGTTCAGCGACTCGGCCCGTCCGAAGATCGGCAGCTTCAGCACCCGATCGGCGAGCTCCAGTGCCTCGTCGGCGAGGCCGCGCGCCTCGTTGCCGAACAGCCAGCCGCTCGGCTGAGCGAGGACGCCCTCGGCGCGCGCCGCGAGCAGGTCGTCGCCCTTCACATCGGCGGCGAGGATCTGCAGCCCGGCCGCGTGCGCGCGCTGCACGACGTCGGCGAGGTCTCCCCCGACCGAGACCGGCAGGTGGAACAGCGAGCCGGTCGTGGAGCGCACCACCTTCGGGTTGTACGGATCGACCGTGCGGCCCGTCAGCACCACGGCATCCGCTCCTGCCGCGTCTGCGGCACGGATGATCGTGCCGAGGTTGCCCGGATCGCGCACCTCCTCGCAGATCGCGATGAGACGGGGCGATGCCGCGAAGATGTCCTTCACCGCGGTGGGTGTCTGCCTCGCGACGGCGATCAGCCCCTGCGGGGTGACGGTGTCGGCCATCGCGGCGAGCACGCTCTCGGTGACGTACTCGGCCTCGACACCGGCATCCTCTGCCATGTCGCGCAGCTCGGCATGCTTCTCCCAGCTGGTGGGAGTCACGAACAGGTCGACGATCGCCCCGGGACCGTACGTCAGCGCCTCGCGCACCGCCTGCGGCCCCTCGAGCAGGAACAGACCGGTCTCGGTGCGCGCACTGCGCTTGGTCAGTTTGGCGACGGCACGGACGCGGGGCGAGCGAGGATTCTCCAGCACACGCCCAGTCTAGGGAGAAGACGGCGGAGAACGCAGAAGGGCGCCTCCCCTGCGGGAGACGCCCTTCACGGATGCCGGATGATCAGGCAGCGGCCTTCGGAGCGTTGACGTCCGAGGGAAGCGCCTTCTTCGCGACCTCGACCAGCGCGGCGAACGCACCGGCGTCGGTCACGGCGAGCTCGGCGAGCATACGACGGTCGACCTGCACACCCGCGAGACCGAGGCCCTGGATGAAGCGGTTGTACGTGATGCCGTTCTGGCGGGCAGCGGCGTTGATGCGCTGGATCCACAGGCGGCGGAAGTCGCCCTTGCGCTTGCGACGGTCGCGGTACGCGTAGACGAGCGAGTGGGTGACCTGCTCCTTCGCCTTGCGGTAGAGGCGCGAACGCTGGCCGCGGTAGCCCGAGGCGCGCTCGAGGATGACCCGACGCTTCTTGTGCGCGTTGACTGCGCGCTTGACTCTTGCCATTTTCGTGTTCCTATCGTGCGTACGGGCGCGTCAGCGGCCGAGGAGCTTGTTCGCGACCTTGGTGTCTGCCTTCGAGAGCACCTGGTCCTGGTTCAGGCGGCGGGTGCGTCGGCTCGACTTGTGCTCGAGGTTGTGACGCATGCCGGCCTGCTGCTTCTTCAGCTTTCCGCTGCCGGTGATCTTGAAGCGCTTCTTAGCACCCGAGTGGGTCTTCTGCTTCGGCATCTTCTCTTCCTTCGTGTGGCACCCGTGCGGATGCTGGTGGGTTACCCGCCCGCAGGAGCGGCGGGAGCTGTGGGGCGGATCACTCCGCGGGGGCGTCCTCGGCGTCCTGAGCCGGAGCACCGGCGCCGTTCTTCGCGTCGCGTGCGGCCTGCTTGTTCGCGGTACGGACCGCGTTCTGCTCGGCCTTCGCCTCGGACTTGTTCTTCAGGGGAGCCACGACCATCACCATGTTGCGGCCGTCGATCGTCGGGTTCGACTCGACGGTGCCGAACTCGGCGACGTCCTCCGCGAACTTGCGGAGCAGGCGCACGCCCTGCTCGGGGCGCGACTGCTCGCGACCGCGGAACAGGATCATGGCCTTGACCTTGTCGCCGGCCTTGAGGAAGCCCTCAGCGCGCTTGAGCTTGGTCGTGTAGTCGTGAGCCTCGATCTTCAGGCGGAACCGGACCTCTTTGAGGATGGTGTTCGCCTGGTTGCGGCGCGCTTCCTTCGCCTTCTGCGCAGCCTCGTACTTGAACTTGCCGTAGTCCATGATCTTGACCACGGGGGGCTTCGAGTTGGGAGCCACCTCGACGAGGTCGAGGTCTGCCTCCTGCGCGAGACGCAGCGCCACCTGGATGGCGACGACGCCGATCTGCTCGCCTCCGGGGCCGACGAGGCGGACCTCGGGCACTCGGATGCGGTCATTGGTGCGGGGATCGCTGATGCGGAACTCCTTAGACGTGGGGTTTCGGCCACCGGTCCGTCGTGCGACGTTCCGGGCGAGATCGGAGTCCCCCACCCGCCGATGCATCAGAAGCACCGGCTGTGCACCCTTTCCACCGGCGAACCGGCGGGGCGCAGAACCCGGTAGCCTGGAACGGCAAGCGCGGGTGGGAATGAATCCTCTTTCGTGCCGGAGCATGACGCTCCGGAGCCCGCTGAAGTCTACCAGAAGGCACCCCGAAGTGACGATTCCTGCCCCGGACCAGCCCCAGCACCACGACCACGACGAGCGCCACGGGCGCTGGGAGCAGCAGGAGGAGGCCGCATCCGCCGCGACCCGCGACATCGCGGACGTCCCCGCGGTGGAGGTCATCACCACCACGTCCGTGCATCTGATGAGCGCTGCGGCCGTGAAGCTCGGCCTGGCCGACGACCCGGAGGGCCAGCTGGACCTCGACGAGGCCCGCAAGCTCATCAACGCCCTCGCGGGTCTGATCACCGCGGGCGCCCCCGAGATCAGCGATGCGCACGCGCGTCCGCTGCGCGACGGACTCCGTTCGCTGCAGCTCGCCTTCCGTGAGGCATCCTCCGTTCCCGACCCGGTCGGCAAGGGTCCGGGCGAGAAGTGGACCGGACCGGTCAGCTGATCGGCGTCCCGGCGGCATCCATCGACTTCAGGCGAGCGGCTGACGCGGGAGAGTGCGCTTTGCGCGGGTCGCGTCACGGATCCCGTGCGCGTGAGGCGCACAATTCCGCGCGAAGCGCTCAGGCGTCTTCAGACGCCCGGCCTGTTCAGGATGCTGCGCGCGTGAGCTTGACGCTCAGGGAGTCGACGAGCACGGCGATGCGGTCGTCGGCCGCCCAGCGCTGCGCGAGGCGGGCGAGCACGGCGTCGAGGGTCTGCTGATCCAGGCCGTCGACGAGCTCGAGCGTCACGATCAGCTCGGGTCCGCGCATCCTGGCATCCGGATCGCCCGCCGAGACGTGCACGTCGATGACGGCGAGCTCGTGCGCGACGCTGGCCTGCAGCGCGGTGAACACCTCCGGAGAGAGGAAGCTCGGTTCCCAGCGCTGGTCCTGCGCGATCGCCCAGACGGCAGGCCGGCGGAACACGAACTCGGTCTCGGATGCCGGGTCGAGGACGATGAGGTCGGTCTCCTCGCTCGAGGCCGACAGCGCCACGCGCACGGCCTCGACGGGGATCGGCCGCGCCGTGCCGTCCCATCGCGACATCGTGTGCACGGAGGAGAACACCGGCTGTACCCGGCGTCCGTCGGGCGCGGCGACCGTCACGATCGAGAGCTCCTGTGTCTTGTCGACTGCAAGCCCCGTGGGTCCGACGCCCTCGTCGCCCTTCTCGGCGACCAGCGGGACCAGCACCCGCGCAGACCGGAAGGCGTCGACGACCGCGACCTGCGAGCCGGAGCCCTCACGGAACCGGAGCAGCGCGTCCAGCAGAGCCGGGTCCGCCGATCCGTCGTCGGCGGCATGCGGGTTCGACTCGAAGCTGCGCCCCTCCCAGGGGACGCCGGCCGAGTCGGCGCTGTCGCCGTGGCCGCAGGAGTCGTCAGACACGGGCACGCTCAGTCGCCGGCGACATCCAGCGCCTCGGCCAGGGTGAACGCACCGGTGTAGAGCGCCTTGCCCACGATCGCGCCCTCGACGCCGAGCGGCACGAGCTCGCGCAGCGCGGCGATGTCGTCGAGGCTGGAGATGCCGCCCGAGGCCACGACGGGCTTCGGAGTGCGCTGGGTCATCTCGCGCAGCAGGTCGAGGTTCGGTCCGCGCAGCGTGCCGTCCTTGGTCACGTCGGTGACGACGTAACGGCTGCAGCCGGCATCCTCGAGACGGTCCAGCACCTCCCAGAGGTCGCCGCCCTCCTTGGTCCAGCCGCGCGCCGCGAGGGTGGTGCCGCGCACGTCGAGTCCGACGGCGACCGCCTCGCCGTAGCGGGCGATGACGTCGGCGGCCCACTCCGGGTTCTCCAGCGCGGCGGTGCCGAGGTTGATGCGGGACGCGCCGGACTCCAGCGCGGCCTCGAGACTGGCGTCGTCGCGGATCCCGCCGGAGAGCTCCACGCTCACGCCGCGGTACTGCTTGATGACCTTGCGCAGGATGCCGGCATTGCTGCCGCGTCCGAACGCCGCGTCCAGGTCGACGAGGTGGATCCACTGGGCGCCCTGGTCGACCCACTCCCCTGCCGCATCGACGGGGTCGCCGTAGCTGGTCTCCGTACCCGCCTCGCCCTGGGTGAGACGCACCGCCTTGCCGCCGGCGACGTCGACCGCCGGCAGCAGAATCAGAGCGGGGGCCTGCGCGAAATCGTTCATGTCGTCCTTGTTCGGGATGATCGGATGCCCGAGCCCGGGCACGAGAGTAGAGAGTAGTCCGTGATCCGGCGGCGACCAAACCTGTGTGACGCGCCGCTCAACCCAGCGAGGAGACCCAGTTGCGCAGCAGCCGGATGCCGGCCTCGCCGGACTTCTCCGGATGGAACTGCGTGGCCGAGAGCGGGCCGTTCTCGACGGCTGCGAGGAAGCGCTCACCGTAGCTGGCGTACGTCACGGCCGGCTGCGGGAACGGCGCCTGCACATCGAGCTCCCAGCGCTTGGCGGCGAAGGAGTGCACGAAGTAGAACCGCTCCTGCTCGATACCGCGGAACAGGACCGTGCCCTCGCCCGGCTCGACGGTGTTCCAGCCCATGTGCGGCAGCACCGGGGAGTCGAGCTCGGTGACGGTCCCCGGCCACTCGCCGAGGCCCTCGGCATCCTGTCCCCGCTCGACACCGCGCTCGAACATGACCTGCATGCCCACGCACACGCCGAGCACGGCGCGACCGCCGGCCAGCCGGCGCTCGATGATCTCGTCGCCGCCGTGCGCGCGCAGGGCGTCGGCCACGGCTGCGAAAGCGCCCACGCCGGGGACGAACAGTCCGTCGGCTTCGAGCGCCCTGCCGCGGTCGCCCGTCAGCTCGACATCCGCACCGGCGGCGGCCAGCGCCTTCACAGCGGAATGCACGTTGCCGGACTCGTAGTCGAAGACGGCGACGCGCGGAGCGCGGCTCACTGCGCTGCCCCGGCCATCAGAGCGCGCCCTTCGTCGACGGGATGCCATCCACGAGCGGGTCGAGGGCCTTGGCCTGACGGAACGCGCGTGCGAACGCCTTGAACTCGGCCTCGGCGATGTGGTGCGGGTCGCGACCGCCGAGCACCCGCACGTGCACGGTCAGCCCGGCGTGGAAGGTGATCGCCTCGAAGGAGTGACGCACCAGCGACCCGGTGAAGTGCCCCCCGATGAGGTGGTACTCGAAGCCCTCCGGCTCACCCGAGTGCACCAGATAGGGGCGTCCGGAGATGTCGACGACCGTCTGCGCCAGTGCCTCGTCGAGCGGCACCAGGGCATCGCCGTAGCGGGAGATGCCCGCCTTGTCGCCGAGCGCCTCCCGGATCGCGTCGCCCAGGACGATCGAGACGTCCTCCACGGTGTGGTGCGCGTCGATGTGCGTGTCGCCCGAGGCTCGCACGGTGAGATCGGTGAGCGAGTGCTTCGCGAACGCCGTCAGCAGGTGATCGAAGAACGGCACGGAGGTGTCGATGCTGCTGCGGCCGGTGCCGTCGAGGTTCAGCTCGAGCTCGACGGTGGACTCGGATGTCCCGCGGGTGCGGCTGGCGGTGCGGTCGCTCATGCTGCCGATCCTATCGAGGCCATGGCGTCGAGGAAGGCGCTGGTCTCCGGCTCGGTGCCCGCGCTGACCCGCAGATGCCCGGGGATGCCGATGTCGCGGATCAGCACACCGCGGTCGTAGAGCGCCTGCCAGGTCGCCCGCGGGTCGTCGACCCCGCCGAACAGCACGAAGTTGGACCACGACTCGTGCGGCTGATAGCCGAGCCGGGCGAGGCCGGTGGTGATGCGATCGCGCTGCACGACGATCTCGTCCACCATGCGCAGCATCGTGCCGGAGTTGCGCAGAGCGGCGGTCGCCGCAGCCTGGGTCAGCGCACTCAGGTGGTACGGCAGCCGCACCAGGCGCAGCGCGTCGATGAACACCGGGTCTGCGGCGAGGTAGCCGACGCGGGCTCCTGCGAACGCGAAGGCCTTGCTCATCGTGCGCGAGACGGCGAGGCGAGGACGCCCCTCGAGCAGGGTGAGAGCCGAGGGCGCGTCCTTCGGCGCGAACTCCTGATACGCCTCGTCGACGATCACCACACCCCGGGCGACGTCGTACACGGCCTCGACGACGTCCAGGCCGAGCGGCGTGCCTGTGGGGTTGTTCGGCGCGCACAGGATCACGATGTCGGGGTCGACGGCGGCGACCTGCGCCGCTGCATCCGCCGCATCGATCGTGTAGTCGGCGTTCCGCCTTCCTGCGATCCAGCGCGCTCCGGTGCCCTGCGAGATCAGCGGGTACATCGAGTAGGTGGGCGCGAAGCCGAACGCCGTGCGTCTCGGACCGCCGAAGGCCTGCAGGACGTGCTGGAGCACCTCGTTCGAGCCGTTGCCCGCCCAGATCTGCTCCGGGCGCAGGCCGTGTCCGAGGTAGGTCGCGAACCCCTCGCGCAGGCGAGTGAACTCGCGGTCCGGGTAGCGGTTCACCTCTTGCAGCGCGACGGCGACATCCGCGACGATCTGCGCGGCGACGTCGTCCGGCACGGGATGGGTGTTCTCGTTGACGTTCAGCGCCACCGGCAGGGGCGCCTGCGGCGCGCCGTAGGGAGTGAGTCCGCGCAGGTCATCGCGGAGGGGCAGCTCGTCGAGTGAGGTCACTCCCCAATGCTAGGACGGCTACGTGTCTTCTTCAGTCCGTGTAACGCGAAGGGACGGCGAGCTCCTGCCCGACCTGGAGCGTGCCGCCGGGAAGGTTGTTCAGGCTGCTGATGTCGTCGATCACGTCGCGCGGGTCGGCGCCGGGGGCGACCTCTCCCGCGATCGACCACAGTGTGTCTCCGGGCATCACCATGACGGTGTCGAACTCGACCGGTGCAGCGTGCTCGCCAGAGGCCAGCGCGGAGCCGCCGGCGATGCCCGCGTAGGCGATGCCGAGCGCGACGGGAGCGGCGGCGACAGCGCTCAGCAGCCGGCGGCCTCGGCGCGTCATCCGCAGCCGCGTGCGCGTCCCGGCCGTGCGGGAGGGGGCGATGCCGGTCGTCGCGATGCCGATGGTGCTCATGTCGTGCTCCTCGTCAGGTGGATCAGCTTTCGCATCCGCCGCTCGGCCGGGAACGGCGGATGCGAAGCTGTGTTCCGAACTTATCTTCGATATCGAACACTTGTCAAGCGTTCTTCGAAATCCGAACCCCGAGTTCATCGACACGCTCGAACAGATCTTCCGGTTTCTGCGACTTCTCGGATACGGTTTCGATAACGACACACCATCACGGACCACCGACATTCGAATCGGCACGCTCTCGGAGCGCGGTGGGCCGGCGCACGAAGGAGCACCGATGAGCGACATCGCAGGCAACGCATCCGAGGTGCCGCGCACCCGGCGCCGTAAGAGCCTGAGCGCGAAGCAGCTGGCCATCCTCGAGGTCATCCAGACCTCGATCGCCACGCACGGGTATCCGCCGAGCATGCGCGAGATCGGCGATGCGGTGGGGCTCAAGTCGCTCTCCAGTGTCACCCATCAGCTCGGGCAGCTCGAGCTGAGCGGCTATCTGCGCCGCGACCCGGGCAAGACCCGCGCGATGGAGGTGCTGATCGACCTGCCGGGCACCAGCACCGAGAACCCCGCCGACGCCGCTCCTCCGGTCGGCGACGCTGCCCTGGTGCCGCTGGTGGGGCAGATCGCCGCCGGTGTGCCGATCACCGCAGAGCAGCAGGTCGAGGAGATCTTCCCTCTGCCCAGGCAGCTGGTGGGCAAGGGCGATCTGTTCATGCTGAAGGTGAACGGCGAGTCGATGATCGACGCCGCGATCTGCGACGGCGACTGGGTCGTCGTGCGCTCGCAGAACACCGCCGAGAACGGCGAGATCGTCGCGGCCATGCTCGACGGCGAGGCCACCGTCAAGACTTTCCGGCAGCGAGACGGGCACACCTGGCTGCTGCCGCGGAACTCGTCCTTCGAGCCGATCCTCGGCGACGACGCCGTCGTCCTCGGCAAGGTCGTCGCGGTGCTCCGCGCGGTCTGACGGTACCGGCGCAGAAGGCGCGGCGCCCCTTCGGGGGCGCCGCGCCTTCTGCTTTGCGGCTCGTCGCCGACCGGGTTCGGGGCGGATTCCCGCATCCGGGGCGGAGCTGTGCCGCCCCGAACGGGAGAATTCGCCCCGAACCAGGGTGAAGGTCACACGGTGGCCGACACGTCCTCGCGGACCCGGCGGGTCGCCTCGACGATGTTGCGCAGCGAGGCGACGGTCTCGTCGTAGCCACGGGTCTTCAGGCCGCAGTCCGGGTTGACCCACAGGCGGCGCACCGGGATCTCGTCGGCGGCACGGCGCAGAAGGCCCTCGACCTCGTCGACCGACGGCACGCGCGGCGAGTGGATGTCGTAGACACCGGGGCCGATGCCGTGGTCGAAGCCGGAGCCGGCGATGTCGGTGACGACCTCCATGCGGCTGCGGGCCGCCTCGATCGAAGTGACGTCGGCGTCGAGCGCTCGGATCGCGTCGATGACCACACCGAACTCCGAGTAGCAGAGATGGGTGTGGATCTGCGTGCCCACCTCGGCGCCGCCCGTGGACAGCCGGAACGAGCGCACAGACCAGTCCAGGTAGGCCGGCTGATCAGCCGTCTTCAGCGGGAGCAGCTCGCGCAGCGCCGGCTCGTCGACCTGGATGATCGCGATGCCCGCGGCCTCGAGGTCGGTGATCTCGTCGCGCAGCGCCAGGGCGACCTGGTTCGCGGTCTCGCCGAGCGGCTGGTCATCGCGGACGAACGACCACGCCAGGATCGTGACGGGACCGGTGAGCATGCCCTTGACCGGCTTCGTCGACAGCGACTGCGCGTACGTCGCCCAGTCCACGGTGATCGGCGCCGGACGCGAGACGTCGCCCCACAGGATCGACGGACGCGTGGCACGCGAGCCGTAGGACTGCACCCAGCCGTTCTCGGTGACGGCGAAGCCGTCCAGGTTCTCGGCGAAGTACTGCACCATGTCGTTGCGCTCGGGCTCGCCGTGCACCAGCACGTCCAGGCCCAGCTCCTCCTGCAGCTCGACGACGCGGTCGATCTCGGCCTTCAGGAAGGTCTCGTACGCCTCGGCCGACAGCTCGCCGCGAGTGTGCTGCGCGCGAGCGCGGCGGATGTCGCCGGTCTGCGGGAACGAGCCGATCGTGGTCAGCGGCAGCGCCGGGAGCTCCAGCGCCTCCTGCGCGGCCTCGCGGTCCGCGAAGTCGGCACGGGAGAAGTCCCCCTCGCCGAGGGCGCGGGAGCGCACGGCGCCGTCGCGCACACCGGGGGCGCTGCGGCGGTCCGCGAGAGCTGCGGTCGCGGCATCCAGCTCGGCGGCGATCGCGTCGCCACCCGCGACGAGACCGCGGGCCAGGGTGACGACCTGGCCGACCTTCTGGTCGGCGAAGGCCAGCCACGAGACCAGACGCTCGTCGAGCTTCGACTCGTCCTCGACGTCGTGCGGCACGTGCAGCAGCGAGGTGGAGGTGGATGCCGCCACGGCGGCGGCGCCCAGGTCGCGCAGCTGCTCGAGCGTGGAGAACGCGCCGGCGAGATCGCCGCGCCAGATGTTGTGGCCGTCGATCACGCCGCCGACGAGGGTCTTCTCGGACAGGCCGCGCACGGCCTGCGGCACGGTGCCGCGGACGAGGTCGACGCCGATGGCCTCGATCGGTGCGGCGGCGAGCACCGCGAGGTTGCCGTCGAGCGACGCGTACGGCGCGGCGACGAAGATCTGCGGGCGATCCGCGCTCTCACCGAGCACCGCGTACGCGCGGCCGGCTGCCTCGCCGAGCTCCGGCGGTGGAGGCGGGGAGCGACTCGCTGACCAGAGCGGGCTCGTCCAGCTGCACCCACTCGGCGCCGGCCGCCTTCAGCTTCGCCAGCAGCTCGGCATAGACCGGCACGAGTTCGTCGAGGCGCGAGAGCGGGTCGTACCCCTCGGGTGCATCGTCCGACGCCTTGGCCAGCGCCAGCAGCGTGACCGGGCCGACGATCACGGGGCGGGTGCGGAACCCGGCATCCGCCGCCTCGGCGACCTCGCGGACGAGGCGGTCGCTGGACAGCGAGAACGTCGTCTCGGGGCCGATCTCCGGCACGAGGTAGTGATAGTTCGAGTCGAACCACTTCGTCATCTCGGCGGGACCGCGATCCCCCTCGCCGCGGGCGACCGTGAAGTACGCAGGCAGTCCGATCGTGCCGTCGGCAGAGCGCAGTTCCTCGAAGCGTGCGGGGATCGCACCGACGGTGACGGTGGCGTCGAGCACCTGGTCGTAGAAGGAGAACGACTCCGGGATGGACGAGTCGTCGCGGCCGAGACCGAGATCGGCCAGGCGCGAACGGTTGGCCGCGCGCAGCTCTGCGGCGGTCTGCTCGAGCTCCTGCTCAGAGATGCGACCGGCCCAGAACGCCTCCACGGCCTTCTTCAGCTCGCGTCGGCGACCGATCCGGGGGTAGCCGAGGACGGTGCCTGCGGGGAAAGCGGTCATGGGGTTCCTCACTTGTCTGGGGTCTTACTGTGTCGGGGTGGACGACGTCTGGAACTGCGGCAGGATGTCCGCCGCGGCCAGGACGTCGAGCACGGTGTCGTGCTGGTTGAACGCATACAGGTGCACGCCGGGCGCTCCGCCGGCCACGACCTCGGCGGCCAGGCGCGCGGCCCACTCGATGCCGATCTGCCGGCGTCCCTCGGCGGTCGGCTCGACCTCGAGCGCGATGACGAGCTCACCGGGGAGCTCCTCACCGGTGAGCTCGAGCACCCGTGCCAGGCGCGTGGGCGAGGTGATCGGCATGATGCCGGGCAGGATCGGGATGGTCACGCCTGCGCGGCGGGCCCGCTCGACGAAGACGAGGTAGTCGTCGGGGTGGAAGAACAGCTGGGTGATCGCGAACGTGGCACCCGCGGCCTGCTTGGCCAGCAGGGCCTCGACATGCTGTGTGCTGTAGGCCGAGCGCGGATGCCCGTTCGGGAACGCCGCCACGGCGATGCTCGCCTTCCGCCGCGGGGCGACTCTGGCGGTGCCGGGGAAGCCGGGGACCGGCGACTCCTCGTACGGCGCGCGCTCCGCCTGCACCCGATCGATCAGCTGCACGAGCTGCGCCGAGGTCTCCAGATCGCCCAGGAACGGCTCGCCCTCGGTGTGCCCCGCGGGCGGATCGCCGCGGAGCGCCAGGAAGCTGAGGATGCCGGCATCCAGGAACTCCCGGATGAGACGTGTCGCGCCGGCGTAGGTGTTCCCCACACAGGTGAGGTGCGCGAGCGGCTCGACATCGGTGTTCTCGCGGATGTAGCGCAGCACCTCGAGCGACCGGCCCCCGGTCGACCCGCCGGCACCGTAGGTGACCGACACGAAATCGGGGCCCGCCGCGGCGAGT
Organism: Microbacterium sp. KUDC0406; assembly: GCF_021582875.1. Lineage (NCBI taxonomy): Bacteria > Bacillati > Actinomycetota > Actinomycetes > Micrococcales > Microbacteriaceae > Microbacterium > Microbacterium sp. KUDC0406. Next base: position 558,919 of record NZ_CP091138.1, on the reverse strand, counting down.
CGCTGGATCGTCTCGTGCAGCGCATCGGCGCCCGTCGACGTGCGCGGCGGATACAGCTCGAAGGAGAACGGCACACGGGGCACAGGGCTCTCCTCTGCAGTCGTCGGGGGTGTGTTCTCAGCACCGTAGAACAGCCCGTGCGCGGGTCGCATGTTGTGTGACGCCGTATGTCGCACGCCCTACGCTCGAGACATGGCATCCCCGTACGGCACCTGGCCCTCCCCCTTCGACGCCGCGAGCATGGCCGCCGCGACACCCCGGATCGACGGCGCCCGATTCGTCGGCGACGAGATCTGGTGGGGTGAGTCCGTCCCCGCGGAAGGGGGCCGCATCACCGTGCGCAGCTCGACCGGCGCCGAGATCCTGCCCGCTCCGTGGAACGCCCGCTCCCGCGTGCACGAGTACGGCGGCGGCGCGTGGACGGCGGATGCGGCGGGGATCCTGTTCTTCGTCGACGGCGGCGATCAGCGCGTGTACCGGACGCTGCGGGGCGGTGAGCCCGAGCCGCTCACGGCGCCGGGGCCCCAGTACGGCGGCCTGTCGGTGCAGCAGGGGCGTCTGCTCGCGGTGCGCGAGGACCTGCGGTCCGAGCAGCACCGCCGCGCGATCGTGGAGATCCCCGCCGACGGCTCAGCAGCCGACGACGAGTCGGCCGTGCGCGTGTTCGTCTCGACCAGCGGCTTCGTCGCGCATCCGGCCCTCTCCCCCGACGGCACCCGCATCGCGTGGGTGCAGTGGAACACGGTCCGGATGCCGTGGGAGCAGTGTCTCCTGCACGTCGCGGCCGTCGGCACCGACGACCTCGCCACGATCGGCACGAGCACCGCCCTGCAGCCGGAATGGGTGTCTGATCACGAGCTGCTGTTCCTGGACGACCCGTCCGGGCGCTGGAACCTGGAGCGCGTCGAGCTGGACGGACTGCACGTCGTCTCCCGTCGGGCCTTCCCGTCCGACGCCGACACCGGCGGCGGGCTGTGGGTGCTCGGCAACCGCTGGTACCGGCCTCTGGACGACGGTCGGATCGCGGCCGTGCGCACGAACGGCGCGGACGAGCTCGTCCTGATCGAGCCGGACGGCACGAGCACGCACCTGTCCCTCCCCGTCACGAGCGAAGCGAGCATCGACGACGCCGCGGGTGGACGCATCCTGGTCTCAGGGGCCGGAGCGACGGTCGATCGCGGTCTGTGGGTGCTGGACACCCTGACCGGTCAGGCGTTCGCGGTGCGGGGCGGCGTCCCGATCGATCGGAACTGGGTGGCGGTGCCACGACCGGTGACCTTCGACGGACCGCACGGGCCCGTGCACGCGTTCGACTACCCGCCGACGAACCCCTCAGCCGCAGCCCCGGACGGCGAGCTGCCGCCGTACATCGTCATGGTGCACGGCGGCCCGACCGCGCACGTCGGCGGAGCGGCATCCACCGCCTACACGTACTGGACCAGCCGCGGCATCGGCGTGCTCGACGTGAACTACGGCGGATCCACGGGCTACGGCCGCGCCTACCGCGAACGCCTGAACGGCCAGTGGGGCGTGGCCGACGTGGACGACGTGATCGCGGCCGCACGCGGCCTCGCGGCCTCCGGCGCCTCGGACCCCGACCGCATCGCCATCCGCGGCGGCTCGGCGGGCGGCTGGACCGTGCTCTGCGCGCTCGTGCGCGGGGGCGCCTTCGGCGCCGGGATCAGCAGGTACGGCGTCGCGGACCTGCGGATGCTGGCATCGGACACCCACGACTTCGAGAAGAACTACCTCACCGGGCTGGTGGGCCCGCTTCCAGAGGCGGAGCAGACGTACATCGAGCGGTCGCCGCTCACGCATCCCGACCGGATCTACGTTCCCGTGCTGCTGCTGCAGGGCGCGGACGACAAGGTCGTGCCGCCGAACCAGTCCGAGGCGATCCGCGATGCCCTCGCCGCACGCGGCATCCCGCACGAGTACGTGCTGTTCCCCGGTGAGGGGCACGGCTTCCGGCGTGCCGAGAACATCATCGCCGCATTCGAGGCAGAGCTGGCCTTCCTGGGCCGGACGTTCGGATTCACCCCGAACTGAGAAGGGCCGCTACTCGCCCATCCGGTTGCGCATGCGCATCGCCCGCTCGGCCTCGCGGTTGTCCTGCCGCTCGCGCAGGGTCTGCCGCTTGTCGAACTCGCGCTTGCCCTTCGCCAGAGCGATCTCGACCTTGGCACGCCCGTCCGAGAAGTACAGCCGCAGCGGGATGAGCGTGTACCCGCCGGCGGACACGGCATGCTCGAGCTTGGCGATCTCCTCGCGATGCAGCAGCAGCTTCCGGATGCGCTTGGCCGAGTGGTTCGTCCAGTGCCCCTGCGAGTACTCGGGGATGTGCACGGCATCGAGGTACGCCTCACCGCCCTTGATGAACGCGTAGCCGTCGGTGAGGTTCGCGCGCCCCTGGCGCAGCGACTTCACCTCTGTGCCGGTGAGCACGAGGCCCGCCTCATACGACTTCTCGAGGTTGTAGTCGTGGCGTGCGCGACGGTTGGTCGCGATGACCTTCTCACCGCGTTCCCTGGGCATGTTCTTCTCCTGACGACAGACAGCCCTTCAGCCTACCCTTCGACGGGCTCAGGGACCCAAACGGGCTCAGGGACCCAAACGAGCTCAGGGACCCGAACGGTCAGGTGCGCAGCCAGCGCCGGATCGCGAACCCGGCCGACAGCGCCGCCAGCAGCACGCCGATGCCGATGAGCACGGGGACGACGAAGATCGCGTCCTGCATGTCCACCAGGGGTCGCATGAACGGCACCCGCTCCGCGAGATATCCCTCGACACCGAACTTCACCCCCGCGAGCACGGCGATGCCGGCGAGCACCGAGCCGATGAACGCCGAGAACACGCCCTCGAGCACGAACGGCGTCTGAATGGCCCGGTTGGAGGCGCCGACCAGACGCATGATCCCGATCTCCTTGCGCCGCGCGTAGGCGGACAACCGGATCGTGGTGGCGATCAGCAGCACCGCGGCGATGAGCATCAGCACGGCGATGCCGACCGCGATGTACGTCGCGACGGTGAGCGCCGAGAAAAGCGGGTCGAGCAGCTTCCGCTGATCGTTGACCTCGTCGACACCGCTCATGCCGCCGACCGCCTCGGTGATCACGTCGGACTTCGACGGGTCCTTCAGAGTCACCCGGAACGACTCGGACATCGCGTCGACGCCATAGACGTCGGCCTGCTCCTGGCCGAACTGATCCACGAAGTCCTTGAACGCCTCTTCCTTCGTCTCGAAGCGCAGCTCGCTGATCAGCGGCTTGAGAGCGTCTCCCTCCAGCTGCGCCTTGACGGCGTCGATCTGGTCCTGGGAGGCGGCGCCGGCGGAGCATCCGTCCGTGGTCGACAGCGGCGAGCACAGGTACACCGTGACCTCGGCACGCTCGCCCCAGAACGCCTTCATGGTGCTGATCTGCGTCTGCATGAGGATCGCGGCGCCGACGAACGTCAGCGACACGAAGGTGACGAGGATGACCGAGATCACCATCGACAGATTGCGGCGGAGACCGCCGAGGGCCTCCTTGAGGATGAGTCCGAAGTTCACGAGGTGGGTCCCACTTCCTCGTCGTCGTCGTCACTCAGCCCGAGTCGGTCGGCGACGCCGAGCTCGGCGACGTCGACCTCGGGCAGGACGATCGGATGCGTGCGGGGCTGGTGCCCGTCGGGTGGGAGCGCGGGTGCCGTGGGCTCCGATGCGGCGGACTGCGGCGGTGCCGCATCGGCAGCCGGCGCCGGTTCCGGTGCCGGGAGCGGCGCGGGCGGGGCCTCCGAGGCATCCGGCACGACCACGGGGACCGCCTCGGTCTGCCGCTGCACCTCCTGCACCGCCGTGAGCGCGGCCGTCGCGGCCGCACCGCGCAGCACCTCGGGCGTGAGCCGCGGGATGTTCGAGGTGTCGCCGTATCCGCCGCCGGTCTCGTCACGGATCATCACGCCGTCCTTCAGCTCGATGACGCGACGCTGCATCTGGTCGACGAATCCGGCCTCGTGGGTGGCCATCAGCACCGTGGTGCCGCCCGCGTTCACCCGAGCGAGAAGCTGCATGATGCCGACGGATGTGGCCGGGTCGAGGTTTCCGGTGGGCTCGTCCGCGAGCAGGACCTGCGGCCGGTTGACCAGCGCGCGGGCGATCGCGACACGCTGCTGCTCGCCGCCGGAGAGCTCGTGCGGCATCCGCTTCTCCTTGCCGGCGAGGCCCACCAGCGCGAGCGCCTCGGGGACCGCCTGCTGGATGAATCCGCGCGAGGAGCCGATCACCTGCAGCGAGAAGGCGACGTTCTGGTAGACGGTCTTCGACGGCAGCAGGCGGAAGTCCTGGAACACCGAACCGATGTTGCGCCGGAAGTAGGGCACCTTGCGGTTGGCGAGCGATCGCAGGTCCCGGCCCAGCACGGCGACGCGGCCCGTGGTGGGCACGTCCTCGCGCAGGATGAGGCGGAGGCAGGTGGACTTGCCCGACCCCGAGGCGCCCACGAGGAAGACGAACTCGCCCCGCTCCACCTCGAAGTCGACCTCGTCCAGGGCGGGACGCTTGGTGCCGCGGTACCGTTTGGTGACGTTCTCGAATCGGATCATGGCCTCTTGAGCCTAAGCGGGCGGCGGGCCAGGGCCCTGAGCGACACTCCCCGCGGACGGACCGCTGCGTGCGCATGGGCATCGCTCCCCATGGTCCGCCGTCCCCGCTGCTGATATACACGTACACGGGGCGATTCCGCCCGTCACGGAGGATCGGCGCCGCATCATCGGCGCGACGAGGAGCATCATGAGCATTCCCGCAGGTTGGTACGACGACGGCTCCGGCCGGCAGCGCTGGTGGGACGGTGCCCAGTGGACCGACCAGTTCGCACCGGAGCAGTTCGAAGGCGGGGCGCCGACATCGGCGGCCTCGCCGGAGCAGACGCTGTCGGCGGAGCTCGCGGCGGCCGGCGTGCCCGAGGCCGCCGGGCAGCCGGGACCGGGCGTCACCGCAGACGGGTACCCGGTTGCAGGCCAGGCACCAGGAGCGGCGTATCCCGGCGCCTACACGCCGAGCGCCTACCCGGTCGGCGGCGTCCCCGGTGACGGCGCCCCGAAGAAGAAGGTGTCGGTGCTCTCCTGGATCGCCTTCGGTGTCGCTCTGCTGGGTCTGCTGCTGTGCTGGATCCCGTTCGTCGGCGCATTCCTGCCGTTCGTGGGCCTCGTCCTCTCGATCATCGCGCTGTTCCTGAAGGGCGCCAAGTGGCCGGGCATCGTGGGGCTGGTGGCCGCCGTGATCGGACTCATCGTCTCGATCCTGATCATCGTCGGCATCGTCTATCTCGCGAACAACGCCCGCACCTACGAGGGCTCGTCGAGCAGCTCCTCCGACACCCAGGATGAGAGCACCGACTCGTCGACTTCGGGTGAGCGCCCCAGCGCCGACGAGGTCGCGACGGGCATCCGGACGATCGCCGAGGCGACCGCCAGCTCCGAAAGCTTCACCGACTCCCAGCTGCAGTGCTTCGGCGAGGAGTTCGTCGCGTCGGACATCCCAGACGATGTGCTGCAGGTGATCGCCTCGGGCGAGCCGGCCCTCAGCGATGCAGAGGCCCTGTCCGCCTTCGGCCAGGAGCTGATGGACGCGGCGCCGACCTGCGCTCTGCGCTGAGTCTCGCACCGACACGACGAAGGGCCCGGTTCGCACCGGGCCCTTCGTCGTGTCGGCTGAAGACTCAGTCGTCGTCGTCGCGACGCTTGCGCCACCGGATGCCGGCCGAGATGAAGCCGTCGAGGTCGCCGTCGAAGACGTTCGCCGGGTTGCCGGACTCGTAGCCGGTGCGCAGGTCCTTGACCAGCTGCTGTCCGTAGAGGAAGTAGGAGCGCATCTGGTCGCCCCAGCTGGCCGTGATGTTGCCCGCGAGCTCCTTCTTCTTCGCGGCCTCCTCCTCCTTCTGCAGCAGCAGGAGGCGGGTCTGCAGCACGCGCATGGCGGCGGCGCGGTTCTGGATCTGCGACTTCTCGTTCTGCATCGAGACGACGATGCCGGTCGGGATGTGCGTGATGCGCACCGCCGAGTCGGTGGTGTTGACGGACTGGCCGCCGGGACCGGACGAGCGGAACACGTCGACGCGGATGTCGCCCTCGGGGATGTCCACCTCGGTGGCCTCCTCCATGAGCGGGATGACCTCGACCGCGGCGAAGGAGGTCTGGCGCTTGTCGGCGGAGCCGAACGGGCTGATCCGCGCCAGGCGGTGCGTGCCGGCCTCGACCGAGACGGTGCCGAAGGCGTAGGGCGCGTCGATCTCGAAGGTCGCGGACTTGATGCCGGCGCCCTCGGCGTAGGAGGTGTCCATCACCTTGACGGGGTACTTGTGCCTCTCGGCCCAGCGCAGGTACATGCGCATGAGCATCTCGGCGAAGTCGGTGGCGTCGTCGCCGCCGGCGCCGGAGCGGATCGTCACGATCGCGGCGCGCTCGTCGTACTCGCCGTCGAGCAGCGTCTGCACCTCGAGCTGGTTGATCGTGTCGGTCAGCACCGCGAGCTCGGCACGGGCCTCCTGTGCGGAGTCCTCGTCGCCCATCTCGTTGGCGAGGTCGACGAGCACCTCGAGGTCGTCGAGCCGCTGGGCGATGCCCTCGATGCGCGCGAGTTCGGACTGCCGGTGGCTGAGCGCGCTGGTGACCTTCTGGGCGCGCTCGGTGTCGTCCCAGAGGTCGGGGGCGCCGGCCTCGTCGCTGAGTCGCGCGATCTCGTCGCGCAGTCGGGAGACGTCGACGACCTCACGGATGTCGCCGAAGGTGAGTCGCAGGGCCTGGATGTCGGCGGAGAGATCGAGTTCGAGCATGGTCCCACCAGCCTACCGCCGCGCGGTGCTCCGCCGATCTGCGCGGTTAGTCTGAACCGTGTGCTCCCCTACGGTCCGTGCCCGGCTCAGCTGCGCGGCGCTGCTGGCCGTGGCGGTCGCCCTGGCCGGGTGCACGTCGGCCGCACCGACGGATCTTCTGCCTGCTGGCGGCGTCGACTACCAGCTCGGCACACCGTACGACGCGCCGTCGGGCACGGCGATCGTCGCCAGAGACCGACTTGCCCCTCCGGAACCCGACACGTTCTCGATCTGCTACATCAACGCCTTCCAGACCCAGCCCGGCGAGCTCGGGGACTGGCCGGCCGATACTCTGCTGCGGTCCGATGGAGAGACCGTGCGTGATCCGGACTGGCCGGACGAAGTCCTCCTCGACCTCGGCGACGCCGGTGCACGGCACCTCGTCGTCGAACACGTCGGCGGCTGGATCCGGGGCTGCGGCGAGCGCGGATTCGACGCCGTGGAGCTGGACAACCTCGACAGCTTCACCCGTTCGGGCGGGGCGTTCGACGCCGACGCGGCGGTGCAGACGGCGACGACACTGGTCGGCGTGGCGCACGATGCGGGACTGCTGGCCGGGCAGAAGAACGCCGCCGAGCACTCGTCTCGGATGCGCGAGGAGGCCGGATTCGACTTCGCGATCGCCGAGGAGTGCGCGGCCTTCGAGGAGTGCTCCGCCTACGCCGACGTCTACGGCGAGAACGTGATCGACATCGAGTATCCGGACACACAGGGCGACTTCCCCGGCACCTGCGCCGCGGGCATCCTCCCCGAGCGCACGGTGCTGCGCGATCGCCTGCTCGTCGCCCCCGGCGAGAAGGGCTACCTGCTCGAGCGCTGCTGAGAGTTCGTGTGATCGGGGGCTCGCGACGGCAGTAGCGTGGATCAGGTGAGCAGCGCATCCACGGTCCTGAGGCAGTTCGGACCGATGGTGTACGCGCCGACGCTGCTGTTCTCGCTGGGCGAGGGCGCCGTGATCCCCCTCATCCCGGTCATCGCCTCCCGGCTGGGCGCCGACGTCGCGTTCGCAGCTCTGGTCGCCTCCGCGCTGGTCGTCGGTCAGCTCTGCGGCAATCTTCCGGCCGGCTGGGCCGTCGCGAAGCTCGGCGAGCGGTGGACCATGGTGATCGCCGGCATCGTGTCGATGGGCGCCGCCGCGGGGATGCTGCTGTCGCCCGTGCTGTGGGGATTCACGGCATCCGTGTTCCTGCTGGGCTTCTGCGCTGCGGCGTTCGGGCTGGCCAGGCACGCGTTCATGACGACGCGGGTGCCACTGGAGTTCCGGGCGAGGGCGCTGTCCCTGCTGGGCGGCAGTTACCGGCTCGGCGTCTTCATCGGTCCTTTCGTCGCCGCTGGCCTGCTGGGAGTGTTCCGCACCGAGTACGCCGCGATCTGGTTCTTCCTCGTCTGCCTCATCGCGATGGTCGTGCTGGTCACGTTCGGCCCGGATCCGGAGAAGGAGTTCGCCCCGCTTCCGGTGGCGGATTCGCGGATGCTCGAGGACACCGGCGAGGCCGTGACCGGCTCGATTCCCACGGCGGCCGGCGGCGTCTTCCGCACGATGTGGGAGAACCGCGGCGTGCTGGGTCGTCTCGGGCTCGCCGCGGCCGCCCTGTCGGCCGTCCGATCCACACGTCAGGTGGTGCTGCCGCTGTGGGGTGTGTCGCTCGGCCTGGACGCGCAGACGATCGCGCTGGTGGTCGGCGTCTCGGGAGCGATCGACTTCGCGCTGTTCTACGCCAGCGGGCAGGTGATGGACCGGTTCGGCCGACTGTGGGCGGCGATGCCCGCGATGATCCTGATGGGCTGCGGGTTCCTCGTGCTCTCGCTGACCCACGACCTGGACTCCGCGACGCTGTGGTTCGGCATGCTGGCGGCGGTGCTCGGCGTGGGCAACGGCCTCTCCAGCGGCATCCTGCTGACGCTCGGCGCTGACACCGCTCCGCAGCGCGACCCAGCGGCGTATCTCGGCTCGTGGCGCACGCTGACGGATGCCGGCGGTGCGATCGCCCCGCTGCTGGTGTCGGCGATCACTGCGCTGTTCGCGCTGCCGCTCGCGGCGGCCGCGATGGGGGTGGTCGGCCTGCTCGGCGCTGCCGGCTTCATCCGGTGGATCCCGCGGTTCGTGCCGCGACCGACGGATTAGTCACGCCGGCGGTCACTGCAGAGCCGTGCGGCTCGTCGCCGTCGCCTCCAGGGGGACACCGTCGGGGACGAAAGGCGAGAACAGTGGCGGATGCCACGCCGCAGCCACCGTGACGCGAGCCGAGACCCCGTCCGGGCTGGAGGCCGACACGAGTGCGGCATCCGGCGCCGTCGCCGCGACGATCGCCGCGGCCTGCTCGCGGATGAGATCGTCCGTCAGTTCCGCACGCACACCATCGCCCTCGGCGGTCAGGCTGAAGCCGTCGGCACCGGCGAGCGCGGCGGCGTCGGCGAGAGCGTCGAGTCGCTTCTGCGCGATGTACAAGTCGGTCGCGCAGACGCAGACGAAGAGCACGGCGATCGCGAGCAGCGTGTAGCCCAGGATGAGCGGGAGGATGCTGCCGTCCTCGTCTTCGGCGAGGGCGCGGCGGATGCAGGCCGTGCGGCTCACTGCGCACCCCACAGCCGGGAGGTCTTCTGAGCGGCCGACGCCTCGATGGGAATCGCCGTGATCTCGTCGAGCCCGGCGATCGGCGGCATGAACGGCAGGGTCAGACGCGTCGACACCGTCACGACGACGGTCGCCCCGGCGCGGGGACAGGGGCCGCCCGCCGGCACGCAGTTCAGCGCGACGTCGACGTCGTCCATGCCGTACTCCTCCCGTACGCTGGCCAGCACCGCATCGGCGCGCGCCGTGGCCGCCGAGGAGTCGGGTGCCTGGCCGATGGCGCGTGCTGTGTGCCTGGCTGCCGCCTCCGCGCCGAGCGTCTGCTCCTGCACGGAGCCCAGGGCGATCACCAGGTACACCAGCGGGACGAGCAGCAGGATGCCCGCGGTGATGAACTCGAGGGCTGCCGATCCCTCATCATCCGTCGCCCAGGGTCTCCACCGGCGCATGCGCTTCCACCTCCATCGCGTACGGGATGCCGATCAGGCCGATCACCGGCAGGGTGGCGCGCACGCGCACGACGACGGTCGGATGCCCGAGGCGTCCGCTCTCGCCGACCGCGACGTCCTCCGCGAAGCCGGTGCCGACCGCCCGCGCGATCACCTGTTCCGTGCGCGCCGCTCCCGCGCGAAGCGAGGTGTCGGCGAGTGCGGCGTAGTGCGCGCCCTCGACGGCCGCGTCATGCACGACGTTGCGCACGTACACGGCGAAACCCAGCTGCAGGACGGCGAGCGTCAGCGCGGTCAGCAGCGCACCGACGAGCACGAACTCGACGGGACTCGACCCGCGCTCGTCCGCCGGCGACCGCTCCTGCGTCCGCACGTGTGCTCAGCCGATGCCCGAGACGCTGGACATCGCCTGCTCGAAGAGGTTCGTGAGCGCCGGGCCGGCGACGGCCCAGATCAGGACGACCAACCCGCTCATAACGCCATGAGCGTATTATGCGAGCATGGCGACACGACGTAGACGGCTCAGCGCACTGGACACTCTCGGCCCCGAGACGGCGGTGATCTACTGCCGCATCTCGCAAGACCGCACGGGCGAGATGCTGGGCGTGGAGCGCCAGGAGCCGAAGTGCCGCGCGCTCGCCGCGCGCCTCGGGCTGGAGGTGACGCACGTCTACGTGGACAACGACATCAGCGCCACGAGCGGCAAGACGCGGCCCGAGTTCGAGGCCATGATCGCGTCGAGGCCCGAGGTCATCATCGCGTGGCATCAAGACCGCCTCCTACGCCTCACGAGCGACCTGGAGAAGGTCATCGACCTCGGCATCGACGTGCACTTCGTGGAGTCGTACAAGGGCGGGCTCGACCTCGCGACGCCAGCCGGTCGCGCTGTCGCTCGCACAGTCGCCGCGTGGAGCCAGTACGAAGGCGAGCAGAAGGCGATCCGGCAGTGGGAGGCGAACGAGCAACGCGCGCACAAGGGCCACTGGCAGTTCTCCCGCCGCCCGTTCGGTTATGACCGCGTGAACGGCTCCATCGTCGTCGTCCCCGACGAGGCCGACATCGTGCGCGAGGGCTACCGGCGCTACATCGACGGCGAGAGCCAGTACGCCATCGCCAACGATTGGAACGCGCGCGGCATCCCGACGCACGACACGAACGCACCCGAGGGCGAGCGCACCGTCTGGTCGATGCGCCGCGTTCAGCAGTTGCTCCGCAACTCGCACTACGCCGGTCACGTCACCTACCTGGGCGAGCGCGTCGAGGCTGAGCCGACGTGGGAGCCTCTGATCGACGCTCGCACCTGGGACGACTACATCGCGACGCGCGAGGGCCGCACGCGCCCGGGCTCGTGGTCAACGGCCACGAAGCACCTCCTGAGCGGCATGCTCGTCTGCGGCGTGTGCGGTGGCCGCATGCTCGCACGGCCCGAGTACCGGAAGAACCCGGACGGCTCGCGGCGCACCCAGCAGTCGTACCAGTGCACGACCAACTGGTGCGTCTCGATCCTCGCGCGCGACGTGGAGCCGTACATCGAGGGCGTAGTGCTCGGGCGGCTCCAGGATCGGCGCATCGTCTCAGCCCTACGCCAGACCCCCGACATCGCACCCGTCCAGGCTGAGCTCAAAGAACTCCGCGACCGCGAGGCCACCCTCGTCGGCCTCGTCGCTGACGGCCTGTTGAACAAGAGCGCCGCCCGCGAGCGCGCACAAGGGCTCCAGGCGAAGATCGATGCCGCGCAGAAGCGCTTGACCACGATGCGCCGCAAGTCCCCCTCACCGACATCGCGCTGGCCCGTGCGGTGCCGACGAAGTGGAAGCGGTTGGGCGTGCTCGGGCAACGGCGCGTCATCGAAGAACTGGGGCTCGTCATCACGATCACCAAGGGCCGTCCCGGACGCCGTGCGCTCGGCCCAGACGGCGAGCGCCTGCCCGATCTCCGGCGCATCGTGCTCGCCTGGACGTAAGTCGCTGTGCGCCCCGCTGAGGCGCTGACCCCGCGAATCGACCCGACGACACGGAACTGCTGCTGATCGCGGCCCAGCGCGGCACGTGGGGCCGCTCGCGCCAATCGTGCCGGTGAATGAGCCGATGAGCGCGCAGATTCGCCTCGCTTGTACACGTGAGATGTACAACAACCCCAGGTCATGAGTGAAATCTCCCCTTGCGTGCTGGTGGCTCGCATGCTTACGCTTGAGCCGTCAGGCACACGTCCCAACAAGTGAATACCAACTGAACACCCCCAACGAAAGGCAGTCCCGGCTCGCGCTCGGGCACCAGCGCTTTCGTTGAAGGATCTACCAGTTGGACTCGTTCCCGACACCACGCAAGGCCCGCTCCGATCTGGGCCACGCCTACCAGCGCAAGAGCCCGCCCGGAGTTATCGCCGAGCGTCGCGCCGACCTCGCCGCCGCGAACATCGCTGCGGCCATCGAGCGCGCGCTGGCTGAGGCTCCCCCGCTCACAGACGAGCAGTGCGAACGCCTCGCCGCCATGCTGAGGCGCGTGGCATGAGCAAGCGCGGGTGGAACGCGAGCTTGCCGACTCGCTGGCTCACCGACCCCACGATGGCAGACCTTTCCGCGTGCGAGTTCGCCACTCACGCCCGAGCTCTCATGTTCGGCATCGAGCACGAGACGGACGGGCTCATCCCAACGAAAGCGCTACGTCTGCTCCTGCCGGCGGACTGCGCGCTCGATGAAGTCGTGGCGGGTCTGATCGAGAACGCGGTGTGGACGACGACCGCCACCGGCTTCCAGATCGTGGATTGGGCCGAGACGCAGACAACGAAGGCGCAGATGGAGCGAACCCGCAAGCAGGGCCGAGAACGTCAGCGCAAGTTCCAGGCCAACCTCAAAGCGGAGGCTCAGGCGGCTAACGGCGTTAGTGATGCGTCAGTAGCGCGTACCCCGGAAATAAGACAAGACCAAACCAAACCAGCTAAGGCAGGGCCAAGAGTCGAGAGCGAGAAAAACGACGTCCTCGCACCAAGTGTTGCCGTCGTTGACGCGGTTCGGAGCAACTGGGGAGCGCCGCGATGATGCTCTGGCCTACCCGCGTCCCCGGTCAGCCGTACCTGTGGGTGCTAGACCTCTCGACCGGAGCTCCTGCCGCCCGCTGTGCTGAGCACGACGAGGAGACCACGCCTGAGGGTGTGTGCCTGATCTGCGTCACGTGCTGGTATCTCGCGCTCGGTGCCGATCCGGCGAGCGCCCGTCCGTGCGCAGTATGTCGTCTGCCGTTGCACCCCGCAGTCATCGCGGAGGGCTTCACTGTCCATCCGTCGTGCGACTTCAGCCACGTGCCCGAGGAGTGGACATGAGGCGCTCAAAACCGCGTCGTCAGGTACGGGCGGCACCACATCTCAAGCTGCCTGCGCTGTTCGACATGCCCGAGGAGAGCCATGCCCCGACCCACTCCACCCACTGACCCGCTGGATCGCGCACGCCGCGAGGTCCTCATCGGCATCCTGTTGGCGATGAAGCGCCGGGGGCTGCCCGAGGGTGTCAAGCCCGACCCGAACGCGACCACAGAGAGCCTGCGGGCCACGCTCATCGCCATGGCGCAAGAGCACCGCCGCAACGCGTTCGGCGGGCAGACTCCGGCACCGTTCAGGCCGATTCTGCTGAACCAGGGGACTGAACATGAGCACTCGTGACCGCACCCGCATCGCTGAGAACCGAGCGCTCGCCGTCCGCCTCCGCGAGGCTGGCGCGCCGTACCGCTCCATCGCTCGCCAACTCGATGTGAGCGTCGGACGCGCCCACCAGCTCGTCATGGAGGCGCTGGCCGCGAACACCGTCGAGGCCGTGGACAGCTTGCGGCAGATCGAGTCCGCACGCCTCGACGCGATGCAGGCGGCTCTGTGGCCTCAGGCGCTATCGGGCAACGCACGAGCCATCGACACGCTGATCCGGCTCAGCGCTCGCCGTGCGAGGCTCATGGGCCTTGACACTCAGCAGGACATCACCCTCGTGACCGTCGAATACCGCGAGCGTTTCGAAGCCGAGTTCGACCGCCTCGTCGCCACCATGAGCGGGGAACGACGATGACCGCCATGAGCAAGGCCGCGATCCTGCGCGGCATGCGCGAGTCCACCGAGCGCCGCAAGCGTGCCGACGCCGCCGCCGTGGCCCGTGCTCGTGCCGCTAGCGCTCGCGCTCGCCTCGACGCACTCAGCGACCACCCGGAGCCCGCGCCCGTCGATCCGCTCGCCGCCGCTGCTGAACGCACCCGCCGACTGGCTCCGTACCGATCCGACATCACGCGGATGGAGCAGGCACGACGCGCTGACCTCCTCGCCGCGATCCCCGACCAGCATCCCGAGTTCGAGTGGAGCCCGACATGACACACCGCATTGATGATTCTCATCGCATCCGATCAGCCCAGCACGGTGGCCTCGATCCCGAGACGGCCGACAGGGTGATGGATCGGGAGTTCCGCACCCGCGAGTCCCGCCGCGACGACCGCGACGTGTGGGACGACCACCCGGTCGCTGACCCCGCCGTCGTCGCGCTCGTGGCATCGCAGATCGCCCGTGATGCTGTCATGCCTGGGACGCTGGCAATCGCCTGCACCGTGCACGATGCCCAGCCGGGTGCCTACTGCTTCCGAGGTGCGCACGGCGTCTGCGGCGACCGCATCACCAGGCGGATGAACATCGGAATCGTCCCATGAAGTATCCGGGCGAGTCCTGGCAGACCGAGAACATACGTCGCGACCTCGCCGCCGCCCAAGAGCGACAACGAGCCGAAGCCGCCGAGGCCGAGCGTCAGCGCGCCGCCCGCATTCGCGCTGCTGAAACCCGCGCCACCCCCGTGCTCGTCGCCGCTGAACACACCATCCGACCGGAGCCCGCACCAGCGGCACCGGCACCAGAGCCGCCACGATCACGTCGTTGGCGCTACGAGAACCCGGCCTCGTTCTACTCCGTGGCCGTCGAGGAGGAACCCCATGCCCATGACCAGTGACCTTTCGCCCATCGGGCTCCGAGCGACACCCGAAGGACTCCTGCCGTGCGCCGTCTGCGGCATCGCCACAGCGCCCGAGCACCTGACCGACTACCCGGTGCTCAGCCGCCTCCACGCGACCCCTGGCGGTGAGCGGAGTGAAACCATGCAGGACGGCGCGAGCACGAGCCTCCCGACGTGCGACGACTGCCGCGCGCTCGACAGCACCGCCCAGAGCATCGCCACGGTGCATCGCCACCTTCGGGCCTCCCTCGGGTCGGTCGCGACCTGGCGTGTCCAGTGCGCGCTCTACGCGCTGTCCGCGCTCGGCGCGCCGATCCCGGACGCGAGCGTGAGCGGCCCACAGCTGTCGGCGCTCGTGCACCGTCTCAGCATCCCAGGCGCTCTCGCCGCGTACTCGCGCCGCTTCTCACCCACCTGGCTCCCCGACGCGACGACCAAGCAGTCAGCACGCGAACGCTGGTCGGCTGTCGATCCGTTCGTCATCCGCGACTGCCAGCGCGGCCTCGTGGACGTGAGCGTTGACATGCGCCCGAGCCGCGCTCTCGACGGCGGACCATGCGCATGGTGCGGCACGACGAGCGCACACGGACGCCGCAAGAGCGAGGCATGGCCCGGGGACGGGCTCTGCGTGACGTGCTGGATCACCAAGCGCGACGGCGGCGGCTGGTACGACGCCTTCGTGGCCTTCATCGACCCCGACCGCGCCATCCGCCGTCGTGTCCCCGGCACGCTCGACCTCGACGGCATCCGCCCGTGGTCGCAGGCTCGCGGTCGGAGCGACGGCACGGCGTGGAACCACGCGGGCGACCGCGACTCGCTCCGACAGCAGGTCGCGCGGCTCGTCGGAGTGACACTGTAGGCGATTCGGACACACCTCGGGTCTCGGTGCGCGACACTGTCCGAGCTCGCCGCTACCATGTGGAGCGGGCCCCGTTCTCGGCGGCAGAACGGAAGGGCGAGGACGATGACGATCGCAGCGAACAGCAATCTGTCGGCGGCGAAGAGCGCGAAGAACGATGAGTTCTACACGCAGTGGGCGGACATCGAGCGCGAGATGAACGCCTACTTGGAGTTCGACCCCGATGTGTTCCGGGACAAGATCGTTCTGCTCCCGTGCGACGACCCCGAGTGGAGCAACTTCGCGAAGTACTTCGCGCTCCACTTCGTAGATTTCGGACTGAAGAAGCTGATCTCAACTTCCTTCGCGCCGGACAGCAACCCGGCCGGCCAGTTCTATGCGCCCACCTTGTTCGAGACCGCAGACCCGAAGTTCGACGCGACGAAGACGCGGCTGAACGGCAAGAAGTTTGTTCTGGAGTCCGACGACATCTCCGGAGACGGCGTGATCAACATCGACGACCTCCAGTGGGAGTACCTCGACGGGAACGGCGACTTTCTGAGCGCCGAAGTCACCGCTCTGCGCGATGAGGCGGATGTCGTGATCACCAACCCGCCGTTCAGTCTGTTCCGCGAGTTCGTCAATTGGCTGTTCGCCGGAGGAAAGAAGTTCTCCGTTATCGGCAACAACAACGCAGTGACCTACAGGGAGATCTTCCCGAGGCTTCAGGGCAATGAGCTGTGGAAAGGCGCGACGGGGAACACAACCGACATGGTGTTCGGGGTGCCGAAGGGTGCACAAGTCAGCGAGGCCGACAGGCGCAAAGCTGAGCGCTTGGGATATCCGCCCACCGACGATTACGACTTCACGCGTCTGGGCAACTCATGCTGGTTCACGAACATCGACCACGGTCGGCGTCACGAGCCCATGCAGATGATGACGGTCGCCGACAACCTGCGGTTCAGCCGGCATAAGGACTTGAAGGGTGGCGAGTACCGAAAGTACGAGAATTACGACGCGATCGAAGTCTCATACACGGACTCGATCCCCAGTGATTACGAGGGCGTGATGGGCGTCCCCATCACTTTTCTTGACAAGTACAACCCCGACCAGTTTGAGATATTGGGGCGCAGTCACCATCTCGAATGGGCACAGTCCGACGAGTGCGGCTTCTTCACACCACCTTCGACTGAAGTCCAAGCCAAGCATCGCGCCAACGACCGGACGTGGCGGGTACAGATCGCGTACTTGACGGATGACGATGGTGCGGCGCACTGCATGTACCAGCGTCTGTTCATTCGCCACCGAAAGGTCGACCAGTGAAGACCGAGCTTCAGCATTACACGGTCGGCGAGGTGCTCAAGGGCTTCGTCTACAACGAGCTCGAAGGCAAGGGCCTGTTTGGCCTCGACGGCAAGCTGGTCATTCAGCCCGAGTACCAGCGCAACTACATCTACAACGACGGTAAGCGCGATGCGGCGGTCATCGACTCGCTGCTCAAGGGCTATCCGCTCGGGCTGATCTATTTCAACGTCGAAGGCCCGACACTCGAAGTGCTCGACGGCCAGCAGCGCATCACGAGCGTGGGTCGCTTCGTCACCGGCAAGTTCGCCATCAAGGTCGATGGCAAGGAGCAAACCTTCTCGTCACTCCCGAAGAACCTGCAGCAGAAGATTCTGGACACGAAGCTCGACATCTACGAGTGCGACGGCGACGAAGACGAGATCAAGCAGTGGTTCCAGACGATCAACATCGCCGGTGTCCCGCTGAACAAGCAAGAGCTGCTGAACGCCATCTACTCTGGCCCGTTCGTCACGAAGGCCAAGGCGGAGTACAGCAACTCGCACAACGCCAACATGCAGAAGTGGCAGTCGTACATCTCGGGTGATCCCAAGCGTCAGGACATCCTCGCCGAAGCCTTGGACTGGGTCGCTTCATCCGAAGCCAAGACCGTAGATGGCTACCTCGGCGCGCATCGCTTGGATGCTGATATCAACGGCCTCCGAACCTACTTCACGTCCGTCATCGATTGGGTCGGGAGTGTGTTCATTCGTCCGCCGGACAAGGAGATGCGCGGTCTCGACTGGGGCGCGATGTACGAGCGCTTTCATTCGCAGTCGTACAGCGCCTCGAAGATGGAGGCTCGGCTTGAGGAGCTGCGGGGAGACCCTGGCGTCAACAGCCGAAAGGGCATTTACGAGTATCTGCTCGGTGGCGAGAAAGAACCGCAATTGCTCGACATCCGCCTGTTCGACGAGAAGACGAAGAATCTCGCCTACACGCAGCAGACCGCAAAGGCTAAGGCAGCCGGTGCTTCGAACTGCCCGCTGTGCGCCGTCGGGAACAACGCCAACAAGGCTCGCATCTACGCTCGCGCCGAAATGGATGCCGATCACGTCGCCGCGTGGTCGAAGGGTGGCGCAACTGATCTGGCCAACTGCGAGATGCTGTGCGTCCCGCACAATCGCGCGAAGGGCAACCGGTAGCACAGCCTTCCCGTCAACATAGATCGCAGGCCCGCGCACGACACGACGAAGCGCGCGGCTCGCGAGCCCAGCAACGACGCGGCGATACCGGCTAAATAGGCTCAGGCTGTTACGGCTGGTAGGCCGGCCGTCATCAACGTGACGAGCACCCAGCCCGGCACATCGCCGCGCTCGTCGGCGGCGAGTTCGCGTGCGCCGCGGAACAAGCTCTTGATGGTGGTCATGTGTCTCCTCCGATCTGACTCAGCCGAGGCCGAGCCGCAGTATGAACATCCCCGGATAGATCGCGAACAGCACCGAGAGCGGCAGGATGAGGAACACGAGGGGAAGGAGCATGAGGATCTCCTTCCGGCCGGCCTGCTCGATGAGCACGCGTTTGGCCTCCTCGCGGGCATCGCCCGCCTGGGCCTGGAGCACCCCGGCCAGCGGGGCACCGTGCTCCAGGGCCGCAGTCAGCTGGTCCACCGCGCGGCTGAGCGCCGGAAGCTGCAGGCGTCCAGACATCTCGGCGAGCGCGTCGGCGAGCGGTGAGCCGGTGTTCACGGCCAGCACGACCCTGCGCAGCTCCTCGGTGAGCTCTCCGGTGCCGATGGCGGACACCCGCTTCAGGGCGTCGGGCAGCGACTCCCCGCGGCCAGGCACAGCGCGAGGAACTCCAGCATGGTGGGCAGCTCATCGGCGAGCCGCGCCCGGCGAGCCTTCGCGCGCGCGGTCAGCTGGGCGTCGTATCCGATCGAGCCGACGGCGGCGCCGATGACCGGCAGCAGCGCGGTCGGCACGCTGAGACGTCCCGACATCGCGAGCGCGACGACCGCGACCGAACCGGCGAGGAGACCGGCGAGTGCCCAGCCGAGCTGGCGGGCGCGGAAGGTCGACGGCTCCTGAGCACTGCCCGCCTGGGACAGCCGCTGCCGCAGTGCGTCGCCACCGCCCAGCATCCGTTCGAAGCCCGTCTGCAGTCGATCGCGCAGCCGGCGTCCACTCACCGGGAGCAGCCCGGAACTGGGCAGCACCCCGGCGGGGAGCAGCTCATCGGGGACGACGTCGCGCACGTACGGGGCGATGCGCCGATCGAGCGGGAGTGCGCGCCAGCGCGGGAGCGCGAAGAGGATCGAGATCAGGCCCGCACCGAGGGCACCGCCGAGCAGCACCGCGATCGCGGCGTCGGTGACGGCGCTCATCCGAACCACCGCCCCGGCTCGGGAAGGCGGCCGATGCGCAGCATGACCCGGTACGCCACCACCGACACGGCCGCCCCCACGCAGATCACGAGCACACCCTCTGGCGTCGAGTAGGCTCGCGCGCCCTCGGGGCGCATGGCGAGCAGCGCCAGGATCACCCACGGGGCGATGCTGCCGAGCACGGCGGCCCCGTCGGATCCAGGACTGCCGCGCCTCGACCTCGCCGCGCAGCGCGGCGTCGGCGCGCACCGACGACGACAGTGCGCGCAGCACGCCGGTGAGCTCCGTGCCGCCGACCTGACGCGCCATGCGCAGGGTCTCGACGATGCGATCGGCGATCGGGTCGGCCAGGGTCGCCTTCAGCCGATCCAGACTGGTCTCGAAGCGGCCCGTCGCACGCAGATCCCTGGCGAACACGGCGAACGCGGGACGCACCGCCTGCGGTGCGCTGTCGGCCAGCGAGGCGACCGCGTCTGGTAGGGAGAGCCCGACCCGGATCGCCGCGACGAGCAGGTCGCAGACGTCGGGCCACAGCTGCCTGCGCGCTTTGCGCAGACGCAGCCGCCGTCCGCGGAGATAGAGCACCGGCGCGGCGGCGCCCGCGAGCGCGGCGAGCACGCCGAGCACGGGCAGCGATGTGAGCAGCCAGGCGATCGCGGCCGCTCCGAGCGCGGCCGCGACCATCACGGCGATCAGTGTGCTCGGCGAGGTGCGTCCGTGCCCGGACTCCCCGAGCAGGCGAGTGAGCGCGCCATCCCGTGCCGGGCGCTCGGCCCGCGCACCGCCGGGCCAGAGCCAGGGCGACGCCACGAGCACGAGTCCGGCGGCGAGCATCCCGCCGAGAAGCAGCGTCATGAGAGCGCCTCCGCCCGGTAGACGGGACGGGTGAGGATGCGTCCGCCGGCGACCTCACCGGTCGGTGCGAGGATCTCGGTGACCCTGCGCCGCCCGTCCGGCTCGCGGACGACGTGCACGACGAGGGACACGGACGCGGCGAGCGCCGGCGCGATGAACGCGCGGTCGATGTTGCGCCCCGCCAGCAGGGGAAGCAGGCAGAGCTTGTCGAGCGCTTCCGTCGCCGAGTTCGCATGGATCGTTCCCGCGGCGGGGACGCCGGTGTTCAGCGCGAGCACGAGATCGAGGGCCTCGGCATCGCGCACCTCACCGACGACGAGCCGCTCCGGCCGCATGCGGAGCGCTTCCTTGACCAGCCTGCGGAGGGTGATCTCGCCGCTGCCCTCGAGGCTGGCCTGCCGGCCCTGCAACGCGACGACGTCGGGCCCCTCGACGGCGAGCTCGAAGGTCTCCTCGACCGTGACGATGCGCTGCTCGTCGGCGCAGGATGCCAGCAGCGCGCCGAGCAGGGTCGTCTTGCCGGCGTGCGTGGCCCCCGACACGATGATGCTCCGCCCCTCGGAGACAGCCGCGCGCAGCATCCGTCCGACATCGGGCGGCAGGGATCCGCCTGCCACCAGTGAGTCCAGAGTGCGATGCTGCGGAAGGAACTTGCGGATGTTCACCGCCCACGAGCCGCGGACGACGTCCGCGATGGCGACGTGCAGTCGTGATCCGTCCGGAAGGGAGGCATCGACGAACGGCTGGCTGATGTCGACCCGGCGCCCTGTCGAATGCAGCATCCGCTCGACGAGATCGCGCACGATCGCATCGGTGAGGCGCAGATCGAGGCGGGTCTTCTCGCCGTCGCGGATCACGAAGATCCGGTCCGGCGCGTTGATGAGGATCTCCTCGATCTCGGGATCGTCGAGCAGCGGCTGCAGCGGTCCGAAGCCGGACACGGATGCCAGCACGTCGCGCACCAGGGCCGGTTCGTCGTCGATGAACATCTCGCCGCGGGCGAGCGCCCGGTCGTTGTGCCGCCGGACCTCGGCCTGCGCGATGCGCCGAGCCTCTTCGGGAGCGGTGGACGGATCGGTGTTCTCCAGGCGCAGTCGCCGCCTGACGCGCTCGGCGACGACGACGGACGGATGACTCACGTGGGCATCGTGTCAGAAATCGCGAACCGGCCTCGAAAGTTATCCACAGGAAGGCCCGACAGTAGACTGACTGACGCCGCGCGGGAGTGGTGAAATCGGTAGACACGCAGGATTTAGGTTCCTGTGCCTTCGGGCGTGTGGGTTCGAGTCCCACCTTCCGCACTTCGGGCCGAGGCCGGGCCGGAGGTCCGGTCTCGGGCCCGAAAGCGCGGAAGTCAGGCCCCTTGGACAACCGGGCCCCACCGGCGCGGAGGCTCCGCGCGCCGCCCGATTCGCGCAAAGCGACCTTTTCGACGGGTTGCGGCGGGTGGAGGGCGCCGGAGGGACTCGAGTCCCACCTTCCGCACAACACGCGTCACCCCGCATCGAATCAGGCAGAGTCACAGGCTGCGCAGCACCTCGCGCCCCTATGCTGGAACGCGGGCAGGGGTGCCGTTCTCTCGTCATTCCCGCATGCCCGTTCCACCGCCATTCGACGGGAGCCTCTCTTGCACCACGCCGGACTCATCCCCTGGCTCGACCCCGCCACGATCATCGACGGCGCGGGCCCCTGGGCGCTCCTGGTGGTGTGTTTCATCATCTTCGCCGAGACGGGCCTGCTGGTCGGATTCCTGCTCCCCGGCGACACCCTCCTGGTGATCGCCGGCCTGCTCACCCACACTAGCGACATCTTCGGACTGAACATCTGGGTGGTGTCGCTCCTGATCGCCCTTGCGGCGTTCATCGGCGGCGAGGTCGGCTACTACATCGGGCACAAGGGCGGACCGGCGGTCTTCGAGCGCAAGGACTCCGGGCTGTTCAGCAAGAAGAACGTCGAGCGCACGAACGCGTTCTTCGACCGCTTCGGCGGGCTGACCGTCGTGCTCGCGCGATTCGTGCCGATCGTGCGCACCTTCGCGCCGGTGGCCGCCGGCGTCGGGCACATGCCGTGGAAGCGCTACTCGCTGTACAACCTCATCGGTGCGCTGCTCTGGGGCTTCGGGCTGACGATGTTCGGCTACGTCATCGCGTACATCCCGTGGCTCAGCCACTTCGTGCAGGAGTACATCGACCTGATCCTGCTCGCCGCAGTCGGCGGAACGGCCCTGGTCACCGTCTGGCACTACCTGTCCGAGCGTCGCAAGGTGCGCCGCGAAGCCGAACAGCAGAAGGCGGCCGGCACCTCCGCGCCGGAGACGTCCGCCCTCGTCCTGGACCCCGAGGTGTTCGACCGCGCGCCCGACTTCGACGGCGACGGCAAGCACTAGCGAGCAGCGCTACCCGGCATCCTTCTTGCGCTCGGCCTTCGAGCGCTCGACGCTCGCGCGCAGCGCCGCCATGAGGTCGATGACCTCGCCGCCCTCGGCCGCCCCCTCCTCGGCGAACGTCTCCGCGACGTCGAACCCCTCGCCGGCCTCGATCTTCGCGTCGATGAGCGTGCGCAGCTCCCGCTGGTACTCGTCGACGTACTCCTCCGGATCGAAGTCGCTGGAATAGCTGTCCACCAGCGATGCCGACAGCTCGAGCTCCTTCTTACTGATCCTCACGTCCTCGTCGAGCGATGCGAACGCGGCCTCGCGCACCTCGTCGGCCCACAGCAGTGTCTGCAGCACCAGCACGTCGCCGCGCACGCGCAGCGCGGCGAGCCGGGTCTTCTGCCGCAGCGTGAACTGCACGATCGCCGTGCGATCGGTCTGCTCGAGCGTCCTCCGCAGCAGCACGTACGCCTTCGGCGACTTCGAGTCCGGCTCCAGGTAGTACGCCTTGTCGAGCGTGAGCAGGTCGACCTGCTCGGTGGGCACGAACTCCAGCACGTCGATCTCCCGGCTCTTCTCCGCCGGCAGTGCCGCCAGATCGTCCTTGGTGAGGACGACGGTCTGCCCGTCGTCGTCGACGTACGCGCGGTCGATGTCCGCGTAGGGGATCACCTTTCCGCACACCTCGCAGACGCGCTGATACCGGATGCGCCCGCCGTCCTCGTCGTGCACCTGGTGCAGCGACACGTCGTGGTCCTCCGTGGCCGAGTACACCTTCACCGGCACGTTCACCAGCCCGAAGGTCAGGGCGCCCTTCCAGATCGTCCTCATGGCACCAGTACACACCAGGGGTGCACGCCCGGGCCAGCCCCCTTGACATACCGGCCGCAGTCGATGTGCCCTAGCCTTTCCCCATGGCTTCGGGCGGGCAGGTCGTGCAGATCGACGGCCGCCGTCTGCGCATCACCAACCTCGACAAGATCGTCTATCCGTCCACCGGCACCACCAAGGGCGAGATCATCGACTACGTCACCCGGGTCGCCCCCGTGATGCTGCCGCATCTGCGCGGACGGCCGGTCACCCGCAAGCGCTGGGTAGAGGGCGTGGGAACGGCGGATGCCCCGGAGTCGTCCTTCTTCACGAAGCAGCTGGAACAGGGCGCACCGGAATGGATCCGGCGGATGCCGATCGAGCACTCCGAGGGCACCAAGGAGTATCCGCTGGCCGAGGACGTGCCGACGCTGGTCTGGCTGGCGCAGGTCGCGGCCCTCGAGCTGCACGTGCCGCAGTGGCGGTTCACCTCCTCCGGCGGACGCGGGCGCCCCGACCGGCTCGTGCTCGATCTCGATCCCGGCCCGGGAGCGGGCCTCGCGGAGTGCGCCGAGATCGCACGCAGCGCACGCGGCATCCTCACCGGCATGGGCCTGGACCCGGTGCCGGTGACCAGCGGCAGCAAGGGCATCCACCTCTACGCCGCGCTGCCCGTCGACGACGACGGCACCGGCGCGCAGACCAGCGATCAGATCTCCGCGGTCGCGAAGGAGCTGGCGCGCACGATCGAGGCCGAACATCCCGATCTCGCGACCAGCGTGATGTCGAAGGCGCTGCGCCCCGGAAAGGTCTTCATCGACTGGAGCCAGAACAACGCGTCCAAGACGACGATCGCGCCGTACTCGCTGCGCGGCCGGGCACGGCCATGGGTGGCGGCGCCGCGTTCCTGGGAGGAGCTGGACGACCCAGACCTCGCCCAGCTCGAGTTCGACGAGGTGCTCGCCAGGGTGGAGGCCGGGATCGATCCGTTCGCCGCCCTCGCGCCGATCCCCACTGCGCTCGCGCCCTACCTCGCCAAGCGCGATGCGGCGAAGACCCCCGAGCCCATGCCCGGATCCGCCGCCGGCGGATCCCCCTGACGCGCTTCGTGATCCAGGAGCACCACGCCAGCAGCCTGCATCACGACCTGCGCATCGAACGCGACGGGGTGCTGATCAGCTGGGCGGTGCCGAAGGGCGTTCCGGAGACGCCCGCACGCAACCACCTGGCGGTGATGACCGAGCCTCATCCCCTCGAGTACCTCACGTTCGAGGGCACCATTCCGCACGGGGAGTACGGCGCCGGTGGCATGACGATCTGGGACACCGGCACGGTCGACCTGGAGAAGTGGCGTGACGACGAGGTCATCGGCACATTCACCGGGCGACCGGGCGGACGCCTCGGCACCGTGCGGCTCGCGCTGATCCGCACCTCCGGGGAGGGCGAGAAGTCACAGTGGCTGCTGCACCGGATGAAGGAGGGCGGAGCGCACCGGCATCCGCCGCCCGCGCGCCCTGCTCCTCTGCCGAGCGAGGATGCCACGACGGATGCCCCGCGGCCCATGCTCGCCGAGAACGGCACGCCGGGCATGGCGCGCGCACGCGGCTGGGCCGAGATCAAGTGGGACGGCATCCGTGCGCTGGGCACCTGGTCAGGGGAACGCATGCGGCTGCACGCCCGCAGCGGCACCGACATCACTGCCCGCTACCCCGAGCTCACCGCGGACGGCGCGCCGCATCTGCCGGCCGAGGACGCAGTCGTGGACGGTGAGATCGTCGCCTTCGACGCTGCGGGCCATCCGAGTTTCAGCCGGCTCCAGGACCGGATGCATCTCACGAAGGCCCGCGAGATCGAGCGCGAGGTGGTGCGCACGCCGGTGGTCTACCTGCTGTTCGACCTGCTGCGCCTGAACGGTCACGACCTCACCGGCGTGCCGCTGCGGCAGCGCCGCGAGCTGCTCGAGCAGCTCGCCGAGGGCCTCGACGCCCCGGTGCAGGTGACGCCCGTCTTCGACGACGTGGACGACGCGCTGGCGACCAGCCAGGAGCACGGGCTGGAGGGGGTGGTCGCCAAAGACCCGGATTCGCTCTACCGCCCGGGACGGCGCTCGTCCGCCTGGCTCAAGCTGAAGCTCACCCGCACCCAGGAGGCGGCGATCATCGGCATGAGGCCGGGCCACGGAGATCGGGCGGGCACGTTCGGCTCACTGCTACTCGCCGTGCCGGACCCTTCGACAGGCTCAGGAACCCAGCGATTGCGCTATGCCGGCCGCGTCGGCACGGGATTCACCGACCGGATGCTGCGCGACCTGCACGCCAGGCTCACGCCGCTGCGCGTACGCACTGCGCCGGTCGAGGTGCCCGCCCCGGAGGCTTCGGACGCGCTCTGGGTCCGTCCGGAACTCGTGGGCGAGGTGGAGTTCGGCAACTGGACGCCGGGCGGCATCCTGCGCCACGCCCGCTGGCGGGGCCTGCGGCCGGACAAGTCGGTCGCCGAGATCCGCATCGAGGACTGACCGGGGTCAGTCGTGAGCGGCCTCGCACTCGGAGCGATCGGCCGGCTCGAGCTGGAACGTGGAGTGCTCCACGTCGAAGTGATCGGACAGGCAGGTGTGGAACTCGTCGAGGAGAGTCGCCGCGCGTCCGTCCATGAGCACGTCGGGCTCGACGCGCACGTGCGCGGTGAACACCGGCGCGCTGCGGGTGAGCTGCCAGACGTGCACGTCGTGCACGTCGACGACGCCGTCGTAGCCGCGCAGATGCTCGCGGATCTCGCTGACCTGGGTACCCTTCGGCGCCGACTCGGCGAGCACGGAGAAGACCTCGCGCAGCAGCGAGATCGCGCGCGGCAGGATCATGACCGCGATCACCAGCGACGCGATCGCGTCTGCCGGCATCCAGCCGGTCGTCACGATGACGATGGCGGCGATGATCACCATCACCGAGCCGATCAGGTCGCCCATCACCTCGAGGTAGGCGCCGCGCACGTTGATGCTGTGCTTCTGGGCCGAGCTGAGCAGCCACATCGAGATCGCGTTGGCGATCATGCCGATCACGGCCACGGTCAGCATCAGCGGGCCGGCGACCTCGACCTCGCCGGGCTCGATCAACCGGGAGATGCCCTGCAGCGCGACCACCACCATCAGCACGATGAGAATGATCGCGTTGATCAGCGCGCCGAAGACCTCGGCACGCTGATAGCCGAACGTGCGCCGGTCGTCGGCGGGCCGGGCGGCGACCGCACTCGCGATCAGCGCGACCACCAGTGCTGAGGAGTCGGTGAACATGTGCGCGGCGTCGGCCAGCAGGGCGAGCGAGCCGCTGAGGATGGCGCCGATCACCTGAACGATCATCACCGTGGCCGTCAGGCACAGCGAGATCGTCAGCAGTCGGCGGTTGCTCGACGAACGGAGGTCGGTCGGAGCGTGATCGTGCATGCCTCAAGCGTAGGACGGGAAGTCCCTGGTGAAGCGCCTTTTCGCCCAGTCGGGAATGGGGATGAGAATCATTCGCGACGCACTCCGCCGCGCCGGCGGATCAGAGGGCGGCGAGCAGCGGGACGAGCTCGGCGAAGGCACGGGCGCGGTGCGACTCCGACTGCTTCTCCTGCGCGGTGAACTCCCCACCGTCCGTTCGGGCGCCGTCTGCCCGTCCGGCACGAACACCGGATCGTAGCCGAACCCGCCGGCACCCGCCGCCTGATGCGCGAGACGCCCGGGCCACTCCCCCCGCACCGTCCACTCGCGTCCGTCCGGGTGCGCCAGGGCGATCACGCTGACGAAGCGGGCGGCGCGGTGAGGATCCGCGATGTCGCGCAGCTGATCCAGCAGCAGCTCCCGGTTCGCGACGTCGTCCTTCTTCTGCCCCGCCCAGTATGCGGAGAAGACGCCAGGCGATCCGCCCAGCACGTCCACGGCGATGCCGGAGTCGTCGGCGAGCGCGGGGGTCCCCGTGTGCCGTGCGGCGGCACGGGCCTTGATCAGCGCGTTCTCCTCGAAGGTGACGCCGTCCTCGACCGGCTCCGGTCCTTCGTACCCGACGACCTCGAGGTCGGGGCGGGTCGCCGCGACGATGCCGCCGAACTCCGCGACCTTGTGCGCGTTGTGCGTCGCGAGGACGATCCTCACGCCCGCTCCTCCGCCAGCGCCTTCAGCTGCAGCTCCTTCAGTTCGCCGCACCCGGCGACGCCCAGGTCGAGCAGCGCGTCGAGCTCGCGCTTGTCGAACGGCGCGCCCTCGGCGGTGCCCTGCACCTCGACGAACAGGCCGCGACCGGTGACGACGACGTTCATGTCGGTCTCGGCGCGCACGTCCTCGACGTACGCCAGGTCGAGCATGGGCGCTCCGTCGATGATGCCGACCGACACCGGCGGCGACCGAGTCCAGCAGCGGCGTGGAGTTCCTGCCGATGAACTTCTTCTCGCGCCCCACTCGATAGCGTCGGCGAGCGCGACGTACGCCCCCGTGATCGCCGCGGTGCGCGTGCCGCCGTCGGCCTGCAGCACATCGCAGTCGATGACGATGGTGTTCTCGCCGAGAGCCTTGGTGTCGACGACGGCGCGCAGCGCACGCCCGATCAGCCGGGAGATCTCGTGCGTGCGTCCGCCGATGCGACCCTTGACGCTCTCGCGATCGTTCCGGCTGTTCGTCGCGCGCGGCAGCATCGCGTACTCGGCGGTGACCCAGCCCTTGCCCTTCCCGGTGAGCCAGCGCGGCACGCCGTTGGTGAAGGACGCCGTGCACAGCACCTTCGTGCCGCCGAAGCTGATCAGTGCCGAGCCCTCGGCGTTCGCGCTCCACCCTCGTTCGATCGTGATCTCGCGGAGCTGATCGGGAGTGCGGCCGTCGGCGCGGGTGATGTCAGACATTGTTTCCTTCCAGGGACAGATGAGGGAGCGTGATGACGCCGGTCTGCACGAGCTGCACGTCGCGCACCTCACGCCCCATCAGGCGGTTCGCCAGCGCGGTGAAGTCGTCGGCGGAGTCGCCGGTGGCCTCGTAGACGTGGGTGGGCTGGGCGTCGGATGAGGCGAGCAGGTCGCCGGCGACCAGCTGCCGGTAGACGTCGGCGGCGGTCTCGTCATCGCTGGAGACGAGGCTGACGCCGTCGCCCATCACGTAGCTGATCGCGCCGCGCAGGAACGGGTAGTGCGTGCATCCGAGCACGAGCGTGTCGACGCCGGCCTCGCGCAGCGGCGCGAGGTACTCCTCGGCGGTGGCGAGCACCTCCGGTGTGCCGGTGATCCCGGCCTCGACGAACTCGACGAACCGCGGGCACGCGGCGGCGAACACCTCGAGCCGCTCGTTCACCTCGAGCATGTCCTGATAGGCGCGCGAGCCGATCGTGCCGACGGTGCCGATCACGCCGATCCGGCCGTTGCGCGTGGTCGAGACGGCGCGGCGCACCGCGGGGCCGATCACCTCGACGACGGGGACGTCGTAGCGCTCCCTCGCGTCGCGGAGCATGGCCGAGGATGCCGTGTTGCAGGCGATCACGAGCATCTTGACGCCCTGCTCGACGAGGGTGTCGAGCACTTCGAGGCCGTATCGGCGGACGTCTGCGATCGGCTTCGGTCCGTACGGCGAGTGCGCGGTGTCGCCGATGTAGACCATCGACTCCTGCGGCAGCTGGGCCCGGATCGCCCGCGCGACGGTGAGTCCGCCGACCCCGGAATCGAAGATGCCGATCGGAGCGTCGTTCATGATGATCCAGCCTAGCCCGCGGCGAGCGACTCCAACGCAGGACGGAGCCGGCCACCGGCCTCTTCCAGGGCGGCGCGCGCCGCCGGGGCATCCGCGCCGCTCGCAGCGATCGCGATCGCGACCTTCGCCGACCCGCCGGCCGCCTCGAGCGCCGAGGCCGCGGTGCCGAGATCGCATCCGGTCGCGTTCATGACGATGCGCTGCGCACGCACACGGAGCTTCTCGTTCGTGGCCTGCACATCGACCATGAGGTTGCCGAGGACCTTGCCCTCCTGCACCATGACCAGCGTGGACAGCGCGTTCAGCACGAGCTTCTGCACGGTTCCGGCCTTGAGCCGGGTGGAGCCGGCGACGATCTCGGGACCGGCGTCGACCTCGATCGCGACATCCACTCCGCGCGAGATCACCGCTCCGGCGTTGCCCGCCAGGCTGATCGTGAACGCGCCGATCTCCTGCGCACGCGCCAGCGCGCCCGATACGTAGGGCGTGCGTCCCGACGCCGAGACGCCGACGATGGCGTCGGCGGCGGTGAGTCCGATGCCGTCGACCGCAGCTCGTCCGGCGACATCGTCGTCCTCCGCGTTCTCGACGGCGGCGCGCACCGCCACGTCGCCGCCGGCGATGAGACCGATCACCTCGTCGGGGGCGGTCCCGTAGGTGGGCGGGATCTCGCTCGCGTCGAGCACGCCCATCCGCCCCGCCGTGCCTGCGCCGATGTAGATCAGCCGTCCGCCCGTCGAACGCCTCCCGACGATGCCGTCGACGGCGCGCGCGATGGCGTCGCCCTGCCGCGCGACGGCCTCGGCGGCCTGCACGCCCTGACGGAGCATGAGCTCGACCTGGCCCTCGGTGTCGAGGAGGTCGAGTTCGGCGTAGACCGGGTCCACGGCCTCTGTGGAGAGCGTCCCCAGCTTCTCGCGGAGATCGTCGTCGCGCGTCATGTGCGTCCCTTTCTTCAGTTCCCGATGAGGATGCGCCGGGCGACCTGCGCGGCGACGAGACTCGCGGCGGCGACCTCGAGCACCGTCGCTCCCGGCACCCCGGCGCTCGGCACGCCGACGTTGACGATCGCGGTGTCCGGCGCCCCGCCGGAGACGGCGGTGGCCACGGCGCGCTGCGCGGAGGTCTCGTCGAGGCGGTCGACCAGCAGGATGCTGCGCCTCGTGCGTGCACCTGCCACGATCTCCGCCACGGCCTCGCCGTCGGCGGTCTCGGCGTCGCGCCGGATCACGGGCCCGCCGGCGGCGAGGGCAGTGGCGACATGCCCCGCCGCGCTGTCCACGGCCAGCGACGAGGGACGGCGGATGTCGACGACGGTGGCAGGTCCGTCCGGGTAGGCGACGACCTCGCCGCGGACGACCATCGCTCGACGCACGACGCCCTCGGCGTCCAGCGCGCCCTCCTGCCCCGTCCCCCGCGCGTCGGCGGTCTGCGCGGCCATCGCCGCGACCCTTCGGGCGGCCTCTTCGACCCGCTCGCGGCTGAGCTCCCCCGAGCGCAGCGCGGCGACGATGGCGTCGCGGGCCGCGCGGAAGTCGCGCTCGTCCTGGTCCGGCATCATCGCGGGCCCCGGGTTCGTGGGATTGCCGACGCAGAGCAGGTCGGCTCCTGCGGCGAGTGCCCGGACGGCGCCGCCGCCGATCCCCACGGTCTCGCGGATCGCGGCCATGTCGAGCGCATCGGTGACGATGACCCCATCGAACCCGTCCTCGCGGAGCAGCCCGAGCACGGCGGAGTTCAGCGTCGCCGGAATCTCACCCCATGCCGGCACGCTGATGTGCGCCGTCATGATCGCGCGCACCCCGGCACGCACCGCCGCGGTGAACGGCGGCAGGTGGATCTCCGCCATCTCCGCCGCCGTCGCGTCCACGCGGGGAAGATCGTGATGGGAATCGGTGTGCGTGTCGCCATGCCCCGGGAAGTGCTTCGCGCAGGCGGCGATGCCGGTGTCCTGGATGCCCTGCACGGCCGCGGCCACATGACGCGAGACCAGCGCGGTGTCGCTGCCGAAAGCGCGCGTTCCGATCACCGGGTTGCGCGGATCGGTGTTCACGTCGGCGACGGGGGCGAGCACGACGTCCACGCCGACCGCCGCGCATCGCCGAGCGATCTCCGCCGCGGTGTCGTATGTGGCATCCAGGTCGTCGAGCATGCCGAGCTGCGCTGCCGAGGGCACGGTCGACCCCGTCGAGGTCTCGAGGCGTGTGACGCTGCCGCCCTCCTCGTCGATGCCGATCAGGGCGTGCGGGGCGATCTCGTGGATGCGCGCGCTCAGCGCGGCGGTGTCGCCCTGCAGGTTCTGCGCGAAGTAGACGACGCCGGCGAGGCCGCCCCGCAGCTCGGATTCGAGCCATCGCGGCACATCGTCGCCCAGGAAACCGGGCCACACGACGCCGTTCGCGAGCCTGGTCAGGTCGTCCACGCGCACTCCTCCGCCGGATCCGGGTGGTCGCCAGGGCTGCGGCGTGTTCGATCCGGCCGATTCAGTGTACTGGCGCGGGATGCGGCCGAACGCGACTGTTCCACGAACGACGCCGGGCGCCGTCAGTAAGCTCGACCTCATGACGACGTCGACGGCGCTGTACACCGATCGCTATGAACTGACCATGCTCGCCGCAGCGCTCCGCGACGGCACCGCTTCCCGGCCCTGCGTGTTCGAGCTCTTCTCGCGACGCCTCTCCGGCGGGCGGCGGTTCGGCGTCGTCGCCGGAACCGGACGACTGCTGGCCCTGCTGCGCGATTTCCGCTTCGGCGAGGAAGAACTGCGATTCCTGCGCGACGGCGACGTGGTGGATGCCGCCACGCTCGCCTTCCTCGAGGGCTATCGCTTCGGCGGCACCATCCGCGGATACCGCGAAGGCGAGCTGTACTTCCCCGGATCCCCCATCCTCACCGTCGAGGGCACCTTCGCCGACGCCGTCGTGCTCGAGACCCTGGCCCTGAGCGTGCTCAACCACGACTCGGCGGTGGCGACCGCGGCGTCCCGGATGAGCATCGCGGCCGGCGAGCGGCCACTCGCCGAGATGGGGTCGCGCCGCGCGGCGGAGCACTCCGCCATCGCGGCCGCCCGGGCCGCGTACATCGCCGGCTTCGGCGCCACCAGCAACCTCGAGGCCGGCCGCCGCTGGGGCATCCCGACCATGGGAACCGCCGCGCACTCCTGGACGCTGCTGCACGACGACGAGGAGTCGGCCTTCCGGTCGCAGATCGACGCGCTCGGCACCGACACCACGCTGCTCGTGGACACGTACGACATCCGCGCCGGTGTCGATCTCGCGATCCGCGTCGCGGGCACCTCCCTGGGCGGTGTGCGCATCGACTCCGGCGACCTGCCCATCGTGGCCGCTGAGGTGCGCGCGCAGCTCGACGAGCTGGGCGCCACCGGCACCCGGATCACGGTCACCAGCGACCTGGACGAGTACGCGATCGCCGCGCTGGCCGCGTCTCCCGTCGACGCCTACGGCGTGGGCACCTCTGTCGTGACCGGCTCGGGCTACCCCACCGCGAGCATGGTGTACAAGCTCGTCGCCAGGCAGGATGCGGCGGGATCCTGGGTGCCGGTGGCGAAGGCCTCGGCGGACAAGGCGTCGAAGGGCGGCAGGAAGGCCGCCTTCCGCGCGCTCGCCGACGGCACGGCGACGGCGGAGACGATCGCCGTCTCCGCGGGCTTCGACGAAGTCGACGTGCCGGCGGAGCACCCGGATGCCAGGCCGCTGCAGGTCGTGCTCGTCGAGCGCGGCGACATCGACACCTCGTTCGAGGGTACGCAGGGCACCGCATCCGCTCGTGCACATCATCTGCGAGTGCGCGAGGAACTGCCGATCCGCGCGCTGGCACTCAGCAAGTCCGACCCTGCGATCCCGACGCTCTGGGTCGACGCGGTCTGAATCCCGGGTCCCTGAGCCTGCCTATCGGGTCCCTGAGCCTGTCGAAGGGCCGGTTCAGCCGACCATCGACTCGTAGATCTCCTTGCAGGTGGGGCAGATCGGGAACTTCTCCGGGTCGCGACCCGGGGTCCACTTCTTGCCGCACAGAGCTCGCACCGGCTTGCCGGTGATCGCGGACTCGAGGATCTTCTCCTTCTTCACGTAGTGCGAGAAGCGCTCATGGTCGCCCGGCTCGAAGTGCTCTTCCTTGAGGAGTTCCTCGAGTTCGCGATCAAGCGTTGCCACGCCGCCCTGATCGGGGCTGTCCAGCGGAGTACTCATGACCGTGAGTCTAATCGCCGTCGCAGCCCCGAGGGCGTGCGGATGCCGATCAGGTCGTCTCCGCGAACTCCATCAGCCGCTCACCGCTGTGCTCGAAGATCCGCCCGCCGACGCTCACCCCAGCGGCGAGCGCGATCACGCCGACGACGATGCCGGTCCAGAACGTCGCGGGTCCGTGCTGGTCTCCCTCCACCAGCGTCTGCACGAACAGCCAGCCGGCCGGGACCGTGAGCAGCAGGGCCGCCAGCAGCGCTCCCGCCGCACCGTAGGATCCGTACGACGCGGAGCGCTGCGGCTGCTGGAACGGGCTGTCGCCGGGCCGCGAGACCGCATAGGGCGCGACGACGGAGGAGACGCTCGACATCCCCAGGGCGCTGAGGAACAGGCATGCCACGACCCCGGTGAACGGCATCAGCAGCGACCAGTCGCCGACGACGGCGAGGGTGATCGACACGGCGACGGCCAGCAGCGGCAGCGCGAGCAGCACCATGGGCACCAGGCGGCCGAGCCGGTCCGAGACGCCCTTCATCCCGCTCGCGATGTGCACCCAGATCGCGGTCGAGTCGTAGGCGACGTCATTGTGCGGCAGCCAGCCGAGGAACAGCGCGATCAGGGGCGCCGGCATCAGCGCGGCGAGCTCGAGCGGCACGCCGGCGACGACCAGCGGCAGCACGGTGAGGATGCCGGCCACCGGCACCACCACGACGTTCACGATGTAGCGGCGGTCGCGCAGCCAGTACACCAGACTGCGTGCGGCGACGGCGCCGAAGGCGTTCGAGGGCAGCACCGCGAACCAGCCCAGACCGGACCGCTCGCGCGCCGCGACCGGACGCTCCACCGTCGTCAGCAGCCGTCGCACGAGCCAGGTCCAGAGCAGGGCGGCTCCCGCGGCGGTCAGGACCCCCACGGTCGCGCTCGCCCAGGCGCCGGCACCGTCGCCGGATGCGACGGAGAACAGGAAGCCCTGCGCCGCGCCGAGCGGGGTCATGCCGACGATCGCGGTCGCGGTGGCGACGGCCGTCGGCACGGCGCCGTCCCACGCCATCGAGGCGAAGAACACCGCGACCGGGAAGGCGATGACGATCAGTGCCAGCGCGAACAGCGCGGTCAGCTCGCGGGACCGCCGCTCCGGAAGCAGCAGCGCGCTCACCGCCATCCCGATCCGCGCGGCGACCATGGTCACCGCGACACCGAGCAGAGTCGAGAGGACGGCGACGGGCCAGGGCACGCCGAACCCGATGCCGACGATCATGACGCACACGCCGACGGCGAGCAGCGCCGCGCTCGGAACGCTGATCGCCGATGCGAGGCCCAGCGTCCACGGCATCCGCCGCTCGTCGACGCCGAACACCGCGAACTTGCGCGGGTCGAGCTGGTCGTTCGTGCCGATGAGCACGGGTCCGAGCAGGAACGCGAGGAAGACGGCCGCGCCGCCGAGCACGATCACCGATCGTGCGGTGTCCAGCGGCCCGTCACCCAGGCTGAGCACGGCCGCGCAGGTGGCGGCGGTCAGCGCGGCGACGACCAGCAGACCCAGGATCGTGCGCACCGGACGCCCGGTGCGCAGCGATCCCGCCAGGAGGGCGAGCCTCAGGCGGAGAACGTGTGCAACCACTCGAGCCCCTCCACCTCGGCGCTGCCGCCGGACAGTTCGACGAAACGCGCCTCGAGCGACTGCCCGCCGCGGACCTCGTCGATCGTGCCCTCGGCGAGGACCTCACCGCCGACGATGATCGCCACGCGCGAGCAGACCCGCTCGACGAGGTCCATCCCGTGGCTGGACAGGATCACCGTGCCGCCGTGGTCGACGTAGGCGCGCAGGATCTCGAGGATGACGCCCGACGAGACCGGATCCACCGACTCGAACGGCTCATCGAGCACCAGCACGCGCGGCGAGTGGATCATGGCACCGGCGAGCATGACCTTCTTGGTCATCCCCGCGGAGTAGTCGGAGACCACTCGGCTGAGGGCCTCGGTGAGGTCGAACGCCCGCGCCAGGTCGGCCGCTCGCTTCTCGATGACGCCGGAGTCGAGCCCGCGCAGCAGTCCGTAGTAGTCGAGCAGCTGACGGCCGGTGAGCCGGTCGAAGGTGCGCAGCCTGTCGGGGAGCACGCCGAGGGCCCGCTTCGCCGCGACCGGCTCGGCCTTCTGGTCCACCCCTCCGATGATGATGTTCCCGCTGTCCGGGCGCAGGAGTCCCGCCACCATGGACAGCGTGGTCGTCTTGCCCGCGCCGTTCGGCCCGACGATGCCGTAGAAGGTGCCGGCGGGGACGGTAAGGTCGACTCCGTCCACCGCACGGGTGTCGCCGAAGTGCTTGACCAGGCCGCGGATCATGACCGCGGGCACCGCCTCGTCATCGGAGGCGGGGTCCGGCTCTGGCGTCTTCTCCTCCGCTGCCGGCGCCTCGGCCGCCTCGCCGGCGGGCCGGCTCTGCGGCACGGATTCAGGTTCCGGCTCTGGCGCGACGGCGACCGCCGGGGCCTCCGGCGGGGAGGACGACGGTGTCGTCCCGCGGTGGCGCCTCGGCCTGCGGAGTCTCCTCGGGCACGATGACCTCCTTCACAGCGGGTTCCCCAGAACCCGTCGTCACGGCGTCTGCAGCCACAGTCTCCACCACGCCGGCCGCTGCGGCCGCCGCTGCGGTCCTCGCGCCGGGGCGTGTCGTCACGGCGGGCTTCTTCGCCGCAGGCTTCTTCGTGATGGCGGACGCGGCCCCGACATCCACGGAGGCCGCCGCTGCGGCCGTCGCTGCGGAGGTCGTGGGTGCCGGAGCCTTCTTGGCAGGAGCCTTCTTGGCAGCCGCCTTCGTCGCGGGAGTCTCAGAGCTCTTCGCGGCCGTCGTCCGCGCCGCTGCGGCCTTCGTCGCAGCCGTCTTCGTCGCCGCGGCCTTCGTCGCAGCCGTCTTCGTCGCCGGGGCCTTCGTCGCAGCCGTCTTCGTCGCCGGGGTCTTCGTCGCAGCCGTCTTTGCAGCGGTCTTCTTCGCCGGAGCCTTCGTCGTGGCGGGCTTCGCGGCGGCCGTGGTCGCGGCCGCCTCCTCGTCACGTGCCGTCGCCGCGGTCCTGGCCGCGGCGGTCCTCTTCGCAGCGGTCTGCGATGCGGTCGTCCTCGCCGCCGACTTGGATGCCGACGGTCTTCGCCGCCGCGGTCTTCGCCGCGGCGGTCTTGGCCGCCGCCGCGCCGGACGTCTTCTTCGCCGCCGCGGTCTTCGCCGCCGTCGTCTTGCGAGCCGCCGTCTTCACGGCCGCGGTCTTCGCCGCCGCCTGCGTCGCGGCGTCCTTCCTGGCCTTGGCCTTCTCATCCTGAGCGGCGGACCCGGATGCTGCCGTCGACCTCTTCGCGGCGGGCTTCTTCGCTGTCGCGGAGGCATCCTCCGCCGCAGCTGGGGCCTTCACGGGGTCGTCGCCGGGTGTGGGGGAGGAAGCAGTCACATCTATTACGCTATCAACCGTCCCTGAGCTTCCCGGGGTCCGCGAGCCGCGGTATTTCGCGCCATGACCGATCCTGAGTGTCCGGTGTGTACTCGATCACGAAACGGCAACGCCGCCTCCCCGCCAGGGGCTCTCTCAGGCCGCTTCGCTAGCATGGGACCGGCACGAAGAGGTGTCTCGTCGATGAATCGACAGTGAACACAGATACTTTTCAGGAGCATTCGTGACTCTTCAGACCGTCATCCTGGCCGCCGGCATGGGCTCGCGCCTCGGGCGCGCCCTCCCCAAGCCGCTCACCGAGCTGAACGACGGCCGCAGCATCATGCAGCAGCAGCACGAGAACATCCGCGCCGCCTTCGGAGGCGACGCCCGCATCACGACCGTCGTGGGCTACCGCGCCGAGACGATCATCGAGTCGTTCCCGCAGGTGAACTACGTGCACAACGAGCGCTACGACGTCACCAACACCTCGAAGAGCCTGCTGCGCGCACTCGGCGTCACCGGCCGCGGTGGCGTGCTCTGGATGAACGGCGACGTCGTGTTCGACCCGCGCATCCTCGGTCGTGCGATCGAACTCATCGAACGCGACCAGTCGTTCGTCACCGTCAACACCTCGAAGGTCAGCGACGAAGAGGTGAAGTACACCGTCAGCCCGGAGGGCTTCATCAAGGAGCTGTCCAAGACCGTCAAGGGCGGTCTCGGCGAGGCCGTCGGCATCAACTACATCTCCTCCGCGCACAAGAAGGCGTTCATGCGCCAGCTGCAGCGCGTCGACGACCAGGACTACTTCGAGCGCGGCCTCGAGCTGGCGATCGCCGAGGACGGCGTGCTCATCGAGCCGATGGACGTCTCTGATCTGTATGCGGTCGAGATCGACTTCGCCGAGGACCTCGAGCGGGCCAACCTGTTCGTCTGACCCGCCGCTTTCGAGAGCCCGGTTCCCTTGCGGAGCCGGGCTCTCAGCTTTCCCTCGGCGAGTACGTCTTTGCCGCGGCCGAGCACACAGTGGGCAAGGAGCTTTTCGCCGCCGCAGCCCGCCTCGGATCGACGTTTTCCTCCTTGCGCCGGACGCCGCGAGTGAGGCCCACCGATGCAAGGAGGTTTTCACCGCTCTGGCAGGTGCGGGAGCTGCAGAATCCTCCTTGCGTCCGACGGAGACCTTCCCGGGTCCCGCCGAAGGCGATTCGCAGGCACAGATGCATAGGATCGGCGCATGCGCGAAAAGGTGCACAAGATCCATTCGCTCCCCGCGGACTCCGTTTGGGACACCGGTCTGCCGCCGGTGGGCTCCGACGAGCATCCGTTCGTGATCCGCGGTGTCGACCGGGTGCTCGCGGTGCAGCGACCCCTGGTGGTCGCACACATCCGCAGCATCCGTCTGCGCAGCCCGCGCGCGACGCCGGCCGAGATCGTGCGCATCCTGGAGCTCCGTTATCTCGCCGCCGGTGACCGCAGGCGGAGCCGCGGTCGGCGCGACCGCGGTGGTGCCCGGAATCGGCACCGGAGTGACGCTCGCGCTGTCGGGCGTGGAGACGCTGGGGTTCGTGGAGTCCACGGCGCTGTTCGCGCAGTCGGTGGCCGAGGTGCACGGCATCCCGGTCGAGAACCCCGATCGCGCCCGGGCTCTGGTGATGACGCTCATGCTCGGCAAGGAGGGCGTGGATCTGGTCTCGCAGCTGGCCAAGCAGGCCGTGGGCAAGGGCGGCACACGCTCCGCGTACTGGGGCGAGCTGGTGACGAAGTCGCTGCCGCGTGCGGCCGTCGGACCTCTGGTGGATCGGCTGAAGAGCATGTTCATCAAGCAGTTCGCGGTGAACGGAGGAGCCTCGTTCCTGGGCAAGGCGCTGCCGTTCGGCATCGGCGCCGCGATCGGCGGTGCCGGAAACCACGTGCTCGGCAGACGGGTGCTGACCTCGTCGCGGAAGGCGTTCGGCCGGCCGCCGGCAGAGCTTCCCGCCGAGCTCGAACCCATCCCCGGAGCGCAGAAGCTGGAGGTCCGGATGCTGCACGGCGCGCGCCTCGTGGGTTCGGCTGCGGCGAGCGCGGCGGGGACCGCGGTGCGCGGGGTGGGCTGGGCCGGCCGCAGGGTCACCGACGCCGTCCGCCGGAGGCCGGCGATCGATCC
The DNA here is from genome assembly GCF_021582875.1 of Microbacterium sp. KUDC0406. Classification (NCBI taxonomy): domain Bacteria; kingdom Bacillati; phylum Actinomycetota; class Actinomycetes; order Micrococcales; family Microbacteriaceae; genus Microbacterium; species Microbacterium sp. KUDC0406. The sequence goes on along the minus strand of NZ_CP091138.1, from coordinate 520,072 downwards.
GGCAGCCGAGGAGACCGATCTCGAGGTCGAGATGCTCTCCACAGCCGACGAGTGACACACGGTCCTGCACAGGCCCGGCGGCGGATGCCGGCGCATCGGCGACCCTGTCGGAAGCCGTTCCTAGCGTGACGGCATGCCTCTCGGACTCCCTCAGCTCCCGTCATCCGCTCCCGCGTACCGCGTGCCCTGGCGCGTACTGCGCACCGACCGCGCGCACCCGCTCGTCCTGAACGGCGGCGACGAGCCGGTCGACTTCGTGCGCGTCTTCCACGACGATCCGGATGCCGGGATCGTCACCGACCTGTGGGGTCAGGTGCTGCCGTCCGAGAGAGTGGAGCTGTGCCTGTGCGCCACCGATCTCGACGACGTCGTGGTCACCCTCGCCTGGTTCCGTCCCGACGACGGCCTGGAGTACGTCTGGCGGTTCGTGGTGTGATCCTGGCCGGGCGCAGCTGCACGCGGAGGGACCGAACCCCCAAAGGATCCACGAATCCGTTGTGGCGAGCATCCAACGGCCCTTCATGCGCCGGCACTAGTGTGGAAACGTGACGGACACGCCTGACCTCTCGACGACCGCAGCCAAGATCGCGGACCTCCGCGCCCGCTACACCGAAGCCGTCGTCGACGCCGAGAAGAAAGCCCAGGAGAAGCAGCACGCCAAGGGCAAGATGACCGCCCGCGAGCGCATCGAGCTTCTCGTCGATCCCGGCAGCTTCGTCGAGTTCGACGAGTACGTGCGGCACCGCACCACGGCGTTCGGCATGGACCGCAACCGCCCGTACGGCGACTCGGTGGTCACCGGCATCGGCACCATCCACGGCCGCACCGTCGCCGTCTACTCGCAGGACTTCACCACCTTCGGCGGCTCGCTCGGCGAGGTCTCCGGCGACAAGATCATCAAGATCATGGAGTTCGCCCTCACCAGCGGCATGCCGGTGATCGGCATCCTCGACTCCGGCGGCGCCCGCATCCAGGAAGGCGTGCTGGCGCTGTCGAAGTACGGCGAGATCTTCAAGATGAACACCCGCTCCTCCGGCGTCATCCCGCAGATCTCCATCATCATGGGCCCGGCCGCCGGCGGCGCCGTGTACGGCCCCGCCCTCACCGACTTCGTGATCATGGTCGACAAGACCAGCCAGATGTTCGTGACCGGTCCCGACGTGATCAAGACGGTCACCGGCGAGGACGTCGGCATGGAGGAGCTCGGCGGCGCCTACACGCACAACACCCGATCCGGCGTCGCGCACTACCTCGCAGAGGACGAGGACGACGCGATCGACTACGCCCGCACGCTGCTCGGCTTCCTGCCGGACAACAACATGGCGGAGATACCCGGCTACGACACGGCTTTCGAGTTCGAGACCACAGACGCGGATCGTGCACTGAACGCGATCATCCCGGACTCCCCCAACCAGCCCTACGACATGCACTCCGTCATCGAGCGCATCGTCGACCCTTCGACGGGCTCAGGGCAGGCCAACGGCGAGTTCCTCGAGGTGCAGCCGCTGTTCGCCCCGAACATCCTCATCGGCTTCGGCCGCGTCGAGGGGCGCTCCGTGGGCATCATCGCCAACCAGCCCTCGCAGATGGCCGGAACCCTCAACATCGAGGCGGGCGAGAAGGCCAGCCGGTTCGTGCGCTTCTGCGACTCGTTCTCCATCCCGATCGTCACCCTCGTGGACGTGCCCGGATATCTGCCGGGCACCGACCAGGAGTGGACCGGCGTGATCCGCCGAGGCGCGAAGCTCATCTACGCCTATGCCGAGGCCACGGTGCCGCTCGTCACCGTCATCCTGCGCAAGGCGTACGGTGGCGCCTACATCGTGATGGGCTCCAAGCAGCTCGGCGCCGACGTCAACCTCGCCTGGCCGACCGCGGAGATCGCGGTGATGGGCGGGCAGGGCGCGGTGAACATCCTGTATCGCGGCGAGATCAAGCGCGCCGAGGAGGCCGGCGAGGATGTCGCAGCCGTCCGCACCCGCCTCGCGAACGAGTACACCTACAGCGTGACGAGTCCGTTCCTGGCCGCCGAGCGCGGTGAGATCGACGGAGTCATCGAGCCGGCGAACACCCGCGTCGCCATCGCGAAGGCGCTCCGCGCCCTCAAGGGCAAGCGGGCCGATCTGCCGCCCAAGAAGCACGGGAACATCCCGCTGTGACCGAGCAGCAGCAGCCAGACGCACCCATCGTCGAGGTCGTGCGGGGGAACCCGACCGACGAGGAGCTCGCCGCTCTCGTCGCGCTCGTCAGCGAGGCGTACACGACCGAGGTCGCGGGCGCCGTCGCCGAGGAGAAGCACATATCGGCGTGGATGAGCACGCGCCGGCCGATGCGCGCACCCCTGCGCCGGGACATCCCCTGGGGCCGGTTCTCGGGGTAGTTCCTCCGATTCGACGCCGATCCGCCGAGATTCTCCGGATTTGTCCCCCGAAATACCTACAGACAGGGATGTTTCCAGCCGAGAGACTTGATGCAACGCTTCGCGTTAGACGGTCCCCTTGTCCCAGGGTAGGCAAGCGATCGACCGTCCACATGCGGACAGTTTTCGGGTAACTCGTCCGCGTTGGCGAGGGCGGGCGGCTTCGCCGCCCCTCGCCCTTTCTCTTCCCGGACCGATCGGTCCGAGCCGTTCGGCTCAGTGCTTCGGCCGGCTCAGTGCTTCGGCCGGCTCAGTGCTTCGGCGCCTCGCGCGGGATCTCGTGCCAGAGGTCGACCTCGTCCTCGTCACGTGATCCGCCGGCGCCGCCGCGGCCCACCACCGTCACAGCGATGACCTCGTCACTGCCCGCACGGATGATCACACGGTCGGTGCTGACCTGCGCGAGCACACCGGCGAGCTCATCACGGATCTCGTCCCTGCGCTGCTCGCCGACGTTGTCCAGGCCACCCTCGTCGAACACGGTCACGGCGACGCCGCGGCTGCGCGCATCGGCGATGGCCTCGCGCACGGCGTCGTTGAGCAGGCTCGCGCCGCGCAGCTCGTCGCGCAGCCGCCCTTCGGCGATGCGGGCCCGCTTCTTCTCATCCGCGTCCAGCGCGCCGTGTGCGGCGACCGTCCTGGCCAGGAGAGGCCCCGCGACCGCCAGTGCCAGCTGCACCCGCATCCGCCGCTCGCGCTGGCGCACCTGCTGCGTGGCGTGCCAGGCCGACACCGCCTGCTGGATGTCGGCGAGGCGCTCGGTGTCGCGCACCGCGCGGTCCCAGAACAGCACCAGTAGCTGCGCCACGGTCACCCAGGTGATCGAGCCGACCAGTCCGAGCGTGAAGGCGTTCCCCGGTCCCATGTACGCGCAGGCGGAGACCCCCAGGATCAGCAGGATCAGCCAGCCGATCAGGAATCGGCGACGCACGATGCACACCACTCCCAGCAGACCGGTGGCTCCGATGTACCACGTGGCGAACGGCGCCACCCGGTCGACGTCGATGAGCGACACCGACACCAGGTACGGCACCGCCACCGCGGTCACGACGGCGAGGATGCCGCACCACAGCGGCATCCGCACCTGCCGATCAGTGCCGGCCAGCACCGCGGTGAGGATGGTGGCGATGTAGAGCCCGATCGCCGCGACCATGAACAGCGGCACTTCCGGCTGCACGGGCGTCCACCAGACGCCCCGGGCCGCGAAGTAGACGGCAAAACCGAGTGCGAGACCGGTGGCCATGCTGCGGACGGTGAGCCTCATGCACTCTCCCATCCGAGCGTGACGACCGTGCCCTGATCCCCGGAATCGATGTCGGCGGTGCCGGCCACCGCGGCCATGCGGGCGAGGATCGAGGCGCGGATGCCGAGCCGGTCCTCACCGATGCTCTCCGGATCGAATCCCGGCCCCGCGTCGCTGACGACCACGCGGACACCCGTCCCGCTCTCGGCGTCGACGATCACGTGCAGTCCCCGGCCGGCCGCGTGCGTCAGTGCGTTGCCGATCGCCTGCCGCGCCGCCAGCACCAGCGCACGGGCGACCCGGCCCGGAACGCTGCCCGGCTCTCCGCGCTCCTCGACGACGGCGTCGGCGCCCTGCTCCGAGAGCGTGCGGCGCAGCTCGGCCACGATGCCGGTGGTGCTCACCGGCTCATCAGTGCCCTCCTGCGCCACCGACGCCTCGGTGTTCGCGAGCCGCGTGAGCGCCTCCCGCGCCATCCCGACGGCCAGATCCTGCTCCCGGTCGCTCTCGGCCCGCGCCGCGGCGATCAGGGCCGCCAGCACACTGTCATGCATGAGCGCGGCGAGCGCGACGCGCTCCTCCTCCGCCGCCGTGGCTGCCGCGGCCGACGCGTAGGTGTCGACGGCCTTCGCCCGCGCCTCGTCGACGCCGGCGGCGACCGAGCGGAACATCCAGGCCAGTGACACGAGGACCATCCCGAGGATGAGGGTGAACGTCACGTCGAACGCCGTGGTGATCCAGTACTCCTTCGAGAACCCGCCCTGCACCAGGCGCACCCAGCCGTAGACCAGCGGCAGCGCTGCCGCCCACACGAACTGCAGGGCGAACGGGAACGCCGCCACGGCGGCGACCACGCCGATGTTCACCAGGAAGAAGATCCACGGCTGGTCGGCGGCTCCCCGGCCCGCCGAGATCACCACGACCGGCCAGAGCAGCAGCGCGATCATGTAGGTGATGGCGAAGCTGCCGCACGCGACCCGGACGAACCGGCCGACCAGGCACGCGACGATCATGGCCGCCAGCGGCAGGAAGACCAGGATCAGGATCGCCAGATGCGCGGCGTCCAGCCTCGAGAGCGTGCTGATGGCTCCGAGGAATGCCTGTGCGCCCAGCGCGGCGGAGCCCAGGGCGATCACGATCTGGAGGATCCGCTCCATCCGGTTGCCCGTGAACCGCTCCAGCCCGGCTCCCGCGGCACCCGGCGACGGGATCTGGTTCCACGCCTCCCGGATGCCGCGCGCGTCAACCGCCACGCGACGCCCCGTCCGGGGCGACGATGCCGTCCTCCATCGCGCGGCGCAGCAGGTCGACCTTGGTCGGCGCCGGACGCCCGACCTCGACGTACTTCACACGGATGCGAGTGATGTTCTCCTTCGCCGTGGAGTAGGCGACCCCGAGCCGCTCCGCCACGACCTTCAGCGGGAGCCCGGCGGCATAGAGACGAAGCACCTCGCGCTCACGGGTGGAGAGCTGGGCGTCGGCGAACTCGCGGTCGCCGTCGACGGCGCTGGCCCACTCGACGTTGTTCAGGGCGTCGCCGCGGGCGACGGTGCGGATCGCGTCGAGCACGTCGTCGAGGGCCGAAGACTTGCTCACCACGCCCGCCGCGCCCGCGACGAGCGCCTCGCGCACGGATGCCGGACGGTCGGCCACGCTGTGGATCACCACGCTCGCGCCGTCGGCCACCAGGGTCGCCACGTTCTCGGTGACGGTGGTGCCGTCGCCGAGCGTCAGGTCGAGTACGACGACGTCGACGGGCGGCGCTCCGGCCGACGTCCGCCACAGCAGATAGTCCTTCACGGTTCCGCCGGAGAACACGACCTGCTGCTCCCCGTCGCGCAGACAGGCGGCCTCGAGGCCCAGACGTACCGACTCGTGATCGTCGATGAGGGCAACGGTGCTCATGGAATCAGAATACTCAGGGCGCCACGCGCTTCAGCGCGTCAGACGAACCACGGTCTCGAAGTGGTGCGAATGCGGGAACAGATCGAAGGCCCGCAGACGATCGGCCTGCCAGCCCAGGGAACGGAACGTTCCGAGGTCCCGGGCGAGCGCGACCGGGTCGCAGGCGACGTACACGACGGCCTCCGGCGCGAGACCGTGCACGCCCTCGACGACGGCCTTCCCCGCTCCGGAGCGCGGCGGATCGAGCACGATCGTGCCTGCCCGGCTGCCGGAGGGGACGGATGCCAGGAAGCGGTCGACACGGGCGGTGACCGCCTGCACGTCCAGCGGCGCCAGGTTCTGCTCGGCATGCGCGGTCGCACGGGCATCGGATTCCACGGTCACGACGTCTGCGGCGCCGAGGTCGGCGAGCGCGGCGGCGAACAGGCCGACACCGCCGTAGAGGTCGAAGTGCGTGGCATCCGGATCGACGCGCTCCTCGAGAGCGGCGCGCACCTCGGCGTCGAGCGTGGCGGCGGCGAGCGGATGCACCTGCCAGAAGCCGTCCACGTCGAGGCGGAACTCCCGCGAGCCGACGCGCTCTACGATGACCTCGGGCTCGGCGCGATGGGCGCGTGCACCGCGCCGCGAACGGACCTGACGGTCAGGTCGAGGCAGCACGCGTGCGCGGCCGTCCGCCGGCTCGATGAACAGGATGCGTCCGGCGGAGGGCGTGCCGACCAGGGCGCCAGCGGCCTCGGCGAGCTCGGGCCGGGCCAGCGGCAGCGAGTCGACCTCGATCACGCGGTGGCTGCGGGCGGCGTACGGCCCCACGCGTCCGGCGTCATCGACGTGCAGGGTCATGCGCGTGCGCCATCCGGTGCCGTCGCCCTCATCGAGGCCCGTGACCTCTGGCGCCTGCAGGCCCGCACCGGCGAACTTGTCCAGCGCCTCCTGCAGCACCTGGCGCTTGAGCACCCGCTGGTGGCCGAGGTCGATGTGACCGAGGTCTGCGCCGCCGACCCGGTCTGCGGGGTCGCGCGAGATGTCCGCCTCCGGCCAGATGTGCGCGCGGCGGTGCGGCGACGCCTCGAGCACCTCGACGGCGTCGGCGCGCCAGAACGACGGCTTCGACGCCTCGGTGATCCGTGCCCGCACCCGTTCTCCGGGAATCGCGTCCGCGACGAACACGACTCGGCCCTCATGGCGGGCGATGGCGGTGCCGCCGTGCGCGAAACCGGTGATGTCGAGATCGAGCAGGTCGCCCGCGGAGGAGGTCATCCCTCGATCTTCCCAGATACCGTGGAGGGCATGCGCGTCTGCCTGGCCTCGACATCCCCCGCCCGCCTCATGCTGCTGCGACAGGCGGGCATCGAACCGGAGACCCGCTCCCCCGGTGTCGACGAGGATGCCGTCGCCGCAGCGGCCGAGGCCGAGCGCGGCGCTCCGCTCGCACCGGACGAGCTCGTGCTGCTGCTGGGCCGCGCGAAGGCGGCCGATGTCGTGCGTCGGCTGAGGGAGGAGGACCCGGGCTTCGACGGCCTCGTGATCGGCGGCGACTCGATGTTCGCGCTCGGCGGGCAGGTGTACGGCAAGCCCCACACGCCGGAGGAGGCGCGTCGTCGCTGGCAGGGCATGCGCGGTGAGACCGGCGTGCTGCACTCCGGGCACTCGGTGTTCCGGGTGCGGCCCGGCGACGAACCGGCCGAGGCGCATGCGGTGGCCGAGGCGGCGGTCACCTTCGCCGCGGATGTCACGGATGCCGAGCTCGACGCGTACATCGCCTCCGGCGAGCCTCTGCACGTCGCCGGCGCCTTCACCGTGGACAGTCTCGGCGGCCCGTTCATCACGCGCGTGGAGGGCGACCCCTCCACGGTGGTCGGGATGTCGCTGTCGACCCTGCGCCGGCTGGCCGCGGAGCTCGGAGTGGTGTGGACCGACCTGTGGAACGCGGCCGACCCCGCATGAGCCCTGCCGGGCCGTTTGAAGGCATCCCGACACGAATTCCACGTTTTCTTGTGGAGAGTCGTCAAATGGATCGGGGTGACACTCGCTAGGCTGAAACCCATGCCTGATATCGCCAAGGTGCTCATCGCGAACCGCGGCGAGATCGCCGTACGCATCATCCGCGCCGCCCGGGACTCCGGGATCTCCTCCGTCGCCGTGTACGCCGACCAGGACAGGGACGCCATGCACGTGCGACTCGCCGACGAGGCCTACGCCCTCGACGGGTCCACGAGCGCGGAGACCTACCTGCAGATCGACAAGATCCTCTCGGTCGCCCGCCGAGCGGGAGCCGACGCGGTACATCCCGGCTACGGCTTCCTCGCCGAGAACGCCGAGTTCGCCCGCGCCGTCATCGGCGCCGGCATGATCTGGATCGGCCCGTCTCCCGAGGCCATCGAGGCACTGGGAGACAAGGTCACGGCCCGCCACGTGGCCGAGAAGGTCGGCGCTCCCCTCGCCCCCGGCACCCCGGGGCCCGTCGACGGCGCCGACGAGGTCATCGCGTTCGCGCAGCAGCACGGCCTTCCCATCGCCATCAAGGCCGCCTACGGCGGCGGCGGTCGCGGCCTGAAGGTCGCCCGCCGGCTGGACGAGGTCGCCGAGCAGTTCGAGTCCGCCACCCGCGAGGCGGTCGCCGCCTTCGGACGCGGAGAGTGCTTCGTCGAGAAGTACCTCGACAAGCCCCGGCACGTCGAGACGCAGTGCCTGGCCGACGCCGAGGGCAACGTGGTCGTCATCTCCACCCGCGACTGCTCGCTGCAGCGCCGGCACCAGAAGCTCGTCGAAGAGGCCCCAGCGCCGTTCCTGACGGAGGAGCAGAACGACCTGCTGTACGCGGCCTCCAAGGCCATCCTCAAGGAGGTCGGCTACGTCGGAGCCGGCACCTGCGAGTTCCTCATCGGCGCCGACGGCACGGTGTCGTTCCTCGAGGTCAACACCCGCCTGCAGGTCGAGCACCCGGTGTCCGAGGAGGTCACCGGCATCGACCTGGTGCGCGAGCAGTTCCGCATCGCCGCCGGCGGCACCATCGACTACGCCGACCCCGAGCCGCAGGGACACTCCTTCGAGTTCCGCATCAACGGCGAGGATCCGGGTCGCGGATTCCTGCCCCAGCCGGGCCCCATCCACGTCTTCAAGACCTTCGGCGGCCCCGGCATCCGGCTCGACTCCGGCGTGACCGCCGGCGACCAGGTCTCCGGCGCCTTCGACTCGCTGCTGGCGAAGATCATCGTGACCGGCCGCGACCGTGCAGAGGCGCTCGAGCGCGCTCGCCGCGCCCTCGACGAGTTCGAGGTCTCCGGCATGCCGACCGTGCTGCCGTTCCACCGCAAGGTCGTGCGCGACCCCGCCTTCACCGCCGAGAACGGTGAGTTCGGCGTGTACACGCGCTGGATCGAGACCGAGTTCGTCAACGACATTCCCGCCTGGGACGGCGAGCTCGATGACCCGGCGCCCGCTCCGGGGCGCCACACGGTGGTCGTCGAGGTCGGCGGCAAGCGCCTCGAGGTCAGCCTGCCCGACCGCGTCGCCGTGGCATCCGGCACCGCCGGGCGCCCGCCGGCCGTGCCCCCGTCGCGCCGCAGCCACGCCACCACGGCGAACTCCGGTGCCTCCGGCGACGCGGTGAAGTCGCCGATGCAGGCCACCGTCGTCAAGATCGCGGTCGAGGACGGACAGCAGGTCGTCAAGGGCGACCTGGTCGTGGTGCTCGAGGCCATGAAGATGGAGCAGCCGCTGCAGGCCCACAAGGACGGCGTGATCGGCAACATCAGCGCCGACGCAGGCGCCACGGTCGCCGCCGGGCACCAGCTGCTCACCATCAGCTGACCCTTCGACAGGCTCAGGGACCCGACCACCTGGGTCGCTGAGCCTGTCGAAGCGTCGAGGTCAGGACGTCGCGACCTGGTGCATCGCCCGCGTGGCGTCGGTGATGCTGCCCGAAAGAGACGGGTACGCGGCGAACACGCGCGACACCTGGTCGGCGGTGAGCCGGCGCTCGACCGCCACGGCGATCGGGTAGATCAGCTCGGATGCCTTCGGCGCGACGATCACACCGCCGATGATCGTGCCGGATCCTCGCCGGGCGATCAGCTTCACGAAGCCGTCCCTGATGCCCATCATCTTCGCCCGCGGGTTGGCGGCGAGCGGCAGCTTGTGCACGATGCCCTCGATCACGCCGTCCTGCACGTCCTTCTCGGAGTAGCCGACCGTCGCGATCTCGGGGGCGGTGAAGATGTTCGCCGTGATCCTGCGCTGCTCGAGCGGGATCACGATGTCACCGAGTGCGTGGAAGACCGCGGTGCGGCCCTGCATCGAGGCCACGGACGCGAGCGGGAAGAAGTTCGTGCAGTCGCCGGCCGCGTAGATGTTCGACACGGCGGTGCGAGCCACCTTGTTCACCCGGATGTGCCCGGACTCGGTGAGCTCGACGCCCGCCTCCTCCAGCCCGATGCCGCGCGTGTTCGGGATCGACCCGACGGCGAGCAGGCAATGGCTGCCCTCGACGGTGCGACCATCCGAGAGCGTGACCACCACGCCGTCCTCGGACTTCTCGACCTTGTCGGCGCGCGACTTGGAGAGCACCTGCATGCCGCCGCGCTTGAACACCCGCTCCAGCACCGCAGCGGCGTCCTGGTCCTCACCCGGCAGCACCTGGTCGCGGCTGGAGATCAGCGTCACCTTCGCACCCAGGTTCATGTAGGCCGAGGCGAACTCGGCACCGGTGACGCCCGAGCCCACCACGATGAGGTGCTCGGGGAGCGCCTTCATGTCGTACAGCTGGGTCCAGGTGAGGATGCGCTTGCCGTCCGGCTTGGCCGAGTCCAGCTCGCGCGGTGCGGCGCCGACAGCCACCACGATCGTGTCGGCCTCGACACGGTCGAAGTCCGTGCCGCCCACCGCCGTCGAGACGACGATCGCGTTGTGCCCGTCGAGGCGCCCGTGACCGGAGAGGATCTTCACCCCGGCATCCAGCAGAGCCGTGCGCATGTCCTCGGACTGCTGCCCGGCGAGCGCCATCAGCCTCTTGTTGACCGCGGCGAGGTTGATCGCGATCTCGGGCTTGAGCGGCTTGCCGCGCTCGCCCTTCGCGTAGAACTGCACGCCCAGATCGGATGCCTCGGAGATCGCGACTGCGGCGTCGGCGGTGGCGATCAGGCTCTTCGAGGGCACCACGTCGGTGAGGACGGCGGAGCCGCCGACTCCCACCCGCTCGACAAGGGTGACGTCGGCCCCCAGCTGGGCTGCGGCGAGCGCTGCCTCGTAACCACCGGGGCCGCCGCCGAGGACGGCGACGCTCTGCCTGTTCGCGAAGGGGGAATGAGCCATGAGTACCATTCTCGCAGTACGCGGGAGAGCCCGCACACAGCCGGAAGCTGGCAGCGCGGCCCGCACATTCCTAGAGTGGACTCATGCCAGACACTCTCACCAACCCCCTCGACGACCCGAACGCGAACCCGTTCGAGGTCGCCGCTCAGGCCGCAGCCGACATCGCGCGGCTGACAGGGGTCTCTCACCACGACATCGCCCTCACGCTCGGATCAGGCTGGGGCAAGGCCGCCGAGCTCATCGGCGAGACCGTCGCGACCGTTCCGGCGACCGAGGTCACCGGTTTCTCGAAGCCCGCCCTGGAGGGCCACGTCGGGACGCTGCGCAGCATCCGCACTCCCGACGGCAAGAACGTGCTCGTGATCGGCGCACGCACGCACTACTACGAGGACCACGGCGTGCGCCGGGTCGCGCACTCGGTGCGCACTGCCGCGGCCACCGGCGCGAAGATCATGGTCCTCACCAACGGTGCCGGCGGTGTGCGGGAGACCTGGAAGCCCGGGCAGCCGGTGCTGATCAGCGACCACATCAACCTCACGGCCGACTCGCCCCTCGAGGGCGCGACCTTCATCGACCTCACCGACCTGTACTCGCGGCGTCTCCGCGACGTCGCACGCACGGTCGACCCCTCGCTGGACGAGGGCGTGTACACGCAGTTCCGCGGACCGCACTACGAGACCCCGGCCGAGGTGCAGATGGCGAAGGCCATCGGCGGGCACATCGTCGGCATGTCCACCGCACTCGAGGCCATCGCGGCCCGTGAGGCGGGCATGGAGATCCTCGGCTTCTCGCTGATCACCAACCTCGCCGCCGGCATCCAGAAGACGCCGCTCAGCCACGCCGAGGTGATCGAGGCCGGCCAGGCCGCAGAGCCGGTGATCTCGGCGCTGCTGGCCCGAGTGATCGAGGCGCTGTGAACGCCGAACTGCTGGCCACGGCCCGCGCCTGGCTTCGGCAGGACCCGGACTCGGAGACGCGAGACGAGCTCGCCGGCGTGATCACGCGCGCAGCCTCCGGCGACGCCGCCGCGGTCGCTGACCTCTCGGACCGGTTCGCCGGCAGGCTCGCCTTCGGCACCGCCGGTCTGCGCGGCGCCCTCGGCGCCGGCAGCAACCGGATGAATCGGGTGCTGGTGTCGCAGGCGGCGGCCGGCTTCGCCGCCTACCTGAAGAACCGCTCGACCGGCACACCCACCGTGGTGATCGGCTACGACGGCCGCCGCAACTCGCGCCGATTCGCTCTCGACTCCGCCGAGCTGTTCGCGGGCGCCGGTCTGCGTGCGATCCTGCTCCCCCGCCTGCTGCCGACCCCGGTGCTCGCCTTCGCGGTGCGGCACCTGGGCGCGGATGCCGGGGTGATGGTCACCGCCAGCCACAACCCGCCGAACGACAACGGCTACAAGGTGTACCTCGGCGGCGCCGACCACGGATCGCAGATCGTCGCACCCGCCGACGCCGAGATCGCCGCCGAGATCCAGCGGGTCGCGGATGCCGGTGACGTCTCCGTACTGCCGCGCTCGGACGCCTACGAGACCGCGGGCGAGGACCTGGTCGAGGCGTACGTCGTCGCCACCGCCGCCGTCGCCCCGGCGCCGCTGGGCGTGCAGGAGATGCGCTGGGTGTACACGGCGATGCACGGCGTGGGCTGGGAGACCTTCTCGCGCGTGGTGAAGAAGGCCGGCTACCCGGCTCCGCGCGTCGTCGACGAGCAGCGCGAGCCCGATCCCACGTTCCGCACGGTGTCGTTCCCGAATCCTGAGGAGCCCGGCGCCATGGACCTCGCGTTCGAGCGCGCCCGCGCCGCCGGATGCCGAGTTCGTCATCGCGAACGACCCGGATGCGGATCGCCTCGCGGTAGCGATCCCGGATGCCGCGTCCGAGGGCGGCTGGCGCCGCCTGACCGGCAACGAGGTCGGGCTGCTGCTGGGTCTGCGCGCCGCGAAGGCCGCCCAGGGCACAGCGGGGGCGTCGCTGGCGTGCTCGCTGGTCTCCTCCCCGGTCTCGGAGCGATCGCCGCAGCCCACGGCCTGGACTTCCACGAGACCCTGACCGGATTCAAGTGGATCTCCCGCGCCCCGGGCATCGCCTTCGGTTTCGAGGAGGCGCTGGGCTACCTGGTGAACCCCGACACCGTGCGCGACAAGGACGGCATCTCCGCCGCCGTCGCACTGCTGGGTCTCGCGGCCGACGCCCGCGTGCGCGGCACGACGATCGCCGGGCTCCTGGACGAGCTCGCCGAGCAGATCGGCTGGTTCGCGAGCGGTCAGGTGTCGATCCGCGTGGACGACCTCTCCGTGATCGCGGGGCTCATGGCATCGCTGCGGCGGACGCCGCCCGCAGCATTCGGACAGCGGTCCGTGGCATCAGCCGAGGACCTCGCCGCCGGGGCATCCGGCATGCCCGCGGGTGACGTGCTGCGCTACCGCCTCGCCGACGGGTCGCGTGTGATCGTGCGCCCCAGCGGCACCGAGCCGAAGCTCAAGGTGTACATCGACGCCAGGGCCGACGACGCGGATGCTGCACGCACCGCCGTCGCCGAGCTCGAAGCCGCCGTCCGTGCCCTGCTGGAGGAGCGCTCGTAGTGCTGCTCGTCCTGACCGCGGCGGTCACCGTGATCGCCGCGGTCATCCAGCGTGTCACGGGGCTGGCCTTCGTGCTCGTGCTGATCGGCCCTGTCGTCCTCGTCTACGGTCCCGTCGAGGGCGTGACGATCGCCGTGCTGCTCGCCGTGATCGCCTCGCTCTTCGCGCTTCCGGGTGCCTGGCGCGAGGTGGACTGGCCGCCCACTCGGTGGCTGCTCGGCGCCGGCGTCGTGGCGGCTCCTCTCGGCGCGCTGACCGCGCTGCTGCTACCGGATGCCGCGCTGCTGCTGCTCATCGGTGCGATGGGCCTGCTCGCGCTGAGCGCGCAGTGGTTCGGCGGCGTCGCGCGGCATCTTCGCGGGCGAGGCGGCGCAATCGGCGCCGGGGCGCTGGCCGGCTTCATGCACGCCTCGAGCGGCCTGTCCGGTCCGGCGCTGGCGTCGTACGCGCTGGGCGACGATTGGCCGCAGCGACGCTTCGCCGCGAGCGCCCAGGTGATCTTCCTGGGCTACGGGCTGGTCTCGGTGGCGCTCTGCGGTCTGCCCTCGTCGCCGCCCGCCGAACTCGTCCTGCTGGGTGTGTGCACGGCGGCGGGAATGCTGCTGGGCGGGTGGCTCGTCCGCCTGGTTCCGGTCGCGCTGGCGCGCCGGATCATGCTGCTGTGCGCCTGGGCGGGGACGGTCGTCGTGCTGATCCGCGGCGTCGTGGCGCTGTTCTCCTGACCTGTTCCGAATGCCACCGGTTTCGGAACCGGATTCCAGCCGGGTTAGGATCGCTGAGACCGGGGGGCGACAGAACGCAGCACGTCGTCGTGCGGGAGAGAATGAAGAGATACGCCGTCATCGGCGCCGGCCCCTCCGGACTCGCAGCAGCCAGAGCGCTGCAGGCACAGGGCATCGCCGTCGAGGGCTACGAGGCCTCACACGACGTCGGCGGCCTGTGGGACATCAGCAACCCGCGCAGCACGATGTACGAGTCCGCGCATCTGATCTCGTCGCGCACCACGACCGAGTTCACCGAGTTCCCCATGGACTCCGACGTCGACTACCCCGGGCACCGGGTGCTCAAGGACTATTTCGGGGCGTATGCGGACGAGTTCGGCCTCCGGGAGCTGTTCCGGTTCGACACGAAGGTCGAACGCCTCGAGCCCGTCGCCGACAGCGGGTGGATGCTCTACGCCGCCGGGCGGGATCCCGTTCGCTACGACGGCGTCATCCTCGCCAATGGCACCCTCGCCGAACCGCAGATCCCGACGTTCCCCGGCGAGTTCGCCGGCGAGATCATGCACACCAGCGCCTACAAGAGCGCGGCGCAGCTCGCCAGGAAGCGGGTGCTCATCATCGGCGCAGGCAATTCCGGATGCGACATCGCCGTGGACGCCGTGCACCATGCGGCATCCGTCGACATGAGCGTGCGCCGCGGCTACTACTTCGTGCCGCGCTACCTGTTCGGCCGGCCCAGCGATCTGCTGAACCAGGGGCGTCCGCTGCCCGCCCGCATCAAGCAGGCGATCGACACCCGGGTCCTGAAGGCCTTCACCGGCGACCCGGTGCACTTCGGGTTCCCGAAGCCGGACTACCGGATCTACGAGTCGCACCCGATCGTGAACACGCTGATCCTGAACCACCTCGGGCAGGGCGACCTCCGCGTCCGTCTGGGGATCGACCGCTTCGACGGCGACACCGTGCACTTCGCCGACGGCACCTCCGGCGACTACGACCTGATCCTGCTCGCCACCGGGTACACGCTGGACTATCCCTTCGTCGACCGCGAGCATCTGCACTGGCAGGGTCCGGCGCCGGAACTGTTCCTCAACGTCTTCCCTCCGTCGTTCAACGGGCTGTACGTGATGGGCATGATCGAGGCATCCGGCATCGGCTGGCAGGGCCGCTACGAGCAGGCCGAGCTGGTCGCCGCCTACCTCGCCGCCGAGGAGCGCTCCCCCGAGCGCGCCCGCCGGTTCCGCGAGCGCGTCACCGGATCGCCCTGGCCGGACCTCACCGGCGGGTACCACTACCTCGGGCTCGACCGGATGTCTTACTACGTGAACAAGCACGCCTACCGCACCGCGGTGCGCAAGCAGAAGAGCATCCTGGAGAAGGCATGAACATCGACGAGGTGGTCCTGAACTTCACTCCCGGCACTCTGATGATCCTCAACGTCGTGCTGGGACTCATCATGTTCGGCATCGCGCTGGACACCGCGCCGCGAGACTTCCGGGTCGTGGCCAAGCATCCGAAACCGTTCGTGATCGCGATCCTCGCGCAGCTGCTCCTGCTGCCGGTCGTGACGTTCGTCCTGACGCTGGTGCTGCCCGTGACGCCGTCGATGGCGCTCGGCATGCTGCTGGTGGCCTGCTGCCCACCAGGGAACATCTCGCAGGTGCTCACGCACCGCTCCGGCGGCAACGTCGCACTGTCGGTGTCGCTGACGGCGGTCGGCAACCTCATCTACATCGTCGCGATGCCGCTCAGCATCGCCTTCTGGGGCTCGCTGCACCCGAAGGCGCGCACCCTGCTGCACGCGGTCGAGCTGAACCCGTGGCAGATGCTGCTGGAGATCGTGCTGATCATCGGCCTGCCGTTCGTGGTCGGCCTGCTTCTGCGCGCCAAGGCGCCGCGCTTCGCCGCCAGGGTGCAGCCGTTCGTGCGCTGGTTCAGCCTGATCGCCCTGATCGGCTTCATCGTCGGCGCGCTGGTGGGCAACTGGGCCGTGTTCATCAGCGTGCTGGGCACGGTGCTGCTCGTCGTCGCTGCACACGATGCGGTGGCGCTCGGCCTCGGCTACGGCACCGCGGTGCTCGGCGGCCTCGGCACCCGTGAGCGCAAGGCGATGACGTTCGAGGTGGGCATCCGCAACGCCGGTCTCGGGCTGGGGCTGGTGTTCACGTTCTTCGGCGGGCTGGGTGGCATGGCGGTCGTGGCCGGCTGGTGGGGTGTGTGGGACATCATCGCCGGCCTCATCGTGGCCACGCTCTGGGCAGCGCACACCAGGCGCCGCACCGGGGCCGCGACCGGTGACGCCTCTCGGTACGCCCTCACGACGACGGGAGATCCCGCATGACCCGCGTCCTCGTCACCGGCGGCGCAGGCTTCCTCGGCTCCCACGTCACCCGTCTGCTCGCCGCGCACCCTGAAGTGGAGCTCGTCGTCAGCGGCGACCTGCGCGCGTCGGAGGTCCCTGGCGTCGAGTCGGAGCCCTTCGACGTGACGGATCCGTCCTCGCTCGCCCCCGCTCTGCGCAGGCACGAGATCGACACCGTCGTGCATCTGGCCGCGATCGTGAATCCCGGTCGCGACGTCGCCCTGGAGTACCGCGTCGACGTGGACGGCTCCGCCAACGTGCTGGCGGCCTGCGTCGAGGCAGGCGTGCGCCGGCTGGTCGTCTCGTCGTCCGGCGCCGCCTATGGTTATCACGCTGACAACCCTGAGTGGATCAGCGAGGACCAGCCGCTGCGCGGCAACGATGCGTTCCCCTACTCGCGGCACAAGCGCCTGGTCGAGGAGATGCTGGCGGATGCCCGCACCGCGCATCCGGAACTCGAACAGGTCATCTTCCGGATCGGCACCATCCTCGGGCCGGCCGTGCACAACCAGATCACCGCGCTCTGGGACGGCGACCGGCTGCTGCGCATCGCCGGTTCCGACTCGCCCTTCGTGTTCGTCTGGGTCGACGACGTGGCGGGCGCGATGGTGCTGGCGGCGACCGGCGGCCCCGCCGGTGTCTACAACGTCGCGGGCGACGGCCGGATGACCGTGCCCGAGATCGCCACCAGGCTCGGCAAGGGGATGCTCACGATCCCGGCCTGGGCGCTGTCGGCCGGACTGCGGATCGGACGGATGCTGCGCCTGACCGAGCACGGCCCGGAGAAGGTCCCCTTCCTGCGCTGGCGTCCTGTGCTCGCGAACGAGCGGCTGAAGCGCGACTTCGGATACACCCCCGCGCTGAGCACGCACGAGGCGTTCGAGGAGTACCTGCGCACGCATCCGGGCGTCGCGCGACGATAGCCTGAAACCATGCCTGAGAAGCGCGGGAGGCGGGTCCTCCGCTGGGTGCTGTGGAGCCTGCTCGCCGTCGTCGTGCTGATCGTCGGCGGGACTCTGATCTGGAGCCAGGTCGGTGTGATGGCCGCCGAGCCGGGGCCGCTCGCGGAAGCCGAGCAGAACCCCGGTCTGACGATCGACGACGACACCGCGGAGGGCATCGTGCTCTCCCCGCGGACGGCGGCTCCGACCTGGGCCTGGTGTTCGTCCCCGGCGCGAAGGTGCAGCCGGAGGCGTACATCGCGAAGCTGCAGGACCTCACCGCAGAGGACGGCATCACCGTCGTGATCACCCGTCCCTGGCTG
The DNA here is from genome assembly GCF_021582875.1 of Microbacterium sp. KUDC0406. Taxonomy (NCBI): domain Bacteria; kingdom Bacillati; phylum Actinomycetota; class Actinomycetes; order Micrococcales; family Microbacteriaceae; genus Microbacterium; species Microbacterium sp. KUDC0406. The sequence continues at coordinate 502,263 of NZ_CP091138.1, read as the reverse complement.
AACCTGGCCTTCTTCGACCTCCGAGGAATGGATGCCTTCACATCCGCCGCGCCCGACGTGGACGCGTGGATGGTCGGCGGGCATTCGCTCGGCGGAGTGCGCTCGTGCCAGCTGGCGGAGGACGCCGACGCCCTGGTGCTGTTCGCCTCGTACTGCGCGAACGATCTGGCGGAGTCCGGGCTGCCGGTGCTGAGCCTGTCCGGCAGCGAGGACGGTCTGTCCACGCCGAAGAAGATCGCGGATGCCCGGCACCTGCTGCCCTCCGACGCGGAGATGGTGGAGATCGCCGGTGCCTCGCACGCGTCGTTCGGTGACTACGGTCCGCAGGCCGGCGACGGCACCCCGACGATCTCGGACGAGGACATGCGCGCGCAGCTGACCGAGCACATCAGGTCGTTCGCCGACGCCCTGCGCTGAGCGGCGCTCACGCCGTTCGTGTTCAGCCGAGCACGTCGTCCAGCAGCGGATGCAGGTGACGAGTGCTCAGCACCGATGATGCGGAGCGTGCGCCCGCGGCCAGCGCTTCAGGGAGCGCCGCGCGGTCGAGATGCGCGTGCAGCACTCCCGCCAGGAACGCGTCGCCGGCGCCGTTGGTGTCGAGCACCTCGACGGGCATGGCCGCGACCCGGTGAACCTCGCCTGCGGCGTCCACCGCGACCGCGCCCTCGGCGCCGAGCGTGCAGACGGCGAGCGACGCACCCGCGTCGACACGTGAGCGCAGAAAGCCGACCGGGTCCGCCAGCCGGTCGGCGTTGCAGAACACCGCATCCGCCGTCGCCAGGAACGGCCGGTGGAACTCCGCCTTGCCGTCGTAGTCGTGCACGTCGACCCAGATCGGCCGGCCGGAGCGCTGCGCGGCGGGAAGCGCGGCGAGGCCCGCGGCCGAGAGATCCACCACGAGCACCTCGGCGCCGGCGAAGAACTCGTCGAGAGCACGGTCCTCCTCGGCGGCGGTCTCCGGGCTCGCCAGATACAGCGAGACCCGTTCCCCTGCCGGCGTCATCAGGTTCAGGTGTCGTTCCGAGCGGTCAGCGACCACGAGGTCGGACGGGTCGATGCCGGCGCCCGTGAGCGCCATGCGGATCCGCTCCCCCTCAGCGTCCGCCCCGACGCCCGCACGCAGCCGCACCCGGTCGCCCAGTGCCGTCAGCGCGAGCGCCTTGCCCGCGCTGGTGCCGCCAAGGGTCTGCCAGTCGTCCTGCGCGTACTGCATGTGCGGCACGGGAGCCGGCAGCTCATCGAGCAGCACGAGGGTGTTCCAGGAGACGGCGCCGACGATGGAGATCTGATGCATCCCTCGATTCTGGCGCATCCGCCCAGCGCACCCCTCACGGAAGTGCCGTCGTTCACCTTGTCTTCACAACTCCGCGCCCGCGATCACCCGTGCCTGCACAGCTTGTTCTCCTGGTGTTCTCTTCTTCGTCCCTGCTCGGTCCCGTCGGATGCCGAGTGTGCCTATCACGCCCATTCTCGGGCTACATAGATAGACAACTTGGAGAGAAGTGATGAAGCGAAAGATCGCCGGGGCGTGCGCCCTGGCCGCCGTCGCCACGGCCGTGGCCCTGCCCGCCGCCGATGCGAGCGTCGCCGGTACCGCCGAAGACCTGCCGGCGCCCGTGTTCAGCCAGCACGGCGGCCGGTTCACCGGACCCACCACCGTCGAACTCACTGCCCCGGCCGGAACGCAGATCCGGTACACGCTCGATGGATCGACACCCACCCGCCAGAGCCCGCTGTACAGGACGCCGATCGTCATCGACGAGACGACCGATCTCGCCGCCGTCACGCTCCGGGGCGACCGCGTCTCGCCCGCTGAGATCGAGGGATACATCGTCAAGAGCGAGGAGAAGCCGCTGCTGTCGTTCTTCGTGATGAGCGACGTGCACACCTCGTCACTCAGCGACAAGAACCGCGGAATCTGGGCGAGCCATTTCGACACGCTCGCGGCGATCGACCCCGATCCCGACCTGATCGTCTCCAACGGCGACCAGATCAACGACAACTACGGCAACACGGCACCCGACCACCGGGTCGTGAAGACGATCTTCGACGAGAACATGACCCGTCTCGGCATCGAGGACACCCCGGTGCTCATGTCGCACGGCAACCACGATGTGGGCAACGCCGACATGGCGCAGTACTACGGCGAGTGGTTCCCCAATTCCACCGGCGGGTATTACGAGCGCACCATCGGCGACCACACCTTCCTCGTGATCGACACCGAGCGGTACTCGGGCGCACAGCGTGAGTGGCTGCGGACTCGCCTCACCGAGTTGTCGGCGCGCCCGGACGCGCTCCGCAAGCCGGTCTTCGTCATCGGGCACCGCCCCACCGCGGGCACCGTGCACGACGGCGCCCAGTCGTCGAACTCCGCGCTCACCGCCGACCTCGCAGGGCACCCGCAGGTCGTGTACTTCTCGGGTCACTCGCACCTGAACCTGAACGACGAGCGCTCGGTCTGGCAGGGCACGTTCACCGCGGTCAACGACGGCTCGATGTCGTACACCGAGACCCCGCACGACGCCTATCAGATCTACGGCGACGCGCTGTGGGACGAGTACACCATCCCCACAGCGCAGGCACTGCACGTCGAGGTCTACGGCGACCGCACCGAGATCGAGCGCATCGACTTCGCCGCCGAGAACGAGCGCACGTACACGAACGGGAAATGGGGCACGTACCAGTCCGCCTTCCCGTTCATCAGCGCCGGCACGCTCGCCGGCCCCACTTGGACGGTGCGCCTCGAGGGCGACACCGCCGACGAGGTGCGTGCGAACTTCGCCTACACCGCCGCCGCCCGCGACACCGTGGCGCCCGTGCTCACGCGGAAGCCGAAGCACGTGGTGAACGCGGGCGGCCGCGATGTGCTGCGCGTCACCGCCGCGACCGACGACGAGTCGGTCTACGGCTACGACGTGCGCGTGCGCGACGCCGCCACCGGTGCAGCGGCCCTGCCGATCCGCGCCGGCGCCAAGGTGCTCGCCGACTTCCAGATGGCCCCTCGGCCGAGCATCCTCGACATCCCCCTCGCGATCCGCAACGGGCGGCAGGCGGATGCCCCGCTGCTGACGCTCACGAAGGGCGCCGAGTACATCGCCGACGTGACAGCTGTCGACATGTACGGCAACCGCTCGGAGACGAAGACGGTCAGGTTCGTCGCCGGTCAGGACGACTGAGCGCATCCACAGCGCCCGGCCCCTGTGACCGAAGCGTCACCGGGGCCGTGCGCGACCGGGCGGAGGTGGTGTTCGCCCCTACCGCTCGAAGCCCTCCGCGATGATCTCAACGAGCTCCTCGCGCTCCTCGACAGGGAGGAACGCGGCCGAGGCGGCGTTGAACTGGAACGTCTCCAGGTCCTCCAGGTCGTACCCGAACGCGTCCACCAGGAGAGCCAGTTCCCGGGTCAGCGAGGTGCCGCTCATGGTGCGGTTGTCGGTGTTCACCGTCACCGCGAAGCCCAGCTGGTAGAGCAGGTCGAATGGGTGATCGGTGAGGTCGTCGCCCCACAGCGCGGAGGCACCGGTCTGCAGGTTCGACGACGGCGACAGCTCGAGCGGGATCTCCCGATCGCGCACCCAGCGCGCGAGGTCGCCGAACTGCACCTGCACCTCGTCGCCCTCGTGGTCGATGATCTGCAGGTCCTCGGCGATCCGAACGCCGTGCCCGAGACGCAGTGCGCGCCCATCCAGCAGCGCGGACCGGATGGATGCCGGACCTGCCGCTTCGCCGGCGTGCACGGTCACCGGGAAGAACTCCCCGGCCAGGTAGTCGAAGGCCTCACGGTGCGCGGCCGGCAGGAAGCCGTCCTCCGGGCCGGCGATGTCGAACCCGACCACGCCGCGACCCCGGTACGACACCGCGAGCTCGGCGATCTCGCGAGTGCGGTCATCGTGGCGCATCGCAGACAGGATCTGGCTGACGCGGATGCTGCGGCCTGCGGCATCCGCCTCGTCCTCGCCCTCCTCAATGCCGCGCTGCACGGCGTCGACCGCGTCGCTCAGGGACAGGCCGCCGGCCAGATGCTGCTCCGGCGCCCAGCGCACCTCCCCGTAGATCACGCCGTCGGCCGCCAGGTCGGCGACGAACTCGCGCGCCACGCGCGCCAGCGCATCGGCGCTCTGCATCACCGCGGTGGTCAGCGAGAACGTCTCGAGGTACTTCGGCAGCGAGCCGGAGTCACTCTGCTTGGCGATCCAGCGACGCAGAGCGGCGGGATCCGATGCGGGAGTGTTCACGCCGTGCGCATCCGCCAGCTCGAGGATCGTCTCCGGACGCACACCGCCGTCGAGGTGGTCGTGCAGCGAAACCTTGGGCAGGCCGCGCAGCGAGGCGCCCTGCACGCGGACGTCGCCGTTCTGGTCGATGGTCATCGGTCCTCCAGGTGTGCGTTCAGTTCAGAGAGACGTGGGTTCAGGCGGTGATGCGCTCGCGCACCAGCGGGCCGGACGCCGGGGCCTCGGCGCCGACCTCCCAGGCACCCTCCAGCGCCTCCAGGGCACGGGCGAACCGCGCCGGATCCTCCGCCGAGAGCGTGAACACCGGCTGTCCGGCGGCCACAGCCTCGCCGGGCTTGACGTGCAGATCGATGCCGGCCGCGTGGATGACCGGGTCCTCAGCACGGGCCCTCCCCGCACCGAGGCGCCAGGCGGCGATGCCGAAGGGCAGCGCCTCCATGCGCGTCACGACGCCGGACTGGGACGCCGTGACGACATGCGTCTCGCGGGCGGTCGGCAGCGCAGCATCCGGGTCGCCGTCCTGCGCGCGGATCATGGCGTTCCACTGATCCATCGCACGGCCGTCGTCCAGGGCCGCCTCGACGTCGGCGTCCGGCTGTCCGGCCAGTGCGAGCATCTCGCGCGCCAGCGCGACGGTGAGCTCGCGGATGTCGGCCGGGCCGGCTCCGGCGAGCACCTCGACCGATTCGCGCACCTCGTTGGCGTTGCCGATGGCGCGGCCGAGGGGCACGTTCATGTCGGTGAGCAGCGCGGTCGTGGCGACACCGGAGTCGGTGCCGAGCGCGACCATCGTGCGCGCCAGTTCGCGGGCACGGTCGATGTCCTGCATGAACGCGCCGGAGCCGAACTTCACGTCCAGCACGAGTGCGTCGGTGCCCTCCGCGATCTTCTTCGACATGATGCTGGACGCGATCAGCGGGATCGCCTCCACCGTGCCGGTGACGTCGCGCAGCGCGTACAGCTTCTTGTCCGCGGGAGCCAGCCCCGAGCCCGCGGCACAGATCACCGCGCCGACGTCGGACTTCATCTGCGCGAACATCTCCTCGTTAGAGAGCGCCGCGCGCCACCCGGGGATCGACTCGAGCTTGTCCAGCGTGCCGCCGGTGTGGCCGAGGCCGCGACCCGAGAGCTGAGGCACCGCCACGCCGAACACCGCGACCAGCGGGGCGAGCGGCAGCGTGATCTTGTCGCCCACACCGCCGGTGGAGTGCTTGTCGACAGTGCGCTTGCCGAGCGAGGCGAAGCTCATCCGCTCCCCCGTCGCGATCATCGCGTCGGTGAGCACCCGGATCTCGTCACGCTCCATGCCGCGCTGGAACACGGCCATCGCGAACGAGGCCATCTGCGCATCGGAGACGTAGCCGCGGGTGTAGGCGTCCACCATCCAGCGCAGTGCGTCCTCGGGGACCGCGCCGCCGTCGCGCTTCGCGCGGATGACGTCGACGGCGTCGAACGGCTCCACAGCGCTCATCGGGCGTCCTCCAGGTCTCTCGGACCGAACGCGTCCGGCAGCACCTCGTCGATCGTTCGGATGCCCGAGACCGTCTCGAGCAGCATTCCGGGGGTGGCGTGCTCGAACAGCAGCTGACGGCACCGGCCGCACGGCATGATCGTCTTGCCCTCGCCGTTCACGCAGACGAACGCGACGAGCTTGCCGCCGCCGGACATGTGCAGATCACCCACCATCGCGCACTCCGCGCACAGCGTCACCCCGTACGAGGCGTTCTCGACGTTGCAGCCGGCGACGATCCGGCCGTCGTCGACGAGCGCCGCCGCCCCCACCCGGTATCGGGAGTACGGCACATACGCGTGCGCCGTCGCCTCGGTGGCGACCTGGCGGAGCTCGTCCCAGTCGATGTCGGTCATCTCGTTCCGTCCTCCTACGACTTGATGTACGGCTTGCCGTCAGCGGCAGGCGCCTTGATCTGCCCGACGAAGCCGACCACGGCGATCAGCGTGACCACGTAGGGCAGCATGAGCAGGAACTCGCCGGGCACAGGCGTGCCGATCGCGCTGAAGGTGTTCTGCAGGTTGGTCGCGAAGCCGAACAGCAGTGCGGCCAGCGTCGCGCGCACCGGATCCCAGCGGCCGAAGATCACCGCGGCCAGAGCGATGAAGCCCGCACCGTTGGTCATGTCGCGGTTGAAGTGCGGCACCGAGACGAGTGTGTAGTACGCGCCGCCGACTCCCGCCAGCGCGCCTGCCAGCATGACGTTCCAGAACCGGGTCGGGTTGACCTTGATGCCGACGGTGTCCGCAGCGCGGGGGTACTCGCCGACGGCACGCACCCGCAGACCCCAGCGGGTGCGATACAGGCCGAAGGCCACGACCGGCACGGTGACGTAGAGCAGGTAGACGATCAGGTTCTGGTTGAACAGCACCGGTCCGAGCACAGGGATCTCGCTGATCAGCGGGATCTTGATCCGTGTGAACTGCGGGGTGTTGTTGAGCGTGTCGGAGTTCGGCACCAGCAGGATCGTGAACAGGAACGCGGTCAGGCCGGCCACCAGCACGTTCAGCACGACGCCGACGATGACCTGCTCGACCAGGTACTTGATGGCGAACGCCGCGAGCACGAAGGCCACGAGCATTCCGCCGATCATCGAGCCGAGCAGGCCGAAGAACGGGTTGTGCGCAAGTGTGCCGAACACGGCGCCGAGGAACGCACCCAGGAGCAGCTGGCCCTCGATCGCGACGTTGACGACACCCGCGCGCTCGCCGATCACACCGCCGAGCGCACCGAACGCCAGCGGCACCGCCAGCGAGATCGAGCCGTAGAGCATGTTGACGACCGGCACCTGGCCGTTCGCATCGGCCGCGGCCCAGGTGACGAAGGCGAACACGGCGAGCACCGCGAACACGATCGCAACCCACCTGCCGGCATTGATGCGGCGCAGGGCGGCGAACCAGGACCACGCGGTCAGCAGCACGAGGATGATCGACACGACCACGATCACCACATCGGCCGAGACGCTCCAGTCCGGGATCTTCAGCGCGGTGGTGCCGTTGTCCAGCCGGAACACCGCGGTGCCGTGCCGAGGGACGAGCAGGAAGAGCGCTCCGAGCAGCACGGTGGCGATGCTCAGCGTGATCGGCAGCTTCTTGGCGATGGGTGGCAGTACGGAACGGGTGGCCACCGGTGCCTCGGCGATCGCGGTCATGCCGCCACCTCCTTCGCGGCCGCGCGGGCGGCCTTCTTCTCGGCCTTCGCCTTCGCCTTCGCGGCGCGCTCGGCCTCGCTCTTGGGCAGGAAGAAGATCGTGCGCACCAACGGGGGCGCCGCGATGAACAGCACGATGATCGACTGCACGACGACCACGATCTCCTTCGGGATGCCCTGACCGGCCATCGCGAACGATCCGGCCTTGAGCGCACCGAACAGGAGCCCGGCGGCGAACACTCCGCCGGCGCGGCTGCGGCCCAGCAGCGCGACGGTGATCGCGTCGAAGCCGATGCCCGCGTCGAAGCCGTTGTTGAAGCCGCCGACCGTGGACGTGCTGAGCTGGTTCACACCGGCGGCTCCGGCGAGCGCTCCGGCGAAGACCATCGCGTAGACGTACATCCGCTCGACGCTGATGCCCGCGGCGCGCGCGGCGTACGGGTTCTCACCGACGGCCCGCATCCGGAATCCGAGACCGGAGCGGTCCATCAGCCACCAGACCGCGATCGCGAGCACGATCGCGAGCAGGAAGCCCACGGTCAGCCCGGGGAACTGCGGGCCGAACAGCGGCGGGAACTGCGCCGACTCGGGCGTCGGCACGGACTGCGACTGGTTCGATCCGGGCTTCTGCAGGCCCGGTGTGCGCACCAGATAGCCCACGAGGTACAGCGCGATCCAGTTGAGCATGATCGTGAGGATCACCTCGTGCGCACCGGTGCGCGCCTTCAGCAGACCCGCGATGCCCGCCCAGATCGCCCCGCCGAGCATGCCCACGATGATCGAATACGGGATGTGCAGCCACATCGGCATGTCGAAAGGCATCTGGTACGACAGGAAGCCGACGAACAGGCCCGCGATGAGGATCTGTCCCTGGCCGCCGATGTTGAACAGACCGACACGGAAGGCGAGGCCGACGCCGAGGCCGGCCATGATCAGGGGTGCGGCGAACATCGCCGTGTTCGTCAGCGGCCGGATGAACCCGACGAAGCTGGTCGCCTGGAAGTTGACGATCGAGCCCTGGAACAGCGCGCTGTACCCGCCTGCGACGGCCTGCCAGATCGCGACGAAGGTGTCGCCCGGGCGGGAGAAGAAGTAGCCGGCCGCCTGCTGCACGGCGGGATCGGTGACCGCGATCAGAACGCCGCCGATGATGAACGCCGCGACGATCGCGAGGATCGTCGTGACGACGCTGCCGCGGAGCAGCTCGCGCATGAAGACGGCGGAGCGCGACTCCGGCGGCTGCGGGCGCTCGCCCGGACCGGGCTGCGCCATCTGCGCCACGGACGCGTCGGCGACGCCGCCGGTGACGTTCTTGTTCGCGGCGACGGCCTCAGAGGCGGCGTTGGGGCCGGACGGGATGCCTTCCGACCGGCGGGGGTACTCGTCGCTCATGCTGCTGCGTCCTTCTCTCCGGCCATCAGGAGTCCGAGAACGTCGCGCGGGGTCGACGCCGGAACGATGTCCATGATGTGACCGCGGTACATCACCGCGATCTTGTCGGCGAGTGCGGCGACCTCGTCGAGTTCGGTGGAGACGACGACCACCGGAACGCCGGAGTCGCGGGTCTCGATGATCCGCTTGTGGATGAACTCGATCGAGCCGACGTCGACACCGCGGGTGGGCTGGGAGGCGATCAGCAGGGTCAGGTCGCGGCTGAGCTCGCGCGCGATGACCACCTTCTGCTGGTTGCCGCCGGACAGGGCGCCGGCCGGAGCCTGCGGCCCCTGAGTGCGGATGTCGTACTCCTTGATCCGATCCCGCGCGAACGTGTCCAGTCGGGAGCGACTGATCGTTCCCGCCGTGACGAACTCCGGCGCCGAGGAGCGATCGAGCATCAGGTTCTCCGCGACGCTGAATGTGCCGACGAGACCGTCCACCGAGCGATCCTCGGGGACGAAGCCGACACCCTGGTCGAGCACGCCGCGCACGGAGCGCCCGAGCATCTCCGTGCCGTTCAGAGTGGCTGAGCCGGTGACGCCCTTGGTCTGCATCCCGACGAGCGCCTCGACCAGCTCGGTCTGCCCGTTGCCCTGCACGCCCGCGATCGCGAGCACCTCTCCCGGTCGCACGTCGAAGCTGACGTTGTCGACGACGAGCTGACCGGTGGGCAGCGCGACTGCGAGATCGCGCACCTGCAGACCGGCACCCTCGCGCACCTGCGGCGGGTCCTTCTGCACCGTCAGCTCGACGGCACGTCCCACCATCATCGAGGCGAGTTCGGTGTTCGACGCCGTCGGCGAAGCATCGCCGACGATCTTCCCGAGGCGAACGATCGTGATGCGGTCCGCGACCTCGCGGACCTCGCGCAGCTTGTGGGTGATGAACACGATCGCAGCGCCCTCGTCGCGCAGCTGACGCATGATGCCCATCAGCTCATCGGTCTCCTGCGGCGTCAGCACGGCGGTGGGCTCGTCGAACACGAGCACCTTCGCGTCCCTGGCGAGCGCCTTGATGATCTCGACGCGCTGCTGCACGCCGACCGGAAGGTCCTCGACGACGGCATCCGGATCGATGTCGAAGCCGAAGCGCGCCGCGACGTCGCGGACGTGCTGCCGGGCGTCAGCGATGTTCAGCACGCCGGTGTCGACCTTTCCGGCGCGCTTGGTCAGCTCGTGACCGAGCATGACGTTCTCGGCGACCGTGAACACGGGGATCAGCATGAAGTGCTGATGCACCATGCCGATGCCCGCCGCCATCGCGTCGCCGGGACCGGCGAAGTGCTGGACGACGTCGTCGAGGAGGATCTCCCCTTCATCCGGCTGATACAGGCCGTACAGGACGTTCATCAACGTGGACTTGCCCGCGCCGTTCTCGCCGAGGAGCGCATGGATCTCCCCCGGCTGGACCACCAGATCGATGTGGTCGTTGGCGACGAGACTGCCGAATCGCTTCGTGATTCCGCGGAGCTCGAGCTTCATATGTGCACCCTACCCAGGACTTGCGTGGCACGACAGATGCGGCCGGACGGTTCTCCCGTCCGACCGCATCATGCCGGTTGTCAGGCCTTCGGCGAAGAGACCGAGGTGACCTTGATGTCGCCCGAGACGATCTTGTCCTGGAGCGCCTTCAGCTCGTCGGCCAGGCCGGCCGGCAGCTTCGACTCGAAGTCGTGGAAGCTCGACAGGCCGACGCCGCCGTTCTCCAGCGTGCCGATGTACGGCGTGGTGTCGAACTTGTCCTTGGAGGCCTCCATGACCGCCGAGTACACCGCCTCGTTGATCTTCTTCTGGATCGAGACCAGGGTGATGTCGGCGACGGACGTGTCGGAGACGGCCAGGTCGGAGTCGACGCCCATCATGACCGTGCCCTTGTTCTGCGCGTTGATCGCCGCAGCGGCCGACTGGTAGATCGGGCCGCCGACCGGCAGCAGCACGTCGACGCCCTGATCGAGGATCGACTGGGCGGTCTGCTTGGCGGTGTCGTTGGCCGCGAAGCCGCCGGTCATCGAGCCCTTCTGGGTGTCGACGTTCCAGCCCACCGACTTCACGTCGGCGCCCTTGTCCTCGTTGAACTTCGCGACGCCCTGGACGAAGCCGTCCATGAAGATCGTCACCGGCGGGATCTGCAGGCCGCCGAAGGTGCCGACCTTGTCGACCCCGGCCTCGTGCGACCAGGATGCCGCGGCATAGCCGCCCAGGTACGCGGCCTGCACCGTGTCGAACAGCAGGGGCTTGATGTTGTCGGAGTCCGGCTTGCCGTCGCCGTCGGCGTCGGCGCTGTCGTCGATGATCGCGTAGTTGATGTCGGGGTTCGCCGTGGCGGACTTGATCGTGTCCGCCGAGAGGTTGAAGCCGACGGTGACGATGAAGGTGCAGCCCTGGCTGACGAGCTGCTCGAGGTTCGGACCGTACTGGTCGGCCGAGTCGGACTGCAGCTCGACGGACTTGACACCGAGCTCCTTGGTGGCCTTGTCCAGGCCCTCCTTGGCGGACTGGTTGAACGAGCGGTCGTTCCAGCCGCCGTCATCGGAGACGATGCAGGGCTTGAAGTTGCTGTCGACCGGCTTCGACGCGTCGCCGCTGTCGGATGCCTCCGGCGCCTGGCCGCAGCCGGCGAGTGCGAAGACGACGCCCGCGGCGAGGGTAGCGCCGATGAGCTTCTTGGTGGTGGAGATGGTCACTCGAGCCTCCCGGGAAGATCCGCGGCCATCGCGGATCGATCAAAGTTACCTACTGTTTCGGAGGCGCGCCGGTATCGGGTGGCGAAAGGTTACAAATCTGAGATGATGCGCGCCCGCATCCGTTGGACGCGGCCCACTACAGCACGTCACCGCGGCCGGTGAGCTTCAGCGACTCCACCACGCCCTTCACGCGCTGCGCGTGCTCCACGGTCGTGACCAGCAGGGCGTCCGGGGTGTCCACGACGACGATGTCCTGCACGCCGACGAGGCTGATCACCCTCGAGGTCTGGCTGACCAGGATGCCGCTGGCCGCGTCGCTGAGCACGCGGGCCTTCGGCCCCAGCACGGCGAGATCGTTCTTGCGGCCGTTCGTGATGAGCTTCGTGAGCGAGGCGAAGTCCCCGACGTCGTCCCAGTCGAAATGACCGGGCACGACCGCGAGGCGTCCGCGGTCGGCGGCGGGCTCCGCGACGGCGTAGTCGATCGCGATCTTCTTCAGCCGCGGCCAGATGCGGTCGACTGCGGGTCCGCGCCGCTCGCGGTCGTCCCACGCCTCGGCGAGTTCGCGCAGACCGTCGTGCAGCTCGGGCTCGTTCAGGGCGAGCTCCTCGAGCAGCACACTCGCCTTCGCGATGAACATGCCCGCGTTCCACAGGTACGTGCGCTCGGCGAGATAGCTCTTCGCTGTCTCGAGATCGGGCTTCTCGACGAACCGTGCCACCAGCGCGGCCTCGCGAGCGCCCTCGACGACCAGCTCGGCGCCGCGCTTGATGTAGCCGAAGCCCACCGCGGGCTCGGTCGGCGAGATGCCGATCGTGCAGATGTAGCCCTCGCGCGCCACCTCGACGGCATCCCGCACGGCGAACTCGAACACCCGCGATCCGCGGATCACGTGATCCGCGCTGAACGATCCGATGATCACGTCCGGGTCCCGCCGGTGCAGGATGGCGGCCGCCAGGCCGATCGCCGCTGCCGACTCGCGGGGCTCGGACTCCAGGAAGACGTTCTCGTCAGGGATGCCGGGCAGCTGCTCCTCGACGGCCGCGCGGTGCGCCCGGCCGGTGACCACGGCGATCCGGTCGGGGCCGGCGAGCGGCTCCAGCCGGTCCCAGGTGTCGCGCAGCAGGGAGTGGCCCGATCCGGTCAGGTCGTGCAGGAACTTCGGGGCGTCCGCACGCGACAGCGGCCACAGCCTGCTGCCGATGCCGCCGGCCGGGATCACCGCGTAGAAGTCCTCGATGGGCTCTCTCATGCCCTTCAGGGTACCGGGACGAAGAAATCTCGATATCAAGATAGTTAGGTCTGCCTTGCTCGCTCCCAGCGAACGAACAGGAATAGGATGGAGGCGATCACGCGTGCCCGCCGTGGCGCGCCCGAGTCACATCGATCAGGATCGATCAGGGAGGACGACCGTGTCCGCAAGCACTCGCTTGACACCGTCGATTTCGGAGACGACATCCAAGACCCCGCGCGGAACCCTCTACCGGGGACGCGAAGGAATGTGGTCCTGGGTGCTTCACCGCATCACCGGAGTCGCCATCTTCTTCTTCCTCCTGGTGCACGTGCTCGACACGTCGCTGATCCGCGTCTCGCCCGAGGCCTACGACGCGGTGATCGGCACCTACAAGAACCCGATCATGGCCGTCGGCGAGGTCGTCCTCGTGGCGGGCATCGTGTTCCACGCCATGAACGGTCTGCGGATCATCCTGATCGACTTCTGGTCGAAGGGCGCCCGCTACCAGCGCCAGATGTTCTGGTGCGTCCTGGGCGTCTGGGTCGTGCTGATGGCCGGGTTCATCCCGCGGCATCTGATGTTCGCGTTCGGAGGGGGCAACTGATGACCGCCACGGCAACCGCTCCGGCCCGCCGCGGGCGCGGCCTCAACGTGGAGAAGTGGGCATGGCTGTTCATGCGCTTCTCCGGCGTCATCCTGATCGTGCTGATCTTCGGGCACCTGTTCGTCAACCTGATGCTCGACGGCGGCATCCACGCGGTCGACTTCGGGTTCGTCGCCGGCAAGTACGCCACGCCGTTCTGGCAGTGGTGGGACGTGCTGATGCTCTGGCTCGCCCTGATCCACGGTGGCAACGGCATGCGCACGATCGTGAACGACTATGTGACGCACGAGGGTGCGCGCAAGGCGCTCGTCTGGGCGATCGGCCTCGCCGCCGCCCTGCTGATCGTGCTGGGCACCCTCGTGGTGTTCACCTTCGACCCCTGCAACGGCGTGCTCGAGGACGGCGCCATGTGGGAGACCTGCCAGGCCGTCGGCAACTGATCAGAGCGTAAGAGATAGGCATACGAGTGACTGCGCAGACCCAGGATTCCGTCGTCCGCGACGGCGTGCACTACCACCAGTTCGACATCGTCATCGTGGGCGCCGGAGGCGCCGGGATGCGGGCGGCCATCGAGGCCGGCCCCGGCGCGAAGACCGCCGTCATCTCCAAGCTGTACCCGACCCGTTCGCACACCGGCGCGGCTCAGGGCGGCATGGCGGCCGCGCTCGCCAACGTCGAGGACGACAACTGGGAGTGGCACACCTACGACACCGTCAAGGGCGGTGACTACCTGGTCGACCAGGACGCGGCCGAGATCCTCGCCAAGGAGGCGATCGACGCCGTCATCGACCTCGAGAACATGGGTCTGCCGTTCAACCGCACCCCCGAGGGCAAGATCGACCAGCGCCGGTTCGGCGGTCACACCCGCGAGCACGGCAAGTCGCCGGTGCGTCGCGCCTGCTACGCCGCGGACCGCACGGGTCACATGATCCTGCAGACGCTGTTCCAGAACTGCGTCAAGCTCGGCATCAACTTCTTCAACGAGTTCTACGTGCTCGACCTCGTCACCGTGAAGGATGCCGACGGCAGCACGCAGATCGCCGGTGTCGTCGCCTACGACCTGGCCACGGGCGAGCTGCACGTCTTCCAGTCCAAGGCCGTGATCTTCGCGACCGGCGGATTCGGCAAGATCTTCAAGACCACGTCGAACGCGCACACCCTCACCGGTGACGGCGTCGGCATCGTGTGGCGCAAGGGCCTGCCGCTGGAGGACCTCGAGTTCTTCCAGTTCCACCCGACCGGCCTCGCCGGTCTCGGCATCCTCCTCACCGAGGGCGCCCGCGGCGAGGGCGCGATCCTGCGCAACGCCTCCGGCGAGCGCTTCATGGAGCGCTACGCCCCCACCATCAAGGACCTCGCCCCGCGCGACATCGTCGCCCGCAGCATGGTGCAGGAGGTCGCGGAGGGCCGCGGCGCCGGTCCGCACAAGGACTACGTGCTGCTGGACTGCACGCACCTGGGCGCCGAGGTGCTCGAGACCAAGCTTCCCGACATCACCGAGTTCGCGCGCACCTACCTGGGCGTCGACCCCGTCGTCGAACCGGTGCCCGTCATGCCGACCGCGCACTACGCCATGGGCGGTATCCCGACCAACAACGACGCCGAGGTGCTGCAGAGCAACACCGAGACCGTCCCCGGCCTGTACGCCGCCGGCGAGTGCGCGTGCGTGTCGGTGCACGGTTCGAACCGTCTGGGCACCAACTCTCTGCTCGACATCAACGTGTTCGGCAAGCGCGCCGGCCGCAACGCGGTCGAGTACGTCAAGACCGCGGAGTTCGTCCCGCTGCCGGATGACGCGGTCGACGGCGTGCGCGACATGATCGAGGGCCTGCGCAACAACGCCGGCACCGAGCGGATCGCCGTGCTGCGCAAGAAGCTGCAGGACGAGATGGACAAGGGTGCACAGGTGTTCCGCACCCACGAGTCGCTGGAGCACGTGCTCGGCGTCATCAAGGAGCTGCGCGAGCGCTACCGGAACGTGCACGTCGACGACAAGGGCCGGCGGTTCAACACCGACCTGCTCGAGGCCGTCGAGCTGGGCTTCCTGCTCGACATCGCCGAGGTGGTCGTCTACGCGGCGCAGAACCGCGAGGAGAGCCGTGGCGGTCACATGCGCGACGACTTCCCGAAGCGCGACGACGAGAACTACCTGAAGCACACGATGGCCTACCTGACCGGCGACCCGCACTCGTCGACTCCTGCCGACCACATCAGGCTGGACTGGAAGCCCGTCGTCTTCACGAAGAACGACAAGGGCGAGTTCAACTACCCGCCGATGGAGAGGAAGTACTGATGTCCGACGCTCTCGTGGCACCTGAGCTCGACGCCGCGGCCGAGGCCGTGGACGCAGCCGCGGACAGCGGCGTGCAGTCGTTCCTCGTCACCTTCATCATCCGTCGCTTCAACCCCGAGACCGATGCCGAGCCGCACTGGGTGGACTACGACGTCGAGCTGTACGCGACCGACCGCGTGCTGGACGCTCTGCACAAGATCAAGTGGGAGGTGGACGGCTCATTGAGCTTCCGCCGCTCCTGCGCGCACGGCATCTGCGGCTCCGACGCGATGCGCATCAACGGACGCAACCGCCTGGCCTGCAAGACGCTGATCAAGGACCTCGACATCTCGAAGCCGATCTACGTCGAGGCGATCAAGGGCCTGCCGCTCGAGAAGGACCTCATCGTCGACATGGAGCCGTTCTTCGCCTCCTACCGCGAGGTGCAGCCGTTCCTGGTCGCGAACTCCACGCCCGAGAAGGGCAAGGAGCGCATCCAGTCCATCGCCGACCGCGCGATCTTCGACGACACCACCAAGTGCATCCTGTGCGCGGCGTGCACCTCGTCGTGCCCGGTGTTCTGGACCGACGGACAGTACTTCGGCCCGGCGGCGATCGTGAACGCGCACCGCTTCATCTTCGACTCGCGCGACGACAACGCCGACGTGCGCCTCGACATCCTCAACGACAAAGAGGGAGTGTGGCGCTGCCGCACCACCTTCAACTGCACCGAGGCGTGCCCCCGCGGCATCGAGGTCACGAAGGCCATCGCCGAGGTCAAGCAGGCGGTGCTGCGCGGCGGACGCTGATCCGCTCGCTACTCTGAGATCGTGACCGACTCGGAGGCCGACAGCACGCCCGCGCCGAGCGCCCGCGCGAAACGCGGCGCTGCGGCGCGCGCGGTCCGCGAGGAACAGCATCTGCGCGCGCGCTGGGAGTCCACCCAGGAGAGTCTGCGAGAGCGGTTCGACGAGCCGATCTCGCGCGCCACGGAGATCACGCAGCGCACGCTGGCGTGGTTCCCCGTCCGGGTGTGGCGCAACTTCCTGCAGCACGAGGGCTTCCTGCTCGCCGCGGGCATCAGTTACCAGACGCTGTTCGCGACGTTCGCGGCTGTGTACGTGGTCTTCGCCCTGGCGGGCCTGTGGCTGGGCAACAGCTCGAATGCGGTCGCGGAACTCGTCGCCGTCATCAACCACTACGTCCCCAACCTGATCAGCGACAACGGCCTCGCCACGGTCGATGACGTCACCCAGATCGCGAACAACTCCACCGGCACGCTGAGCATCACCGGTGCGATCGCCCTCGGCACCCTGATCTGGACGGCGATCGGCGCGATCTCCTTCGCTCGCCGCGCCGTCCGCGGCGTGTTCGGGATCCCCCGGACAAACGCAGCTACTTCCTCCTCAAGTCCCTCGATCTCCTTGCGGCGATCACATTCGGTGCTGGTCTGCTGATCGGCACCGCACTGGGCACCGTCGGAACGGTCTCCCTGGACTTCCTGTTCGGCTTGATCGGCATGAGCAGTTCGTCGTCGCTCTTCAAGCTGGCGGTGTGGCTTCTCACCGTCGCGGTGCTGTACGCGGTGAACACCGCGCTGATGGCGGGGCTGTTCCGGTTCCTGACCGGGACGAAGCTCACCTGGCGACGTATCCTCCCCGGCGCGTTCCTGGGCGCCGCGGCCACGACCGTGCTGCAGCTCGGTTTCGGTCTGTTCCTGGGGTACACCCCGACGAACACTCTGCTGGTCACATTCATCTTCTTCATCGTGCTGCTGCTCTGGTTCCGGCTGATCGGCATCGTGCTGCTGGTCGCCGCTTCCTGGATCGCGGTGGGAGCGCGCGACAACCACGTCGCGCTGATCCCGCAGACCGAGGCCGAGCGGCTCGCGAAGGAGCACCAGGCGCTGCTGCTGGCCGCACAGGTGCGACTGCGCACAGCGGTCGACGAGCGCGCGAGCGCGCCCTGGTTCCGGCGTTGGGCGGCGGACCGTGCGCTGCGCGACGCGCAGGAGGAGCTCACGCAGGTCGAGGCGGCCGCGCCGCCGAAGCCGGCGCCGAAGCGCGGACTGCTCTCCCCGCACCGAAGCGCGACCAGGCCGCCGCCGGAGGGGATGTCGGTCCCCGTCGCTAGGCTGGACGGATGCCACACCTGCGTATCGCCTCCGTCAACGTCAACGGCATCCGCGCCGCCGTCCGCAACGGGATGCACCGCTGGCTGGACGAAGCCGGCATCGACATCCTGACGGTCCAGGAGGTGCGCGCGCAGGACGAGCATGTCGAGGCCGCGTTCCCCGGCTGGTCGATCCTGCACGACGTGGCCACGGCGAAGGGACGTGCGGGCGTCGCGGTCGTGAGCCGGGAGCCCGCTGTCGCCTCGCGCACCGCGCTCGGCGCCGACGACTTCGATTCCGCGGGTCGCTGGCTCGAGGCCGACTTCGTGCTCGGAAGCGTGCCGCTGACGGTCGTGAGCGCCTATGTGCACTCCGGCGAGGCCGACACCCCCAAGCAGATCGAGAAGTGGAAGTTCCTCGATGCGATGGAGCAGCGGATGTCGCAGCTGGGCGCCGACGGCGCACTCGCTCTGGTCACGGGCGACCTGAACGTGGGACACCGCCCCCTCGACATCCTGAACTGGAGGGGCAACGTCAAGAAGTCCGGATTCCTGGCACGCGAGCGGGCCTACTTCGACCGCTTCCTCGGGGTCGCCGGCGAACCCGTGGTCGGCCAGGAGGGCATCGGCCGCGGCATGGTCGGGCAGCTGAGCGACACACGGCCGTATGCGCCGGAGGGTGGCGGCACGGGGCTGGGCTGGGTCGATGTCGGCCGTGCGACGCACGGCGAGGTCGACGGACCGTACACGTGGTGGACCATGCGCGGTCAGGCGTTCGACAACAACGCGGGCTGGCGCATCGACTACCACCTGGCCACGCCGGCGCTCGCCGAGCGCGCCACCGGGTACCACGTCGCCCGCGCGGTGACCTACGCCGAGCGCTGGAGCGACCACGCCCCCGTCGTCGTCGACTACACGTACTGACGCTTCGACCGGCTCAGCGCCCTCGGGACAGCCCCATAGGATTGATAGCGTGACGAAACCCCGCCTCTACTCAGGAATGCAGCCCTCCGCCGACTCCCTCCAGGCCGGCAACTACATCGGGGCGCTCCTGCAGTGGCGCGACATGCAGAGCTCGTACGACGCGTTCTTCTCGGTCGTCGACCTGCACGCGATCACGGTGCCGCAAGACCCTGCCGAACTGCGCGAGAAGACCCGCCGCACCGCGGCGCAGTACATCGCCGCCGGCATCGAGCCGTCGAAGTCCACGCTGTACGTGCAGTCCCACGTGCGCGCGCACGCCGAGCTCGCCTGGATCCTCTCCACCATCACGGGTTTCGGCGAGGCCGGCAGGATGACGCAGTTCAAGGACAAGTCCGCCCGCTTCGGCGCCGACTCCACCTCGGTCGGCCTGTTCACCTACCCGGTGCTGATGGCTGCCGACATCCTGCTCTACCAGAGCGAGCTGGTGCCGGTCGGCGACGACCAGAAGCAGCATGTGGAGCTCACCCGCGACCTCGCGGAGCGGTTCAACAAGCGCTTCGGCACGGCGTTCACGATCCCCCGGGCGGTCATCCAGAAGGACACCGCGCGGATCTACGACCTGCAGAACCCGACCTCGAAGATGTCGAAGTCGGCCGAGAGCGACACCGGTGTGCTGTGGCTGCTGGACGACCCGTCGAAGTCGGCGAAGAAGATCATGCGCGCCGTCACCGATGCGGACGGCTCGGTGCGCTACGACCGTGAGAACAAGCCCGGCGTCTCGAATCTGCTCACGATCTACGCCGCCCTCACCGGCCGCCAGATGGAGTCCATCGAGGACGAGTACGCCGGTCGTGGCTACGGCGACTTCAAGAAGGGTCTCGCCGAGGTCGTGGTGGACGAGTTCGGCCCGGTGCGCGAGCGCGTGCTCGAGCTCCTCTCCGACCCCGCCGGAACTCGACCGCATCCTCGCGGCGAACGCCGCGCGTGCGGATGAGGTGGCGGATGCCACGCTCAGCGATGTGTACGACAAGGTCGGACTGCTCCGACGGGTCTGACAGGATGATCCCGTGACCGATCCCTTCCCGCCGCAGCCGCCCGCCCACCCCGGACCGCACGGCGCTCCACCCGACTATGCTGCTCAGGCCGGCTATACGCCGCCGCCGGGCGCATACGCCGTGCCGGTGGGCGGGTATCAGGCTCCGATCGGCGGCTACGCGCCGCCGCCGCAGGTCGCCAAGGGCTCCTCCGCGCTCGGGGTCGTGTCGCTCGTGCTCGCCCTGATCGCCGTGATCGTGATCCCGATCCTCGGAGGCGTGTTCGGTGCGCAGATCGGCGCCTTGGCTCCCGATGCCTTCCTGAACCCGTCC
Organism: Microbacterium sp. KUDC0406; assembly: GCF_021582875.1. Classification (NCBI taxonomy): domain Bacteria; kingdom Bacillati; phylum Actinomycetota; class Actinomycetes; order Micrococcales; family Microbacteriaceae; genus Microbacterium; species Microbacterium sp. KUDC0406. The sequence goes on along the minus strand of NZ_CP091138.1, from coordinate 482,235 downwards.
GGCGGCACGACCGAGCTGTCCGAGCTGTCACCGGCGCGCACGCAGATCCTGTGGACGGAGATCACGTTCTGGGTCGGAACCGCCGTCGGCGTCACCGCGATCGTCACCGGCATCATCGCCGCGGCCAAGCGCCGCGGCCGTGGCATGGGCATCACCGGACTCGTCCTCGCCGTGCTCGGACCGGTGGTGTTCCTCCTGGTCTTCAGCATCGCGGCCGCGTCGGGTGCGGTGGGCGCGACGACGCTCTGATCCTGCTGCGGCTGACCGGAGTCGCTCAGCGCGGGGCGTGATGCTTCTGCTGGGCGGCGACCAGGCCCTCCGAGACGAGCAGCTCGACAGCGTCCGCGGCATCCGAGAGGAAGATCGGCAGCGTCTTGCGCTCTGCGGCGCCGAACGGAGCGAGCACCCAGTCCGCCGGGTCCTGCCGACCGGGCGGGCGGCCGATTCCGGCGCGCACGCGCGGGAAGTCCGGGGTGCCCAGTGCCTTGGCGATGTCGCGGACCCCGTTGTGCCCGCCGTGCCCGCCGCCGGTCTTGAGCTTGAGCGTGTCGAACGGGATGTCGAGTTCGTCGTGCACGACGATCACGTGCTCGGGATCGACCGAGTAGAACTTCGCCAGCCCCGCCGCCGGTCCCCCGGAGACGTTCATGAACGAGTTGAGCTTGGCCAGCACCAGCTTGTCGCCGCCCGGGCGCAGCCAGGTCTCGACGACCCGCGCACCCGCCTTGTGCTCGCGGAACCGCTCATCGCGGCGGGCGGCGAGCTCATCGACGACCATCTGCCCGATATTGTGCCGGGTCGCCTCGTACCGGGGCCCGGGATTGCCGAGCCCGATCACCAGCCAGGTGGATGTCATGTCGTCCTCTCAGCGGACCTCGTCGGGAAGACGCCGGAGGGGACGCAAACCGGTGCTCGCGTCCCCTCCGTCGAATTCGATGCGGATCACTCCGCGGCGGCCTCCTCGGCCGGAGCTGCCTCGGCCTCGGCCGCAGCCTCCGCCTCGTTCTCCTCGGCGACCTCGGCTGCCGGAACGGAGATGCCCACGAGCAGCAGCTCGGGGTCGTCGACCAGCGACGCGCCCTTGGGCAGCGTGACGTCGGCGGCGGTGATGTGCGCGCCCTCCTGCAGGCCCTCGACGCTGACCTCGAGGTGCTGGGGGATGTGGGTGGCCTCGACCTCGAGCTTCAGGGTCGCGACGTCGACGGTCACGATGGTGCCCGAGAACGACTCGCCGGTGACGACGATCGGAACCTCGACGACGACCTTCTCGCCCTTCTTGACGACCAGGAGGTCGATGTGCTCGATGATCTGGTGCACCGGGTCCTTCTGCACGTCCTTGACCAGGGCGAGCTGGCTCTTGCCCTCGATGTCGAGGTCGAGCAGCGCGTTGGCGCGGCGGACGATCAGGGTGACCTGGTGGCCCGGCAGCGCGACGTGCACCGGCTCGGTGCCGTGACCGTAGATGACGGCGGGGATCTTGCCGGCGGCGCGGAGGCGGCGGGCGAAGCCCTTGCCGAAGCTCGAGCGGAGCTCGGCGTGGACCGTGGTGTCTTCGGACATGAGGTTCTCCTTCAAAGCGCGAGGCGGATGCCGCGCGGTGGTCTGGTGGTCGATCTCACGGCGCAGACACGGGAAAGCGAAACCCACCTGGTCGAAGAACCGGGCTCACATCGCCACGTCGATAACGGATGCCGCGCACGCGCAGGACATCCCTCGCCGAGGAACATCTCCATGGTACCCGAAGACCCGATACGCTGGGGACACGGTCTCATCATCCACTCAGAACGGAGCCACGCGCATGGACGCCGCCCTCATCTCCCACGGCATCGCCTGGTTCCTCGGCCTGATGGCCGTCGTCGGCGCTGTGCTCACCGTCGGCGCCCTGTTCTCGATGGGCCGCTCGGGCTACCGCAAGGACTGACGCCGGCAGCGTCTCCGCGATCGCCGCCGCGATCGCACCCGCGTCTGCGCGTGCACCGTCGATCCGCACGCCCGCCTCGTCCGCTGCCAGGGACTCCAGCGTTCCCAGCTGCGAGTCCAGCAGAGACGCCGGCATGAAGTGGTCGGCACGCGCTCGCATCCGCGCCACGAGCGTCCGTCGGTCGATCACCAGTTCGACGAACCGCGCGTCCGGCGCCTCCGCACGGATCACGTCGCGGTAGCGACGGGTCAGGGCGGAGCAGGCCAGCACCAGCGGTGCCTGCTGCTGCAGCGTGCGCCCGACCCGCTGCAGCCAGGGCATCCGATCGTCGTCGTCCAGGGGGATCCCCCGCGACATCTTCGCGATGTTGCGAGCCGGATGCAGGTCGTCCGCATCGATGAACGGCGTTCCGAGCCGTTCCGCCAGAAGCGCGCCCACCGTGGACTTCCCGGAGCCGCTCGGGCCCATCACCACGATCCGCATCAGACTGCGGCGCCGAAGGTGAGCAGCACCTTGCTCGAGCGGGACGCGTCCGCTGGCCGTCCCGAACGCCTCGAGAGCCTCGGCGATGCCGAACTCGTGCGTGACGATTCCGGACACGTCGAGCGTCCCGTCCGCCAGCGCGGCGATCACGTCGTCGAACTCGTCGGCGAAACGGAACGAACCCAGCAGGGTGAGTTCCCGGGTGATCGCCGTCGCCATGGGCGCCGCGACCGCACCGGATCGCTGCAGTCCGAGCAGCACGACGGTGCCGCCGCGGGCGGCCGCCGAGATCGCCGCGGCGAGCCCCGCCTCTGTGCCGCTGGACTCGACCACGACGTCGGCGTGCAATGCTGCTATCGCGTCGCCGTCACGGGCGTCGAGCGCTTCGGCGCCGTGCCCCGCCGCGATCTCACGGGGCAGCCGATGAAGGTCGGTGGCGGTGATCCGGGCGGCGCCGGCGGCCCGCGCCGCGGCCACGACCAGCAGCCCGATCGGACCGGAGCCGATCACGGCGACATGCCTGCCACGCACGTCACCCGCGCGGTGCAGCCCGTGCCAGGCGACGGCCGCCGGCTCGGCCAGTGCCGCCGTGCGCAGGTCGAGTCCCGGGGGCAGCGTGTGCAGCATCCGGGTGGGCAGTGCAACGCGGCGCGCGAACGCGCCCTGGGTGTGCGGCAGATGCATCGCGGAGCCGAGGTACGTGGACGCGGGCGCGAGATTCGGGCGGTCCTTCGGCCACGGGGTCGCCCCATCTCCCCGCGGAGTGAGCGGATGGGGCGCGACCCGCGCTCCCACGGCGGGCCCGCTGCCGTCGGCGGCGGCCTCGACGACCGTGCCGGACGCCTCGTGCCCCAGGATCATCGGCTCGCGAAGCACAGATGCGCCGGCAGCCCCATGCTGCCAGTAGTGCAGGTCCGACCCGCAGATGCCCCCGTAGGCGATCTCGACGATCGCCTCGTCGGGCGCCGGCGCCGGCGTTCCTCGATCCTCGACGCGCAGATCCTGGGCGGCGTGCGCCACGACTGCCGGATTGTCCACGATGAACCTCTTTCGTTGTCGCCTGCGGCTCAGGTCGTCGGCGTGACGAGAACGGCCTGTCCGACGCGTACCGTCATGGTCTCCCCCGGTCGCACCGGCGCCTGTGAGAACGGTGCACCCGTCATGACGACGTCGCCGGGGTGCAGAACGGACCAGGAGGCGACGTACGCCAGGCAGTCGCGGATGGAGGACGGCAGCGCGGACGCGGCAGTGACGATCGTCTGCGCATCGCCGACCGTCAGCTCCAGGCCGATGTCGTCCAGATCGGCTTCCGTGTCGATCCACGGCCCGAGCGGCGTATAGCCCTCGCCGGACTTGGACTCGAAGTTGCGCGGGTCCAGCACCGTGCGCTCGGGGCTGGACAGGTCGTTGACCGCAGTGGCTCCGAGCACGTACTCATGCGCGTTCTGCGCGGTCAGCCCGTCCGTGCTCCGTCCGATCACCACGGCGATCTCGCCTTCGGCCACCGTCTCGCCGGCATCCCGCCGCAGCCGCACGGCGGCACCGTGCGGCACGACGGTGTGCGGGCTCTTCAGCCAGGCCTGCACAGGCGCAGGATGCTCGACACCGTTCTGCGCGATGCCGATCACGACCCGCGGCTCGCACGGCGCGAGGATCTCACCCGTGACCGGGAAGCCCGCGTCCCCCGGCATCCGGCCGTCGGCGAACGCCGCGAACGGATCATCGACCGGGACCAGCCGTTCGCCGTCCACGCGCACGTAGCTCGCGCCGGCGGCGGTGAGCACTCGTCCGATCAGCATCAGACCACCGCCGTCATTCCGCCGTCCACGTACAGCGTCTGGCCGTTCACGAAGTCGCTCGCCGAACTCGCCAGGAAGACCGCCGCGCCGATGAGGTCCTTCGTGTCGCCCCAGCGGCCTGCGGGCGTGCGGCCGCGCACCCAGGCTGAGAACTGCTCGTCCTCGACGAGAGCGCTCGTCAGCTCGGTGGCGAAGTAGCCCGGGGCGACGACGTTCGCTTGGATGCCGTGCGGACCGAGATCGGCGCACAGGCCCTTCGTGAGCATCACGACGGCGCCCTTGGTCGCGGAGTACGCCGCGATCGACGGACGGGCGAGCTGCGACTGCACCGAGCCGATCTGGATGAGCTTCCCCGACCCCTGCTCGATCATGCCGCGCGAGACACGGCGGGACAGGGTGAAGACGGCACCGAGGTTGGTGCGGATCAGGTCGTCCCAGTCGGCGTCGGAGAACTCCGGCAGCGGCGCGCGGCGCTGGATGCCGGCGTTGTTGACCAGCACGTCCAGGCCGCCGATCGCATCCTCGATGCGACCGATCCCCGCATCCACCGCAGCGGGATCCGTGATGTCGAACGCGGCCGAGTGCGTCTGTCCTCCGGTGGTCCGAGCGATCTCGTCGGCGACCGCCACGGCCGCGCCGGCATCCCGCCCGTGCACGACGACCGTCGCGCCGGCATCGGCCAGCCCTTCGGCGAGGACCCGCCCGATCCCGCGTGTGGACCCGGTGACCAGGGTGCGCCGACCTGTGAGGTCGAAGGCGCGCAGTCCGGACGGCAGATTCATGTCTTCCTCCCTCATCGCGTGATCGAGGTCACCGCGACGGTGGTCGCGTCGACGCCCTCGCCGGACTCGTTGCGCGAGACCTTCACGGCATCGTCGATGCGGGTCAGGTCGCGGCGCAGCGTCTCCGGGGCGAGGAACGTGGACGTCGTCGTGATCAGTGCGAGCACGGTCATGTAGGTGGCCAGCAGGATCCAGTTGTTGCCGCTCACCGCGAGCAGGTAGGCGCCGAGCACCCCGGCGAGGCCGCCGGCCAGCACCGCGGACAGTTCGCGCGCCATGGCGACACCGAGGTAGCGGTGCCGGTTGCCGAACAGCTCCGGCAGCATCGCGCACTGCGGGCCGAGCATGGAGTTCACCGCGACGCCGATGCCGATCGCGATCACGACGATCGCGAGGACGTGATTGCCGAGCGACAGCATCCACCAGGCGGGGAAAGCGTAGAGCAGCATGAACACGGCGCCGAAGCGGTACACCGCGCGGCGGCCGAACCGGTCGGAGAGGTGACCGGTGAACGGCACGCTGAACACGCCGATCAGCGAGCCGACGGTGACGCCCCAGGTGAGCAGGCTGCGGTCGGCCGAGTCGCCCACCACGGCGACGAAGAAGGCCAGGCCCAGAGTCTGGAACATGTACGAGCCGCCGTTCTCGGCCATCCGCAGTCCGATGCCGACGATCACGCCGGGAAGACCGTGCCCGAAGATCTCACGCAGCGGCCGGTCGGCGATCTGATCGTGCTTCTCCAGCTCGATGAACGTGGGCGTCTCGCGCAGCCGCATCCGGATGAACAGGGCCAGCAGGATCAGCACGAAGGACGCCAGGAACGGCACCCGCCAGCCCCACGAGAGCAGCTGGTCCTGCGGCAGCAGCGAGATGCCGGCGAACACGATCGCGGCGAGGGCGGTGCCCGCCTGGATGCCGATGAACGGCAGCGCGGAGAAGAAGCCGCGCCGGCGCACCGGCGAGTACTCGGCCATCAGCACCGTGGCGCCCGCCTGCTCCGCACCGGCCCCGAAGCCCTGCAGCAGGCGCATGATCACCAGCAGGATCGGTGCCCAGATGCCGACGACCGCGTAGGTCGGCAGCAGGCCGATCGCGGTGGATGCGCCGCCCATCAGCACGATCGTGGTCACGAGCACCCACTTGCGGCCGAGCCTGTCGCCGAGCATTCCGAAGAACAGTCCGCCGAGCGGGCGGGCCAGGAACCCGACGCCGAAGGTCGCGAACGCCGCCACCGTCGCCATGCCCTTGTCCTCCTGCGGGAAGAACAGCACGTTGAAGATCAGCGCGGTGGACAGTCCGTACAGCGCGAAGTCGAAGTACTCCAGGGCGCTGCCGATACTCGACGCGAGCGTCGCGCGGCGCAGGTTGGCCGCGTACTCGGGATCGTCGCGGATGACGTCCTGATCGGCTCCGCTTGCGTTCATGCCATCTCCTTCGATCGGCTCTGCATTCAGCACACCATACCAACCCTTTGAATCAAGTTCAACCCTTTGAACGCTGACGCCAGGCAGTGTCAAATGCGGCGCGCTCGAGAAGAGGCGACCCGTCGCCTGACGGATCGCCTCGAAGTGCTGGTGCAGCAGTCTCAGCCGCGGGTGGCGCGGGCACCGCGGGTGGCGGCGCTGAACGGGTTCGTCAGCGCCGCGGCGGCATCGATGAGTGCCGCGCCGACCCGCTCGATCCTGGCGAACCCGGCCGCCGCGACGGGGATCGCCGCGCCCAGGGCGAGCGGCGGATCCGACGGCGCCCAGCCCGGCAGCGGCACCGCGACCCCGACCACGCCGCCGAACGACCCCTCCTCGTCGAGCGCCCAACCGCGCTCCCGAGCGGTCTGCAGCACCGCGAGCAGCTCCGGCAGCGAACGGATGCTGTGCTCGGTGATCTCCGGGAACCCGGGCGCATCGCCCAGCATCCGCTCGACCTCCGCGTCGGACATGGTCATCAGCAGCGCACGACCGGCGGCGGACAGCGCGGCCGGAAGGCGCGAGCCGAGCGGAGTGCCCAGTCTCAGCGACCTGGAGCCCTCGTGACGCGCCAGATAGAGAGCATCCGTGCCGTCCAGCATCGCGACCTGCACGAGCTCGGATCGCAGCACCGGAGACGAGTCGCAGACGTCGTAGAACTCGCGCACCTGGTTGAACTGGGCGGCGAAGGCACCGCCCAGCTCGGCGGTGCGCTTGCCCAGCCGATAGCCGAGCGGCGTGCGGTCGATCATCCCGCCCGCCTCGAGCGCGAGGCACAGGTTCGTCGTCGACGACTTCGCCAGTCCGAGTCCGGCGGCGAGCTCCGTGAGCGTGCGCGGGTCCTCCGCCTCGGCGAGAAGACCCAGCAGGCGGATGGCACGCGTCACCGCCGGTGCGGGATCACGACCGTCGCGGGTCTCGGCTTCGTCGGTCATGCGTTCCTCCCCTGCCGCGGCTCGGCGCCGCCGGACTCCGGACCCGATCAGTAGAACTCGACAGTATCGACTTCCGCCTGCAGCGGCCGGCCGTCGAGAAGGCGCGTCGCCTCGGCGGCGAAGCGCCGGGCGATGCGCTCCTCCTCCTTCGAGCTGAGGGCCGCGGTGTGCGGGCTCACCAGCACGCGCGGATGCTGCCACAGCGGCGACTCCGCGGGCAGCGGTTCCACCTCGAAGACGTCCATCGCGGCGAAGGCGATGCGTCCGGCGTCGAGCGCCTCCAGCAGGGCGCTCTCATCGATGACGGTGCCCCGCCCGACGCTCGCGAGGATCGTACCGGGCCGCACGGCGGCCAGCACCTCCGCGCCGATCAGGTGATGCGTCTGATCCGTGCCCGGCAGCGTGACGACGATCGCATCCGCCTCGGCGGCCGCGACGACGAGATCGTCCAGCGACACGAGCCGGTCGACGCCGGGCACCGGCGCCCCCGATCTGCTGGTGCCCCACACCGTGGCGCCGAGCGCATGGAAGCGCCGGGCGCACTCCCTGCCGATGCCGCCGAGACCGACCACGAGCACGGTCATCTCATCGAGCTGACGCATCTCCCAGCGCGGACTCCAGCGATCGCCGCGCTGATCCTCCTGCAGCCGGGGCAGATCCTTCGCCCCGGCGAGCACCCCGAGCACCGCGAACTCCGCGAGCGGCCCGCCGTGCACGCCGGCGCTGGTGCTGAACACCACGCGGTCCAGCTCCTCGCGATCGAGTCCGGCCGCCTTCACCTGGGACCCGCCACCCGCGGCGGTGGTCATCACCCAGCGCAGGCCCGGATTGGCGCGCACCGTGCGCGCGAGCGCCGCCGGATCCACATCGGGGATGCCGAAGAGAGCGTCGGCGGAGTCGATGAGATCATCGAACGCGCGCTGCTGCTCTGCGGAGCGGGTGAAGGCGGGGTCGCCCGACCAGTCGGCCGGACCGCGCATCGGCCTGACCAGCTCCGTCGCCAGGACCATGCGCACCCTCGGCTCGAGCCTCTCGATCAGGTCCGCGAGATCCGGTCGCAGCGGAACGGGTGCCACCACCCGCAGCGATCCCGCGTTCGCCTGGTGCTGTTGCTCGGTCGTCATCGCGCCTCCTGTCGATCGCCGCGGCCGCCCGCCCCGGGCGAGGCCGCTCACGGCTCGGCACTCATTCTCCCATAGATTCAGTCTGTTGCATACTGTTCAACCTGCTGAATTGTCGATATGCTGAGGCGCATGACAGTCACGACACACCGGCTCGGCGTGATCGGCCTCGGCGCGATGGGGCACCCGATGTCCGCGCGCCTCCTCGCCGACCGCGGACATCTCGTCATCACCTCGCGCCGGGAACAGCCCGAGCTGACCTCCGCAGGGGCCGAGCTCGTCGGCACCCCGCGCGAACTCGCCGAGCGCGTCGACGCCGTACTCACGATGCTGCCCGATCTGCCCGAACTCGAGGCCCTGATCGACGGACCCGACGGCCTGCTCGCCGGCGCAGGCGACCTGCTGATCATGATCGGCTCCACGTCGTCGGCCCCCGGCGTGCGCGATCTCGCCGACCGGCTGCACACCCGTACGGACGGTCGCGTCCGCGTCGTGGACTGCCCCGTCTCCGGCGGGGTCGACGGCGCCACCGCCGGCACACTGTCGATCATGCTCGGCGGGTCCGACGACGACGCGGCGCGCGCCGCAGAGCTGCTCGCGCCGTGCGGCACTCCGGTGCACCTCGGGCCGCTCGGCGCCGGCGAGGTCGCGAAGGCCTGCAACCAGCTGGTCGTCTCCGCCACGATCCTCGCGCTCTCGGAGGCGACCGTGCTCGCCGACCGCTCGGGCCTCGACCTGGAGGCGATGTGGACTCTGCTCGGCGGCGGCTACGCGGGCTCGAATCTGCTGCGCAGCCGCAAGGAGAAGCTGGTCACCGGTGACGACTCCCCCAGCGGCATCGCCCGGTACATGGTGAAGGACCTCGGGTTCGCGCACGACATCGCGGAATCGACGGGGACCGCCGCCGTGCTGCTTCCCGCCCTCCGCGCCGCGTTCGACGAACTCGTCGCATCGGGTTGGGGCGAGCGCGACATCAGCGTCGCCCGGCGCTTCATCGCCGAACGCGACACACGAACCGCCTGAGCGGGCGACAGCGATACTCTGGAAACCGTCTGTCCGATCAAGGAGCACACAGTGTCTAATGCCGCAACCGAGCCCGAAGCCGCAGCCAACATCGGAGTCGTCGGACTCGCCGTGATGGGCTCGAACCTGGCCCGCAACCTCGCCAGTCGTGAGGGCAACACGGTGGCGGTGCTGAACCGCTCCCGCACGAAGACGGACGAGCTCGTCGCCGCGCACCCCGGGGCCGGGTTCATCCCCGCGTTCTCGTACGAGGAGTTCGCCGCCAGCCTGCAGACACCGCGCACGGCCATCATCATGGTCAAGGCCGGCGGTCCGACCGACGCCGTCATCGACGAGCTGGTGCGGGTCTTCGAGCCGGGCGACATCATCGTCGACGGCGGCAACGCGTACTTCCCCGACACGATCCGTCGCGAGAAGGCGGTCCATGAGACGGGCATCAACTACGTCGGCGCCGGGATCTCCGGTGGCGAGGAGGGCGCGCTGCTCGGCCCGTCCATCATGCCGGGCGGGTCGGACGAGTCGTGGGTCACGCTGGGACCGATCCTGCGCTCCATCGCGGCGGTCGCCGAGGGCGAGCCGTGCGTCACCCACATCGGCCACGACGGCGCCGGTCACTTCGTGAAGATGGTGCACAACGGCATCGAGTACGCCGACATGCAGCTGATCGCCGAGGCCTACGATCTGATCCGCCGCGGCACGGGCAAGTCCCCCGCCGAGATCGCCGAGATCTTCGCGGAGTGGAACGGCGGCGAGCTGGAGTCGTATCTGATCGAGATCACCGCCGAGGTGCTCCGCCAGACCGACGCCGCCACCGGGCAGCCGCTCGTCGATGTCATCGTCGATCAGGCAGGGGCCAAGGGCACCGGCGCCTGGACAGTGCAGACCGCCCTCGCTCTGGGCACCCCGGTCTCCGGCATCGCCGAGGCCACGTTCGCCCGCTCGCTCTCGAGCCACCCCGAGCAGCGTGCCGTCGCTGCCGCTCTGCCCGGTCCCGACGCCGTTCGACAGGGACCCACCTACCAGGGCGAGGACGTCGACGCGTTCATCGAGGACGTGCGGCTGGCACTGTACGCGTCGAAGATCGTCGCCTACTCGCAGGGCTTCGACGAGATCCGTGCCGGCGCCGCCGAGTACGACTGGCAGATCGACCTCGGCGCCGTGTCGAAGATCTGGCGCGGCGGATGCATCATCCGCGCCCAGTTCCTGAACCGCATCGCCGACGCCTACGCCCAGGACCCGGAGCTGCCGGTGCTGATGGCCGCACCGTACTTCGCCGAGGCGCTGACCCGCGGCCAGGCGGCCTGGCGCCGCGTCGTCATCGCCGCGGCCACCGCCGGCATCCCGGCCCCGGCGTTCTCGTCGTCGCTGTCGTACTACGACGGCATCCGCGCCGACCGGCTGCCCGCCGCGCTGGTGCAGGGCCAGCGCGACTTCTTCGGAGCACACACCTACAAGCGCATCGACAAGCCGGGCACCTTCCACACGCTGTGGTCGGGCGACCGCACCGAGATCGAGGCCGAGGACACGCACTGATCCCCGCGCCCTGAGTTCGGGGCCGGATGCCGCCGGCATCCGGCCCCGTTCCGCTTCTCAGACGATGTTGTGATTGCGCCGGAACACGTTCTGCGGATCCCATTCCGCCTTCACCGCACGCAACCGCTCGTAAGCCGCGCCGGTGAACATTCCCGGCACCGCCTCGGGGCGCTCGGTGTCGGCGAAGTTCCCGTACTCCGCGAGACGCCCGGCCTCGATGCGCGACCAGTCGGCGGCGATCGCCGCTCGCGCGCCGTCGTCGACGAGGCCGGGGATGTCGAATCCGCCGGCCATCACGAACCACGTCGCGTCCCGCGCGGGGAAGGCCGTGCTCTCCTGGGGCACTTCGCCGAAGGCTCCTCCGAGCGAGCGCAGGAACACGACGGAGGCCGGATGGTCGGCGCGGAACGCGATCAGGCGAGCAATCAGATCGTCGTCGAGTTCGGCGAACAGCCCGTTCCCTCCGATGAAGCCGGGCGGCTGCTGATCGGGGTCGTCGGGCTGCGGCATCTCCATCAGGATGTCGCGGTACGCCGGCGTCGTGATCGCCGTCTCCACGCCGTCGAGGGCACCGATGGGTGCGAGCACCTCACGCAGCGCGTCCTCCTCCGCTCCGGCCCAGACCGCGATCAACCGGGCACCGGCCGGTGCGCTCGGATCCATAGGCGGGACGTCCATGTAGGTCACGGTCAGTTCGCGGGGCGCGTCGCGCAGCGCCTCGCGCGTCGCGCGGAGCAGCGCCGCGGCGTCGGTGTCTCCGGAGTACTCGGCGTGCACGATCGCGGGCAGCGGATGCGCGGCGAAGTCGAATCGCGTGACGACGCCGAAGTTGCCGCCACCACCGCGCAGTCCCCAGAACAGCCCCGAATGCCGCGTCGCCGAGGTCTCGACCACTTCGCCGGACGCCGTCACCACCTGCGCGCCGACGAGCTGGTCGACGGCGAGCCCCCAGAGCCGCGTCATCCATCCGATGCCGCCGCCCAGTGTGAGGCCGCCGACCCCGACGGATGCGGTGTCGCCGGAGCTGATCGCCAGTCCGTGGTCGGCCAGACGGGCGGCGACCGCTCCCCAGGTCGCGCCGCCGCCCACGCGCACGGTCGTGCCGTCGATGTCGATGCCGGCGATCGCCGACAGTTCGATGCGCATCCCCTCGTCGGGGTTGCGCGACCACGGTCCGTGCCCGCCTGCCACGACCGTGATCCCCAGTCCTTCCCTCCGAGCCCGGCCGACCGCCTCGACGACGTCGTCGACGGATCGTGCTCTGATGATCAGCTGTTCTGTCATCTCTCCGACGATAGGCGGCGCCTCCGACATCCGGAACAGGACGACCGCGCTCGCGGACGCTCGGTCGGATGATCCGGACGATCGGTCTGCTCACAGCCGCCCCATAGCGGAACCTATGGATTCTCGATGACTGCGGCATGACAATGGGACCATGTCGAACGAACACCCCGAGCTGCGCCGCCCCGACGGATCCCCGCTGCGCATCCTGGCCGTCGATGACGAGCCGATGCTGACCGACCTGCTCGCGATGGCCCTGCGGATGGAGGGCTGGGAGGTGCGCACCGCGGCCAGCGGTCTGGAGGCGCTCCAGGTGGCCCGCGACTTCGAGCCGGATGCGCTCGTGCTCGACGTGATGATGCCCGACCTCGACGGCATGGGCGTGCTTCGCCGGCTGCGCGAATCGGGCAACCTCGTCCCCGTGGTGTTCCTGACCGCCAAGGACGCCGTGGAGGACCGCATCTCGGGCCTCACCGCCGGCGGCGACGACTACGTCACCAAGCCGTTCAGCCTGGAGGAGGTGATCGCGCGTCTGCGCGCCGTCATCCGTCGCGCCGGTCAGGTGCGCACCGATGACGAGCAGGCGATCCTGCGGGTCGCCGACCTCTCGCTCAACGAGGACAGCCACGAGGTGTTCCGTGGCGACGACGAGATCGAGCTGACCGCCACCGAGTTCGAGCTGCTCCGGTATCTGATGCGCAACGAGCGCCGGGTGCTGTCGAAGGCGCAGATCCTCGACCGGGTGTGGAGCTATGACTTCGGCGGCAAGTCGTCGGTGGTCGAGCTGTACATCTCGTACCTGCGCAAGAAGATCGACGCCGGCCGCACTCCCCTGCTGCACACCGTGCGCGGTGTCGGCTACATGATCAAGGCGCCGCAGTGATGCGCGGCGCAGTGGGGCATCGCCCGTGTCGCGCCGCCCGCTGACCCTGCAGGCGCGGCTGATGGCCGCCGTGATCGGCTTCGTATCGCTGATCCTCGCCATCGTCGCGATCATCACGAGCGTCACGCTGGGGATCACACTCCAGAATCAGCTGGACGCACAGCTCCGTGCCGTCGCCGCGACCACCGCGAGCTGGACGACGCAGGCGATGCGCACGAATCCTGCTGACGTCGACGTGCGCACCGTGCTGGACGGACGTCGTGTGCAGTGCAACGGGATGCTCGTGGCCGTGACAGCTCCGGGGAACACGCCCTCCGGTGCCGTGATCGATACCGACTGCTCAGTGCACGCCCTCACCGACAAGCAGTTCCAGGACGTCCTCGCCTCGACGAGCGAGCCGCAGCCCGCCACGGCCACACTGTCAGGACTCGGCTCCTATCGGCTGGTCGCGCAGAACACCCCGGGCGACGCGATCGTCGTCACCGGTCTCCCGCGCGACGAGATCCAGAGCACCATGACGCGCCTGTTCACCGTGATCGCCCTCGCCACCCTGGGCGGGCTGATCCTGCTCGCCCTGACGACCGCCGTGACGATCAGCGTCGGACTGCGGCCGCTCCGCGCCGTGGTCGCGACGGCGACCCGGGTCGCCAGCAAGCAGCTGGACCGGGGCGAGGTCTCGATCACCGAGCGCGTGCCCGAGGCCGAGGCCGACCCCCGCACGGAGACCGGCCTCGTCGGCGCCGCGCTGAACACCCTGCTGGACCACGTCGACACATCCCTCGCCTCCCGCCAGCACAACGAGGAGCGGATGCGGCGGTTCGTCGCCGACGCGAGCCATGAGCTCCGAACGCCACTGGCCTCGATCCGCGGCTACTCCGAGCTGTCGCTGCGCGACAAGGGCCTTCCGGAGAACGCGCACACCGCGCTCGAGCGCATCCAGGCGCAGTCGCTGCGGATGACGCGCCTGGTCGAGGATCTGCTGCTGCTGGCCCGTCTCGACGAGGGACGCGAGCTGAGCCACGCCCCGGTGGATCTCACGATGCTCGCAGTCGAAGAGCTGACGGATGCCCGGCCCACGGCGACCGACCACATCTGGGGACTGGACGTGCCCGAGGAGCCGATCATGGTCGACGGCGACGCCGGCCGCCTGCACCAGGTGGTCGCGAACCTGCTGGCCAACGCCCGCACGCACACTCCGGCCGGGACGACGATCACGCTGAGTCTCACGGCCACGGCGGACGGCGCCGAGCTGCGCGTGCACGACGACGGCCCCGGCATCGACCCGGAGGTGCGCGACGAGCTCTTCGCCAGGTTCGCCCGCGGCGACGTCTCCCGTGCCCGCCAGACCGGCGGGACCGGCCTCGGCCTCGCGATCGCCAAGGCCATCGTGGAGGGCCACGGCGGCACGATCGAGGTGCAGAGCGCTCCCGGCGACACGACCTTCCTCGTGCGCCTCCCCGCGAAACCGCACGCCCGCGCCGAGACGGGGGCGTAGCACCCCGGTCTCGGCGCGGGCGTGCAGTCTCGAGAGGGTCAGTAGCCGGCGAAGGCGTCGGTCGTGAGCGAGCGGGCCTTCTGCAGGGCGGGGGCGAGGTCGGCAATGAGGCGCGGCGGGCCCGAGATGTACGCGTGCCGCGACGGCAGGTCGGGCACCACCTGCTCCAGGCCGTCCGCGTCGAGACGCACGCCCCTCGCCCAGGTCCAGTGCGCGGGCAGGTCCTTCGGCTCGTCGCGGGTGAACACGACGACCGGCACTCCGGTCGCGGCCAGCTCGTCGCGGAACGCCAGCTCCGACGCATCCGACGCGACGTAGATCAGCACCACGTCGCGCTCCGTGCCGGTGCCGTGCAGTTCGCGCAGCTGCGAGACGAACGGGGTGACGCCGATGCCCGCGGCCACCATCAGAACCGGTGCCTCGCCGCGCGGCAGCACGAAGTCGCCCCACGTGCCCGTGACGGCGAGCACCGCGCCGGGCCGCGCGTCGGCGAGCGCGCGCTTGTAACTGGACGGATGCTTCTGATCGCCGTTCTTGTATGCGATGCGCAGCGTCGGCAGATCGGCGGGCGCCGACAGGATGCTGAACTCGCGGCGCGTGCCGCGGGCGTCGGGCCGGTGGTGCGGCACGTCCAGCTCGAGGTACTGCCCCGCCAGGAAGCGCAGCCGGCTCTTCGTGCGGAACGTGAGCTCCTGCACGGTCGGCGTGACGAACGCCCTCTTCTCCAGCACCAGGCGCACCGAGCCGCGCAGCGCGAACGCGAAGGCCAGCAGGTTGCCGATCAGCAGGGCGCGCTCCTGCCCCAGGGTGAACAGTCCGGCGACGGGGATGGGCCAGCCCACCAGCACGCCGACCAGCGCCGCCACCCAGAACTGCTGCCAGCGCCGCGGCGGCAGCGTCAGCGGCTCGGACAGCATGAACGCGCCGAGGAACAGGATCGGCGACTGCAGCAGCGCCAGGGCGATCGCGTCGCCCGGCGCGAAATCGAGTCCGGCCGCCGACAGCTGCACCGCCTGCCGCACCACCGAGGCCCCCACCGCGACCACCGCGAACAGCAGCACGATGCGCACCTTCTCGGTGCGCCACAGGACGAACAGCCCGAGCACCGCGACCGGCACCGCCATCGCCGGCGTTCCCACCCACCACGACGCGGTGGTGCCGAGGCCGAAGACCGACACCACCGCGGCCCCGAAGGCAGCCGGGTTGAGGACGTGACGCCCGCGCCAGGCGATGAGGTACTTCGACAGGCTCGCGAGCGCGCCGGCCAGTGCCACACCTGCCAGCCCGACCATGGTCAGCTGAGGCTGCAGCACGAAGAGCAGGATGAACGCGGTCACCAATGAGGACTCGATGCGCCACGGAAGCCGCAGGATGCGCTGCGCCGCGGCATCCGCTCCTGAGATCACGACCGCGAGAACCGCATACGTCGCGAGGATCTCGGCCGCCGACGGGCCGACCTGACCGAACAGGGCGAGAGCGACGGCGATCGCCCCGAGCGCGATCAACGCGAACAGCACGAACCGATACATCGAGATCGTGGCGAGCAGGGCCAGCACGCGCTGGCGGAACGCGATGAGAGAGCCGATCACGGTATCAAGTCTCCCCCACCGGATGCCCGCGGGCGACGGTCGTCGAGCGAGCGGAGCGAGACGCAGGGGACGCAGGGGCGGGACGCACCAGGACACCCCGGAGCCTGCAGGCGTTTCGTCTCGCTCGTACTTCGCTCGCTCAACGACCCGGGAGCGCGAGCCCGAAAGCGTTTCGTCTCGCTCGTACCTCGCTCGCTCAACGACCCGGGAGCGCGAGCCTGCAAGCGTTTCGTCTCGCTCGTACCTCGCTCGCTCAACGACCCGGGAGCGCGAGCCCGAAAGCGTTTCGTCTCGCTCGTACCTCGCTCGCTCAACGACCCCCGGGGCGGCCGGGGAGCAGGAAGAGCTCACCGGGGAATCCGGTCGAGGCCTCGACGCGTCCGTCCGTGGACATCCGCACCCAGTCCAGTCCCCGGGCGGCCGCGAACGCCGGCCCGCCGTCGAAGAACAGGGCGGTCGTCGTGGCGTCGGCGAGCATCGCGTCGGGCGCGAGCGCCCACGTCGCGGCCCAGCGTCGCACCGGCAGGCCCGTGCGCGCGTCGATCACATGGTGCAGCCCGTCGCCCCAGGCACGGCGTGTGGTCGCTGACGCGCACAGCGCTCGGTCGCGCACCTCCACGACGCCGATCGCCCGGGACGTGTCGTAGGGATGCTCCAGGCCGACCCGGATGCCGCCGCCGCGGACCGCGAGGTCGCCGCCGGCGTCGACGACGATGCGTCCGCCGACGTGCGAGAGCGCGGCGAGCACGAGGTCGACGAGCCGCCCCTTCCCGATGGCGCCGACATCGATCACCGCCGGGGCATCGAGCGACAGCGCGGCATCCGACCACCGCAGCGTCGCGGTCCAGTCCTCCGGTGCCTGGCGGGCGACGCCGGCCCTCAGCGAGTACCCCGGGTCGTAGCCGAGAGCGACGAGGCTCCCGCCGGCCAGAGGGTTCACCGCGCCCGCCGTGGCCTCCGACACCTCCCGGTAGAGCTCGAGCATCGCCACGGCATCCGGCGGGGCCGGGCATTCTCCGCCACCGGCGATCTGCGACACGAGCGAGCCCGCGCGGAACCGGGACCATTCGGCGTCGAACGCGTCGATCACCGCCGAGACCGCGGTCCGCTCGCGCTCTCCCAGCGGGGCGGAGGTCTCGATCTCCCAGACCGTGCCGATCGCGTCGAACCGCCAGGTGTCCATGGGACCAGCGGCTACTCGGACGCCTGCTGCTTGATCTTCTCGAGCGCCTGGTTGAAGCCGCCGCTGGTGAGCGACGAGCCGGCGACACGATCGATCTGCAGCTCGTCGATCTTCTTGCCGTCGACCTCCGCGGAGATGCCGGCGATGAACTGCCCCTGATACTGCTCGGTCTCGCGCGCCTGCGGATCGCCGGTCACCTCGACGTCACTGACGGAGCCGCCGGTCAGCGTCAGTGTCACCGAGATCGTCTCGACGGTCTCGGGGGTCTGATACGAGCCCTCGGCGGTGTACGTCCCGTCGGCGTACTCGGCACCGCCGGACGTGGCGCCGTCCTCGGCGTCCGCCGCCCCGGAGCATCCGGCCAGCAGCAGCACGCCGGCTGCCCCGGCGAGGGCCGTCACGGTACGGGTCGTCTGGGAGGTCATGCATCCAGCATCCGATGCCGACCTATGAGATCGCCACACGGATCCTGTGCCTGCGATAACTCTCAGGCCTCGCCGTTGAACAGGCTCGTGACGGAGCCGTCCTCGAAGACCTGGCGGATCGCGGTCGCCAGCAGCGGCGCGATCGGCAGGATCGTGAGACCGGGGAACCGGCGGGACTCGGACAGCGGGATGGTGTCGGTGATCACGACCTCGTCGATCGCGGAGTCCTGCAGACGATCGGATGCCGGGTCGCTGAAGATCGCGTGGGTCGCGGCGACGATCACCTTGCGCGCGCCGTTGGCCTTCAGCGCCTGCGCGGCCTTGACGATCGTGCCGCCGGTGTCGATCATGTCGTCGACCAGCAGGCAGGTGCGGCCGTCGACGGCACCGACGATCTCGTGCACCGAGACCTGGTTGGCGACCTTCGGATCGCGGCGCTTGTGGATGATCGCGAGCGGTGCGTCGAGGCTGTCCGACCAGGTGTCGGCCACGCGCACGCGGCCCATGTCGGGCGAGACGATCGTGAGCGTCTCGCGATCCTCCTTCGTCAGCGTCTCCTCGAAGTGCTTCAGCAGCACCGGCTTGGCGAACAGGTGGTCGACGGGGCCGTCGAAGAAGCCCTGGATCTGCGCGGCGTGCAGGTCGACGCTCATCACGCGGTCGGCGCCGGCGGTCTTCAGCAGGTCGGCCACGAGGCGAGCGCTGATGGGCTCGCGGCCGCGGCCCTTCTTGTCCTGGCGGGAGTACGGGTAGTACGGGGCGACGACGGTGATGCGCTTGGCCGACGCGCGCTTGGCGGCGTCGAGCATGATCAGCGTCTCCATCAGCCACTCGTTCACCGGCTCGCCGAACGACTGCACGATGAACAGGTCGCAGCCGCGGATCGAGACCTCGAAACGCGCGTAGATCTCACCCGAGGCGAAGGTGCGGTGCTCGACCGGCGCGATCTCGGTGCCGAGGGCATCCGCGACCTGACGCGTGAGCTCCGGAACCGATCGTCCGCCGGCGACGACGAGTCGCTTCTTGGTCTTGGCGATCAGACCGGGTGCGACGCCGTTCTCGCGGTCCAGCTCGATCGTCTTCTTCTTGCGCCCCATCGGGATCCGCCTATTCCGCCGATTCGGCCCGTGCCGCTGCATCCGCCGCGGCCGTGCCCGCCCTGTTCTTCTCGACCCACCCCTCGACGTTGCGCTGAGGGGCGACGCTCATGGCCAGTGCACCCGCCGGCACGTCCTTGCGGACGACGGCACCGGCCCCGGTCTTCGCTCCAGCACCAAGCCTAACGGGCGCGACGAGCACCGTGTGCGAGCCGGTGTGCACCTCGTCGCCGATCTCGGTGCGGTGCTTGTTCACATCGTCGTAGTTGGCGGTGATCGTGCCGGCGCCGAGGTTCACGCCACGGCCGACAGTGGCATCGCCCACGTAGGACAGGTGGGGCAGCTTGCTGCCCTCGCCGATCTGCGCGTTCTTCGTCTCGACGTAGGCGCCGATCTTGCCGTCCTCGCCGAGCACGGTGCCGGCGCGCAGGAACGAGAACGGGCCGACGGTGGCGCGCGCGCCGATCACCGCGAGCGTCGCGTCGGTGCGCTTGACCACGGCGTCCTCGCCGACCTCGCAGTCCACCAGCGTCGTGTCCGGGCCGATGATCGCGCCGGTGTCGATCTTCGTGGCACGCAGGATCTGGGTGTTCGGCAGGATCGTCACATCGGGGGCGAGCACCACGTCGTCGTCGATCCAGGTGGTCTCGGGGTCGACGACGGTGACGCCGTCGCGCTGCCAGCGCCGGATGATGCGCTTGCGCAGCTCCCTGCCGGCCTCGGCGAGCTGGATGCGGTCGTTGATGCCGAAGGTGGATGCCGCGTCGGCGGCGATCTCGGCGGCGACCGGCTGTGACGCCTCGCGCAGCAGCCCGATCACGTCGGTGAGATACAGCTCGCCCTGGGCGTTGTCCTGCGTGATCCGGGCGAGATGCGTGCGCAGCTGCGATGCGCGGAACACGTACACGCCGGCGTTGATCTCGTGCACGGCAGCCTCGGCGGCATCCGCGTCCTTCTGCTCGACGATGCGCTGCACGCCGCCGGCTGCGTCGCGGATGATGCGGCCGTAACCGGTCGGGTCATCCAGCACCGCACTCAGCAGGGTGGCCGCGGCGGATGCGGCACGGTGCCCGTCGATGAGCGCGCGCAGCGTATCGGCCTCGAGCAGCGGCACGTCGCCGGAGAGCACCAGCACGTCACCGTCGAAGTCGGCCGGCAGCGCGTCGAGGGCCACCTGCACGGCGCGACCGGTGCCGGGCAGCTCGTCCTGGTCGACGATCACGGCATCGGGATACTGCGCGGTGAGCACCGAGACGACCTGGTCGCGCTCGTGCCGCACGACGACCTCGACGTACGACGCGTCCAGCGCAGCGGCCTGGGTGAGCACGTGGCCGACCAGCGGGCGACCGCCGATCTCGTGCAGCACCTTGGGCCGGCGTGACTTCATGCGAGTGCCCTGCCCTGCGGCCAGGACGATGATGGCGAGATTGTTCTGCGTCATGCTCCGCCGCCAGGACTCGAACCTGAACCTCACAGCTCCAAAGGCTGTCGTGCTGCCATTACACCACGGCGGACCGCGCCCCACCGGAGCAGGCCGCCCGTCAAGTCTGCCACCTCGCAGCCGAGTTCCCGGCGCGCGCGATAATGGTCGGATGAGCGAAGCGGATGAGGTCGACCGGATCGTCGGCGCGTGGACGACGCAGCGCCCCGATCTCGACTTCTCCCCGCTCGAGGTGCTGTCGCGTGTGGACCGCCTCTCGCGGCACCTGGACCGAGCCCGGCGCGACGTCTTCCACCGCAGCGATCTGGAGTCGTGGGAGTGGGACGTGCTCTCGGCGCTGCGCCGCGCCGGCGCCCCGTTCCAGCTCTCGCCGAAGCAGCTGCTGCTGCAGACGCTGGTGTCCAGCGGCACGATGACCAACCGGATCGACCGGCTCGTCGGCCGCCGTCTGGTGCGGCGCGAGGCAGATCCCGGCGACGGCCGAAGCGTGCTGGTGACGCTGACCGACGACGGCAGGGTCAGGGTGGATGCCGCGATCACCCGCCTCGTCGACGCGGAGGCCGCGCTGCTGGCGGCGCTCCCCCGCGCCGACCGGGAACGACTGGCCGGTCTGCTGCGCAAGCTGAGCCTGAGCTTCGATTCCTGATGGCGATGACGTCACCGCTCCCGGTGCGCGACGGCGTCGGGGCGACGCGGCTGCATGTGCCGCTGGAGGGGCCGTGGGACACGGTCTCGCAGTACATGGCCGAGCGGTTCTCGCACCTGGAGCCCGAGCGGCTGCTGCGGCGCTTCGACCGCGGCGAGATCGTCGCCAGGAACGGGTCGCCCCTGGCGAGGGACACCCCCTCGGCGCCGAGGAGTTCGTCTGGTACTACCGGGAACCTCCCGAGGAGCGCGACATCCCGTTCGAGATCGAGATCCTGCATCACGACCGCGACCTCGTCGTCGTCGACAAGCCGCACTTCCTGCCGACGACGCCGGGCGGGAAGTACCTGCAGAACTCCGCTCTGGTGCGGCTGCGCAACCTGCTCGGCAACCCCGATCTCACGCCGATCCACCGTCTGGACCGTGCGACCGCGGGGCTGCTGATGTTCTCGACCCGCCCCGAGACGCGGGGCGCCTATCAGCTGCTGTTCGAGAAGCGTCAGGTCGAGAAGGTCTACGAGGCGGTCTCGGCGATGCCGGCGGACTGGGATGCCGCCGGAGCCGGCGCTCGCCGGCATCCGCTTCCCGATCGTGTACCGCAACCACATCGAGAAGCTGCGGGCGCACGTGTGCGTGCGCGTGGATCCGGATCGCGACCCGAACTCCGAGACGCTGATCGAACTGATCGACCACGATGACCGCGTGCTGCACACGATGCTGCGGCCGCACAGCGGCAAGATGCACCAGCTGCGCGTGCACCTGTCCGCGCTCGGCGCCGGCATCCTGAACGACGGCTTCTACCCCGAGCTGCTGCCGGAGGCGCCGGACGACTTCTCGAAGCCTCTGCAGCTGCTCGCCCGCGAGTTGCGGTTCACGGACCCGCTGAGCGGCGAACCGCTGGAGTTCATCACCCGCCGATCGCTGCAGGAGCGCCCCTAGGCCCTCAGGCGCGGCACGCGCCGGTGGACACCGGGCGCGTCGCACGGTCGAGCTGAGCCAGAACAGGAAGCAGTTCGGCGTTCGTCATCGCGTAGCCGACCTGAGGCTGCACCTCGTCACGCGCGAACACGACGCCCGCGACGGCGCCGTCCTGGGTGAGCAGCGGTCCCCCGGAGTTGCCGGGCTGCACGTCGGCCCGCAGCGTGTAGACCGAGCGCTCTGCCGCGTTCGCACCGTGGATGTCGTCGACCAGCATGGAACCGGCGCGGATGACGCCGGCTGGGACCGTGCGGAACGGACCGCCGTGCGGATACCCCTGCACGACGCCGCCGTCACCGGCACCGAGCGCGTCCGCCAGCGGCAGCGGATCGGCATTGACGTCGGCTGCGACCACGGCGAGATCGTCCACGGGATCGAAGTACACCACCCGGCCGTCCCGTGCGGGCTCCCCCGGCAGTTCGACGATCGGTGCGTCGACACCCGCGACGACGTGCGCGTTGGTGACGATCAGGTCGTCGGCGACGACGAAGCCGGAACCGCTCGACGTGATTCCGCACGCTGCGGCGATGCCGGAGACCCTGGCCACCGACTCCGCGGCGGCCGCGAGTGCCGGGTCGTCGGTGTCGATCTCGCCGGGGTCGGGGGCGATCGCCAGGTCGCTCTCATCGAGCAGGCCGTCGATCGTGGGCAGCGTGGTGTCGCCGAGCACCGCGGAATGCAGCCGCGCCATCGCCTCGGCGACCGGCGGCGGCGTGCTCTGCTCGATCGTGCGCAGCACGACGGATGATGCGACGGATGCCGAGACCACGGGGATCCCCGCGGCGGCGATGCCCGCCCCGGTGAGCGTGAGCACGAGCGCGGCCGAGACGACCGCGAGCACGCCGCCGAGGAGCCGCTCGATGCCGCGCAGGCGCAGCCGGTCGGCGCCGTGCCGGATCAGGGCACCGATCGCGGCGCCGACTCCGGCTCCGATGCCGAGGAGCAGAATCGCGCTGCCGACCACCGAGAGACCGTGCCAGTCGCTCGACGCCGTCAGCCCGGAGACCCACGGCAGCGCCCAGGGGGCGGCGAGGCCGCCGGCGACGAGGCCGCAGAGCATGCCGAGCACGGCGAAGAGGCCGGCGCGGATGCCGCTGACGAGCGCGACGATCAGCAGCACGACGACGATCACGTCGACCACGGTCATGCCACAGGACGCTACGCGAGGAGCCTATGCGGACCCCGAGCGAGCACTGTCAGCGACGCATCACCTTCCGCGCCAGACGCGTGCCGAGGGTCTGCACGAGATGCACGAACACGACGATGAGGATGATCGCCGCCCACATCACGACCGGTTCGAAACGCCGGAATCCATAGGTCAGGGCGAAGGCACCGAGGCCGCCGCCGCCCACCGCACCGGCCATCGCCGTCATGTCGATCAGCGCGACGACCACGAACGTGTAGCCGAGGATCAGCGGGCCGAGCGACTCCGGGATCACCACCGTGAACAGGATGCGCCACGGGCCGGCGCCCATCGCACGGGCCGCCTCGATGACACCGGGCGGCACCGAGACGAGATGCTGCTCGACGATGCGGCCGATCGCGAACGATGCGGCGAGGCCGATCGCGAACGCCCCGGCCGTGGTGCCGATACCGGTGCCGATGACCGCTCGGGTGAGCGGCTGCGCGACGGCGATGAAGATCAGGAACGGGATGGGGCGGAAGAAGTTCACGAGCAGCTCGAGGATTCCGTTGATCACCCGGTTCGGCAGCAGGCCGCCGCGACGCGTGATGTACAGGGCGACGCCGATCAGCGTGCCGAGCACACCCGCCATGATCAGCGCGAACGTCGCCATGTAGAGCGTCTCGAGCGCCGCCTGCCAGAACTCCGGCCACAACTGATTGAGCCTGTCCATCAGCGCACCTCCCCCGTCGTGAGCTCGGTGACCTGCGCGTGCGCACCGATCGTGCGCAGAGCGGCGTCGACCGCGGCATCCGCCCCTGTGATCGCGAGCGTGAGGTGCCCGAACGCGCGACCGCGGATGTCGTTGATGCCGCCGTAGACCAGCTCGAAGCCGAGCCCGGCGTTCGCGAGGTCGAGGAACACCTGCGCTTGCGACGAGTCGCCGTCGCGGAACGAGAACGTCACGAGGCGGCCCTGGTGTCGCTCACGCAGCGAGGCCGCCTCGGCGGGCGAGGGGATGCCCTTGATGACGGTGCCGACGAAGCGCTGGGATGCCGGGTTCTGCGGGTTCGAGAACACGTCGAACACGTCGCCCTGCTCGATGACCTTCCCGCCCTCCATCACGGCGACCTTGGTCGCGATCGTCTGGATCACGTCCATCTCGTGCGTGATGACGACGATCGTGACGCCCTGCTCCTCGTTCACCCGCTTCAGCAGCTCGAGCACCTCATGTGTGGTCTGCGGGTCGAGTGCGCTGGTCGCCTCGTCGGCGAGCAGGATGTCGGGCCCGGTGGCGAGAGCGCGGGCGATGCCGACACGCTGCTTCTGACCGCCGGAGAGCTGCTCAGGGTACGCCCTGGCCTTGTCGGAGAGGCCGACGAACGCCAGCAGCTCGGCCACACGGGCGTCGATGTCGGGCTTCTTCCAGCCCGCCAGCTTCAGCGGATAGGCGATGTTGGTCTTCACGTTCTTCGACGAGAAGAGATTGAACTGCTGGAAGATCATGCCGATGCCGGTGCGTACCCGGCGCAGGTCTCGCTCGGAGAGTCGGGTGATGTCGGTGCCGTCGACGGTTATCGACCCGGACGAAGCCGGTTCGAGGGCGTTGATCAGGCGCACCAGCGTCGACTTTCCGGCGCCTGAGTAGCCGATGATGCCGAAGACGTCGCCCTTCTCGATGTCGAGCGTCACGTCGTCCACTGCGGTGACGACGGCGGAGTTCTTGTCGGCGGGCGGGTACGTCTTCGTGACGTCGGACAGGGTCACGATGGGCATGTGCGAGGTTCTTCCTGTCATGCGGAATCGGGCGGGGCCCCGTGAGGCACCGCCCGATTCTCTCACCGGATGCCGGTCAGCCGTTGGCTTCCGTGTCCTTCTCGACCTTCTCGAGTGCGTCCTCGAGTTCGGCTGCGGGCGTCTTCAGCGCCACGGCGGTGTCGCCGGAAGCCTCCTGCAGGCCCTTCTGCACGCCAGGGTCGTTCTGGAAGATGTCCACGAGCTTGAGGTAGGTCTCGTTGTCCTTGTCCTCGGCGCGCGCCGCGAAGATGTTGACGTACGGCAGTGCGTTCGGGTCGGTGGGGTCGTCCTGCGCGATGGCATCGGAGAACTTCAGCCCCGCCTGATCCACGAAGTCGTTGTTGATGATCGCAGCAGCCACGTCGGGCAGCGACTGCGGGATGAGCGCGGCCTCGAGCGCGGTGACCTTGACCTTGGACTTCGCCTCGTCGACGTCTGCGAGGTCGGAGAACGTGGTGCCGCCGCTCTTCAGTTCGATGAGCCCCGCCGACTGCAGCACGAGGAGTGCACGGGCCTGGTTGGACGCGTCGTCCGGAACCGCGACGCTCTCGCCCTTCTTGATGTCCTTCACGTCGTCGTACTTGGTCGAGTAGAGCGCGAGCGGGTAGATCGCTGTGGCACCGATCGGAACCAGGTCCTCACCAGATGCGACGTTGTAGTCCGCCAGGTACACGATGTGCTGGAACTGGTTCAGCTCGAGCTCCCCCTGCGCGAGAGCCGGGTTCGGCTGCTCGTAGGAGGAGAAGTCGACGAGCTCGACCGTGATGCCCTCCTTCTTGGCGGCCTCGACGAATGCCGGCCACTGCACGGTGCTCTTGTCGACGACGCCCACCTTGACCACCTTGTCGGCGGCATCCGATCCCTCGGATCCGGGGTTCGAGGCGCAGCCGGCGAGGCCGGCGATGAGGGCGGTGGCCGCTGCGGCAGCGGCGATGACGGACGTGATGCGTCGGGACATGGTGGTCGGTTCCTCTCTTGGGGACTCGAACACGGTACGTGCGGCATCCGGTGCCATCCGAATCGAGCCGTCACACGGCGTCACAGCGGGTGCACGCTGCTCAGCCGACCTCCTCGATCCCCCGCAGGCGCACCTCTTCCAGATCCATCCGCGCGGCGATGCGGCGCACGATGAGATCGTCGACGGTGCCGGAACGGCGCAGTCCGTGCAGCACGTCGCGCTTGCGCTCGATCAGCGCGAGCTTGAGACGGGTGGCCTCGTCGTGACGCACCAGTGGCGAGCGCTGCAGCAGGTCGACGTTCGTGGAGACGGCGAGCATCTGCAGGGGCGCCGTGGGACCGGCGATGGTCGGGTCGACGGCTGATTCGAGGGCGAGCGGATCGGGTTCGTCGAGCAGGGCCTCCATCGCCCCGACCTCGGCGTCGACGAGGGCTCGCTCGCGCTCCAGGGTTCGGGCGTTCGCCAGCTCGAGTGCCTCGTATCCCTCCCGACGCGCGCGGTCGCGCACCTCGTCGCTCACGCCCTGCTGTGCGGCGAGCTCGTCCAGCGCGGCGAGGGCCGCGCCCGAGATGGCGCGTTCGGCCATCTCGTACTCCTCGTCCTCGGCATGATCGGCAGGGATCCTCGCCCAGCGGACGACCGCCGGCAGCAGCGGACCCTGCACCAGCAGGCTGAGCAGGATGACGCCCGCGGTGACGAACACGATCGCGTCCCTGCCCTGCACGGCTCCCCCGTCGCCGGATGCCAGCGGCACCGAGAGCGCGATGGCGAGTGAGACCGCGCCGCGCATCCCCGCCACCGTGCTGACGATCCAGGCCCTCGCTCTGGTTCGACCGCGCAGCGGGGAGGCGCCGCGGGCGAACGGGACGGTCAGGGTCTGGAACAGCAGGCGCACCACCAGCAGCACCAGCCACACGGCGAGGGTCACCAGCACCAGCCAGCCGATCATCGCCGCCGAGATCTCGTGCACGACGTACTGCACCTCGATGCCGATCAGCACGAACAGCGCGCCGTTGAGCAGGTACACGCCGAACGGCCAGGCTGCGTCCGCCTGCCGGCGCGACGCCGCCGTCGTCATCCGCGGCGCGACCGCCGCGACGATCAGGCCGGCCACGACCACCGCGAGCACGCCGGATGCCTGGACCAGCTCAGCCACCAGGAACGCGGTGAATGGCAGGAGCAGCAGCGTGACGTTGATCACGATCGTCGACGTCATCCGCCGCAGCACCAGGAATCCGAGCCCGGCCACCGCCACGCCCGCGGCGATCCCGCCGACATAGGACTCCACGACCATCCACGTCACCGACAGCGGCGTGATGTGCGCGCCCATCGCGAGCGACACGGCGATCGCGTACAGCACGAGCGCCGTGCCGTCGTTGGTGAGGCTCTCGGCCTTCAGCTTCATGAACATGCGCCGCGGCAGCAGCCGTCCGAGGGCGGCGACGGCCGTGGCATCCGGCGGCGCGACGGCGGCGCCCAGGATCAGTGCCGCCTCCCACGGCAGTCCGAACAGCACGGCGATGCCGGCGACGGCGAAGGCGCTCGCGACCACGAGCACGGTGCTCATCGGCAGGATGTAGCGGAAGTCGCGTCTGATCGATCGGAGCGAGGTGGTCAGGCTCTCCCAGAACAGCATCACCGGCAGGAAGAGCAGGAGCACCGTCTCGGGCGGCAACTGGATCTCGCGCAGCGCGGGCACGAAGCCGAGCAGCAGGCCCAGCACGACGAGCACGAGCGGCAGCGCGAGCCGTATCCGCGGCGCGATGATCGCGCCGACGACGATGGTCGCCCCCAGCAGGACGGTGACCTCGAGACCTTCCATGGTGCCTCCCGGATGGCTGTTCCGTACCGGACACAAGTCCGCGGCACGTTCACGCTATTCCCGGATGGCGGAACTCGCGAGCCTCAGAAGTGTCAGCCGAGCTGCTCGGTGAGCTCGAACCAGCGCAGCTCGAGCTCCTCCACCTCGTCCTGCTGCGCCTGGATCGCCTTCATCTTCTCGCCGAGGCCGGCATAGTCGGACTGATCGTGGTCGGCGAGCGCGTGTTTGGCCTTGTCGATGTCGCCGTTCAGCTTCTGCATCTTGCGCTCGAGAGCGGCGAGCTCCTTCTCGGCGGTGCGGCGGGCGGCGCCGTCGAGAGTGGATGCTGCGGGCGTTTCGTCTCTGCGTTTCGACTCGCCTGCGGCTCGCTCAACGACCGTCGCTCGCTCAACGACCGAGGGCGCGGACTGCTCCAGTGCGCGCAGTCGCAGGTACTCGTCCACGCCGCCGGGCAGGTGCCGCAGGTGCTTGTCCAGGATCGCGTACTGCTGGTCGGTCACGCGCTCCAGGAAGTAGCGGTCGTGGCTGACGACCAGCAGCGTGCCCGGCCACGAGTCGAGGAGGTCTTCGATGGCCGCGAGCATGTCCGTGTCCATGTCATTCGTCGGCTCGTCGAGGATCAGCACGTTGGGCTGATCGAGCAGCACGAGCAGCAGTTGCAGTCGGCGCTGCTGTCCACCCGAGAGATCCTTCACCGGTGTGGACAGCTGGGCCGAGGTGAAGCCGAGGCGCTCGAGCAGCTGCCCCGGGGTGAGCTCCTGAGTCTTGGAGCTCTGGGTCCCTGAGCCTGTCGAAGGGCCGAAGGTGTACGAGGTCCGCAGGCCGTTGATCACGGTGCGCACCGGATCGTTCCAGTGCTGGTCGAGCTCGTCGAGACGCTGCGTCAGCGTGCGCACCTGCACGGTCTTGCCGTGCTTGACCCGGCCGCTGGTCGGCTGCACCGCACCCGAGATCAGGCCGAGCAGGGTGGACTTTCCCGCGCCGTTCACGCCCAGGATGCCGGTGCGCTCGCCCGGCGCGATGCGCCACTCGACGTCCCTCAGCACCTCTTTCACCGCGGTCCCCGAGCCCGTCGAAGGGTAGGAGACCCCGGCATCCAGCAGGTCGACGACGTCCTTGCCCAGACGCGAGACCGCGAGCGACTGCAGCGACACCGAGTCACGGATCGGCGGCACGTCGGCGATCAGCTCGTTGGCGGCGTCGATGCGGAACTTCGGCTTGCTGGTGCGCGCCGGCGCGCCGCGGCGCAGCCAGGCGAGCTCCTTGCGGGCCAGGTTCTGCCGCTTGGCCTCGGACGCCGCCGCCATCCGGTCGCGCTCCACGCGCTGCAGGATGTAGGCGGCGTAGCCGCCCTCGAAGGGCTCCACGATGCGGTCGTGCACCTCCCAGGTCGCGTTGCAGACCTCGTCGAGGAACCACCGGTCGTGGGTCACGACCAGCAGCGCGCCGGAGTTCTTCGCCCACCGGTTCTTGAGATGCCCGGCCAGCCAGGTGATGGCCTCGACGTCGAGGTGGTTCGTGGGCTCGTCGAGGAAGAGCACGTCCCAGTCGCCGGCCAGCAGCTTCGCGAGCGACACGCGGCGGCGCTGGCCGCCGCTGAGCGATGCGACGGGAGTGTCCCAGCCGAGGTCGGCCACCAGTCCCGAGATCACATCGCGGATGCGGGCATCCCCGGCCCATTCGTGCTCGGGGGTGTCACCGACCACTGCGGCGCCCACCGTGAGCGCGTCGTCGAGGGTGTCGCCCTGGTCGAGAACGCCGATGCGGGTGCCGCCGCGGACCGTCACGCGACCGGCATCCGGCTCGCGGATGCCGGCGAGCATGCCGAGCAGGCTCGACTTGCCGTCACCGTTGCGACCCACGATGCCGATGCGGTCGCCCTCCTCCACGCCGAGAGTGATCGAGTCGAAGACGACGCGGGTGGGGTACTCGAGATGCAGGCCTTCGGCCCCGAGGAGATGTGCCATGTCGCATCCAGGCTATCCCGTGCGAGCAGGGCGACCGCTGCGTCAGCGGATGCGACCCCGCCGACGTACGACGCTCTGCAGGGTGTCGCGCACCGGCGCGCCGAGCACGAGGCCGAGCGTCGCCCCGGACGCCAGCGCGAGCCCGATGGCACCGGCCTGAAACAGGTCGGAGAACCCGAGGATCAGCGGGACGGCCTCATCCTGCGCTTCGACGATGCGCAGCAGGCCGCGGTAGACGACCGAGCCGGGCACCATCGGCACGATGGCCGCTGTGGTGACGGCGATCGACGGCACGTGCAGCCGGTGCGCGATGAGGGTGCCGACGAAGCTGGCGATCAGGGCGCCGATCGCGCTGGCCATCGGCACGCCGATATCACCGGCGACTGCGGCGCTGTAGCCCGCCCACGCGACGCTGCCCAGCAGCGCCGAGACGAGGATGGTGCGCGCCGTCGCCCCGTTCCAGACCGCGACGGTGACCGCGATGAGCACGACACCGGCGACCTGCATGGCGACCGGTCCCAGCGCGGGCGGATCCGAGGACAGCGGGAACCCCATCCCGAGCCGCTGGGCGAGCGAAACCCCGCCGACGATGCCGATGACGACGCCGAGGGTGAGCAGGGCGAGATCGAGGATGCGACCGCCGGCCGTCAGGGCGAAGCCGTCGATGGCGTCCTGCGCCGCGGCGACCACAGACATGCCGGCGAGCATCAGCACGATCCCGGCGGCCACGATGATGCCGGGACTGGCGTCCTGGAACAGCGCGACGCCGTTCGCGCGCAGCACGTTCGTCGCAGCCGCCCAGGCGGTGACGACAAGAGCACCCGTGGCCTGCGAGAAGAAGAAGGGCACGTGCAGGCGCGCCATTGCGCGCTGAGTGAGCGCGGCGCTGCACGCAGCCAGCAGCGCCATCAGGGTCGTCGTCCACGATGCTCCGTAGAGCAGGCACACGCCGACCGCGAGAAGGCCCTGCGCCAGGACGATGACGGCCGGACGGTAGCGGAACGGCATCCTGCGGATCACATGGAAGCGGATCCTGGCCTCATCCAGATCCAGGCCGGATTCGATCTCGGCCACCAGCGCCTGCAGCTGCTGCAGCTTGGAGTGGTCGGGCACGGGCGCGCGCACCACCCTGATCAGTGTGAAGGGCAGGTCGGATTCTCCGCCGTGGTACGACACGGCGATCGAGTTGAAGGTGATGTCGATGTGCACCGGCAGGATGCCGAGCGCTCTGGTCACACGGGTCGCCGAGAGCACGACCTCGTTGGCCGCCGGCACCGACCGCGATCAGCGCCTCGGCGATGCGCATCGACAGATCGATCACCCGTCGCGCGTACTGCTCGTCCACCGAGAGGATGGCCTCGGTCATCGGGCGCGAGGCGGCGTCGACGTGCACCATCCGCGTGAGGCGCACCCGCCAGCCCTTCGGCACGATCATCATGTGGCGACCACCGTCAGCGCGAGCAGGACGCGCAGGCTTGACTCGCCCTCCCGCACGCCGAGCGTGACAGAGTCGAGGACTGCGCGGGTGGAGCACTCGAGATGCAGGCCTTCGGCCCCGAAGAGATGTGCCATGTCGCATCCAGGTTAGTCGCGTCCGTCTGCCGTGCGTTCGTCGGCCCTGCGCAGCGGCGCGCGACATCCCGTGCCGGGTGTCGTATCCGGCTGAGTCCGTTCGTCGTCCTTGTGAACGGCACCCGAATGGCGGGCGCCGAAGTCAGGAGACCGACTCGATGAGACTCACGACAATCACACAGCTCACACTCGACGGAGTGACTCAGGGCAATGGCGGTACGACGGAGGAGGACCGCGAGACCGGATTCGAACGCGGCGGGTGGGCTCGCGGCGCGGGTGACGACTCGACGCGCGATCACATCACCGCGACCTTCCAGCGCGCCGACGCGTTCCTGTTCGGCCGCCGGACATACGACATCATGCACCGGTTCTGGGGAACCGTCGACGACCTGAGACAGCACCCGATCGGCGTGGCCCTGAACTCGAAGCCGAAGTACGTGGCATCCACGACACTGACGGAACCGGAATGGGCGAACACGACAGTCCTCGGAGCGGATCTGCTCTCCGCGGTCAGGGAACTGAAGGAGAGCGGGCACGGCGAGCTGCAGGTGCACGGGAGCAGCCGTCTCATCCAGTGGCTGCTGGAGCACGACCTCATCGACGAGATGGAGCTCATCACCGTCCCGGTGGTTCTCGGGCAGGGCGCGCGTCTCTTCGCCGGCTCGGGGCGGGATGTCGCCCTGGACCTCGTGTCGTCCCGTTCCGATTCCCGCGGCGTGATGATCCAGACCTATCGGCCCGCCGGCCGTCCCGAGTACGCGACATTCTGAACAGGAGATCCCTCGACATGCATGCCGACCAGAGCCCCCGGCCGCGCACCATCCACGAGGTGCTGGACCGCTACAATCGGGCATTCCGACTGCACGACCCCACGCTCCTGGAGGACCTGATCTCCGACGACTGCGTCATCGAGGACACGAGTCCGCCTCCCGCCGGGATCCGCCGCGAGGGCCGGGAGGCGTGTCTCTCCCGCTGGTCCGAACTCGCGGGCGACTCCAGCCTCTCCTTCTCGACGGAGCCCGCGGAGATCCTCGGCGACCTCGCCGTGGCTCCGTGGCGGCTGCGCTGGGGAAGCGGAGAGAACGACTGGGTCCGAGGCGTGAACCTCATTCGCGTCCGCGACGGCAGGATCGTCGAGGCCCGCGGCTATCTGAAGGCCTGAGACAGAAGGAGAGGATGCCCACATGCAGTATCTGGTCTCTGTGATCGAGGACAGAACCACCCCGGGCAACTCGGACAGACGCCCGCAGATCAGCGAGTTCAACAGGCGGCTGATCGCCGATGGTCACTGGGTGTTCGCGGGCGGACTCGCCGACACCGATGCGGCCACCGTCGTCGACAACCGAGGCGAGGTGCCGGTCGTCACCGACGGCCCGTTCGTCGAGTCGAAGGAGTACCTCGCCGGGGTCTGGGTCTGGGAGGCACCCGACCTGGATGTCGCGCTCGCCCTTGCGTCCGAGGCGTCGGCGATCTGCGATCGGAAGATCGAGGTGCGACCGTTCGCATGACCGTCGCGCGGATGCGCGGCCTCTGAGCCTCAGGACAGCGGGTCGCTGAGCCTCAGGACAGCGGGTCGCTGAGCCTCAGGACAGTGGGTCGCTGAGCCTGTCGAAGCGTCGACCCTTCGACGGGCTCAGGGACCCAGAAGCTGCGCCAGGGACCCAGAAGCTGCGCCAGGGACCCAGAAGCTGCACTCGGGGACCCAGAAGCCGCGCTCGGGACCCGATCGCGGTCAGAGCATGATGCGAGCGCCCGGCACGGCGCCATGCACATGCAGGGCCTCGCGCCCGATCGCGCGCAGCTCGTCCTGCACCGCCTGGGCGGCCTCGGGCCCGGCGCACAGGAAGGCGATCGTCGGACCGGAGCCGGAGACGACGCCGGTCAGCGCACCGGCGCGCACCCCTTCGGCCAGGATGTGGTCGAGCTCGGGCCGCTCGGCCACGGCCGCCTGCTCGAGATCGTTGATCATTCCGGGGGCGAGTGCGAGAGGATCGCCCGCACGCAGCGCCTGCAGCACGGCGATCGGCACGTCGAGCGACAGCGGCGGATCGTCGGCGAGCGCCCCCGTGGCCGCGCGCTGCCGGTCGAGGCGGCCGTAGATCGCCGGAGTGGAGAGGCCCTCGTCGCTGGGCACCAGGACCCAGTCGAAGCGTCCCGGCGCGAGCGCCGGCGTGAGCTGCTCACCGCGACCGGTGCCGACGGCGGTGCCGCCGTGCAGGGCGAACGGAACATCGGCTCCCAGACGGGACGCCAGGTCGTGCAGCGCGTGCGGCCCGAGTTCGGTGCCCCAGAGCGCATCGCAGGCGACCAGCGCGGCCGCTGCATCCGCCGAACCGCCGCCCATGCCGCCGGCGACCGGCACGCTCTTGCGCAGGTGCAGCGCGACGCCCTCGGTCACCCCTGCCGTCTGCGCCACGAGCTTCGCCGCGCGCATCGCGAGGTTGCGGTCATCGAGCGGCACGGCTCCGGCATCGACGTCGCCCGACACGGTGAGCGAGAAGTCGGATGCCGGGGTCGCATAGACGTCCTCGTACAGCGAGACAGCCTGGAAGACCGTCGCGAGTGCGTGATAGCCGTCGTCGCGGCGGCCGCCGACTCCGAGGTAGATGTTGATCTTGCCCGGGGCCCGCACGTGCACGGCATCCGAGCGCTCCGCGAAGCTCATCGGACGCTCACAGATCCGACGAGGTGGACCACAGGTTCACGTCGATGCCGTTCGCGATCCCGTCGATCCTGGCGAGCTCCTCGGTGCTGAACCCGGGTCCGTTCACCGCGGCGATGTTCTCGTCGAGCTGCTCGGGGCGCGAGGCGCCGATCAGTGCCGAGGCCACGACCGGATCGCGCAGCGTCCACTGCAGGGCGAACTGCGCGAGTGTCTGCCCCCGCTCGACGGCGATGTCGTTGAGATCGCGCAGCACGGCGAGGCCCTGCTCGGAGAGCGGCCGGTCGGGCAGCGAGCCTCGCTTCTGCGCGCGCTCGGCGGTGCCGTCGGCGAGGTACTTGCCGGTCAGCAGCCCCTGTGCGAGCGGGGTGAACGCGATCGCTCCCATGCCCTCGGTGCGCAGGGTGTCGGTGAGGCCGTCCTCGATCCAGCGGTTGAGCATGGAGTACGACGGCTGATGGATGACCAGCGGGGTGCCCAGCTCGCGCGCGACCGAGGCCGCCGCCTCGGTGCGCTCGGCGGAGTACGACGAGATGCCGACGTAGAGCGCCTTGCCCTGACGCACCAGGGTGTCGAGCGCGCCGATGGTCTCCTCGACGGGCGTCACCGGGTCGACGCGGTGCGAGTAGAAGATGTCGACGTAGTCCAGGCCCATCCGGGTCAGCGACGCCTCGGCGCTGGCCAGGATGTACTTGCGGCTGCCCAGGTCGCCATAGGGTCCGGGCCACATGTCCCAGCCGGCCTTCGACGAGATGATGAGCTCGTCGCGGTACGGCTTCAGGTCCTCGGCGAGGATGCGCCCGAAGTTCTTCTCGGCGGAGCCGTACGGGGGGCCGTAGTTGTTCGCCAGGTCGAAGTGCGTGATGCCCCGGTCGAAGGCGTGCCGCAGCAGGGAGCGCTGGTTGTCGAGCGGGATGTTGTCACCGAAGTTCCACCACAGGCCGAGCGAGATCGGCGGCAGGTAGAGCCCGGAGGTGCCGACCTGACGATAGGCGAACTGTCCGTAGCGGCTCTCATCGGCGGCATAGGGACGGTGGATCTCCGGGACGTCCGGACGAAAGCGCGGCTCGGTCATCCCGCAAGATTACCGGCTCGGAGAGGAGACCTCAGTCGGCGGCGAG
The DNA here is from genome assembly GCF_021582875.1 of Microbacterium sp. KUDC0406. Taxonomy (NCBI): domain Bacteria; kingdom Bacillati; phylum Actinomycetota; class Actinomycetes; order Micrococcales; family Microbacteriaceae; genus Microbacterium; species Microbacterium sp. KUDC0406. The sequence continues at coordinate 447,136 of NZ_CP091138.1, read as the reverse complement.
CGCGACGCGGTGGTAGTCCTCGACGGTGAGGTCCTCACCGCGTGCCGTCGGCGCCACGCCGGCGGATTCGAGCACGGCGGATGCCTCGGCCGAGCTGCCGAACAGGCCCGACAGCGCCTGCCGGAGCATCTTGCGGCGCTGGTTGAAGGCGGCATCCACGATCGCGAAGGTACGGCGCCGCTCGTCCTCGGAACCGCGCGGCGCAGCATCCCGCTCGAATCCGACGAGCAGGCTGTCGACGTTCGGCACGGGCCAGAACACCTGCCTCGACACCGTGCCGCGCAGGTGCCATGGGCCGTACCAGGCGGCCTTGACGCTCGGCGCTCCGTAGATCTTCGATCCGGGCTTCGCCGCGAGGCGCTCGGCGACCTCGGCCTGCACCATCACCACACCGCGAGTGATGCCGGGGAAGGTCTCGAGGAAGTGCAGCAGCACCGGCACCGAAACGTTGTAGGGCAGGTTGGCGACGAGCACCTCGGGGTCGCCCGGCAGCTCGGTCACGCGCAGCGCGTCGGCGTCGACGACGGTGAGCGCGCCATCCGGCACGCCCTGCTCGGCGGCGGTCCTCGGCAGCCGCTCCGCGAGGCGGTGGTCGATCTCGACGGCGGTGACGGATGCCCCGGTCTCGAGGACCGCGAGGGTGAGCGAGCCCAGCCCGGGTCCGATCTCGACGACCCGCTCCCCCGCCTGAACACCCGCGGCGTGCACGATCTTGCGCACGGTGTTCGCGTCGACGACGAAGTTCTGCCCGAGCTTCTTGGTGGGCGTGACGTCGAGCTCGGCGGCGAGGCGGCGGATGTCGGCGGCGCCGAGCAGAGAGACGGTCATCCGTTCACTGTACCTATCGTCGACACGGGGCTCGATCGTCGACATCGCTTCTCGACGCGGGTCTAGCCTGACCATCATGACCACAGGATCGATCCCCTCAGACGTCTTCTCGCTGCGCAGCCCGTACGGCCGCCGGGCGATAGGGCTCTCGATCGCTGCCGCCGTCGGCGGGTTCCTGTTCGGCTTCGACTCCTCGGTGATCAACGGCGCCGTCGACTCGATCTCGAAGGACTTCGCGCTGAACGACGTGATCACCGGCTTCATCGTCGCGATCGCGCTGCTCGGCTGTGCGGTCGGAGCGGTCATCGCGGGCAACCTCTCGGATCGATGGGGCCGGCTGCGCGTCATGTTCCTGGGCGCCGTGATGTTCTTCGTCAGCTCGGTCGGTGCGGGTCTGGCGTTCTCGCCGTGGGACCTCGCGCTGTGGCGGGTGATCGGCGGTCTCGGCATCGGCATCGCCTCCGTCGTCGCTCCGGCGTACATCGCCGAGATCGCGCCGCGTCAGATCCGCGGAGCGCTCGCATCGCTGCAGCAGCTCGCGATCACGCTCGGAATCTTCGCCGCGCTGCTCTCCGACGCCCTGCTCGCCAGTGCCGCCGGAGGTGCGGACAGCACGCTGTGGTTCGGACTCGAAGCGTGGCGCTGGATGTTCCTGGTCGGTGTGGTCCCCTCGGCCGTGTACGGCATCCTCTCCTTCACCGTTCCGGAGTCCCCGCGCTTCCTGCTGTCGAAGGGACGCCGTGACGAGGCCAGGGCGATCTTCACCCGCCTGATCCCCGCCGCCGATCTGGAGCTGACGATCAACGAGCTGCAGAACGCGATCGAGGCGGACCGCAAGAACGCGGGCGTCTCGATCCGCGGTCCGGTGCTGGGACTGCAGTCGATCGTCTGGGTCGGCATCATCCTGTCGGCGTTCCAGCAGTTCGTCGGCATCAACGTGATCTTCTACTACTCGACGAGCCTCTGGCAGTCGGTCGGATTCGACGAGAGCAACTCCTTCGCGATCAGCGTGGCGACCTCGGTGACGAACGTGCTGGTGACGCTCGTCGCGATCTTCCTCGTCGACCGCGTGGGCCGGAAGCCGATCCTGCTCACGGGCTCCGTGCTGATGACCGTGTCGCTCGGGCTGATGGCGATCGCCTTCCTGTTCTCGACGACCGACGCCGAGGGTGCGGTGAGCCTGCCCGCACCGTGGGGGCCGATCGCCCTCATCGCGGCGAACGTGTTCGTGATCGGATTCGGGGCGTCCTGGGGACCTCTGGTCTGGGTGCTGCTGGGCGAGATCTTCCCGAGCCGCATCCGCGGCAAGGCCCTCGGGGTCGCCGCGGGCGCGCAGTGGATCGCGAACTTCCTCATCACGATCTCGTTCCCGGCGATGTCCGCGTGGTCGCTGCCGCTCACGTACGGCATGTACGCCGTGTTCGCGGCGCTGTCGTTCGCGTACGTGGCCTGGCGCATCCCCGAGACGAAGGGGATGGACATCGAACAGACCGAGACGCTGTTCATCCGCGCCGGGACCCGCACCGTGGAGTGACTGCGCTGTCCGAGGCGTGCCCTAGGCTCGTGCGGTGACCTCCCTCGGCGAACTGATCGCACCTCGCCGCCTCGGGCGTGATTTCCGCTGGCTGATGTCGGCGGCGTGGACGAGCAACATCGGCGACGGCATCGCGCTGGCCGCCGCCCCGCTGCTGATCGCCTCGATGACCTCCTCGCCGATCCTGGTGGCGTCCGGGGCGATGCTGCAGTTCCTGCCCTGGCTGCTCTTAGGCCTGTACGCCGGCGCGATCGCGGATCGCGTCGAACGCCGGATGCTGGTGATGCTCGCTCACGGTATCCGCGCGGTGGTCGTGCTCGCGCTGGTGGTGTTCCTCGTCACCGGCACCGCGAACGTGTGGATCGTGCTGGCCGTCTCGTTCCTGTACGGCACGGCAGAGGTGTTCGCCGACACCACGAGCAGCACGCTGCTGCCGATGATGGTGAAGCCGGCCGACCTCGGGATCGGCAACGCCCGGCTGCAGGCCGGGTTCCTGGTGGCCAACCAGCTCGCCGGTCCTCCGCTCGGCGCGTTCCTGTTCGCGATCGGCAGCTTCTGGCCCTTCCTGCTGCAGGTGCTGTGCGTGTCTCTCGCGGTGCTGCTGGTGTCGCGCATCGCTCGGCAGCCGGTGCCGGCCCGGGAGAACCCGGATGCCGGGAAGACGCACATCCGTCACGACATCGCCGAGGGCATCCGCTGGGCGTGGCGCAACAAGCCGGTGCGCACCCTGATCATCATCATCCTGGCGTTCAACATCACCTGGGCGGCCCCCTGGGGCGTGCTGGTGCTGTACGCCACCGAGCACCTCGGGATGGGACCGGTCGGCTACGGTGCGCTGACGACGGCATCCGCGCTCGGCGGCCTGCTGGCGACGGCGAGCTTCGGCTGGCTGGAGCGGCACGTGTCTTTCGCGACGCTGATGCGGGTCTGCCTGACGCTCGAGGTGCTCATGCATCTCGCCATGGCGCTGACCACAACCGGATGGGTCGCCCTGATGATCCTGTTCGTCTTCGGCGCGTACGCCTTCGTCTGGGGCACGATCTCGACGACTGTGCGACAGCGGCTGGTCCCGCACGAGCTGCAGGGCAGGGTCGGTTCGGTGAACATGGTGGGCGTGTTCGGCGGCATGGTGCTGGGTCAGGCGCTCGGCGGCGTCATCGCGGAGGTCTGGGGGCTCACAGCGCCGTGGTGGTTCGCGTTCGCCGGCGCGGCGATCACGCTCCTGCTGATGTGGCGTTCGATCGGCCACGTCGCCGCCGCGAAGCCGGTGATCGGCACAGAGCCGGTCGCGGAGGTCTAAGCCAGTCGGGCGTCCAGCCCGTTGCGGACCGCCGGCCACTCGTTCGGGAGGATCGAGTACGCAGCAGTGTCGCGCAGCGATCCGTCCGGCATGATCCGATGGTTGCGCAGGATGCCGTCGAGCTTGGCGCCCAGTCGCTCGATCGCCGCGCGCGAGTGCCGGTTGTGGAAGTGCGTCAGCAGCGAGACGGCGATCGCATCGCACTCGTCGAAGGCGTGAGCGAGCAGGAGGCGCTTCATGGCGGGGTTGACCTCGGAGCCCTGCGCGGAGGCGCCGATCCAGGTGTAGCCGATCTCGACGCGTCGGTTCGGCTGATCGATGTTGCAGTACGTGGTCATGCCGACCACCTCGCCGGTGGACAGCCGGCGCACCGCGAACGGATTCATCATCCCGGAGTCGCGAAGCGCGATCCGGCTGTCGATCTCGGCGGGCACCGCATCCGCGGCGGGGACGAAGGTGTACCAGAGCGGCTTCAACGAGGCGGCTGCGCACGCCAGGTCCTCCGCGTGCTCGTGGCCGAGCGGTTCGAGCCGCACACGGCCGTCGTCCAGGGTGATCTCATCGAGGAAACGCACTCGCCCAGATTAGTGGTGATTCCGCGACGGCCTTGACCTGATCAGAACGCCCCATAGACCTCGAGCGTGTTGGCGGCGAGCTGCGCGCACAACTCGTCGACGTCCATGGCGAGCTCCGCGGCCATGAACCGCACCGTGATCGGCACCAGGTAGGGGGCGTTCGGGCGACCGCGCAGTGGCACCGGGGTCAGGAACGGGGCATCCGTCTCGACGAGGATGCGCTCCAGCGGCGTCACGTGCAGCGCATCGCGCAGGTTCTGCGCGTTCTTGAACGTGACGTTGCCCGCGAAGGACAGCCAGTACCCGGCATCCGCGGCGATGCGCGCCATGGCGTCATCGCCCGAGAAGCAGTGGAACACGGTGCGCTCGGGGGCGCCGACCCTCGTGAGCGTCTCTAGCACGTCGTCGTGGGCGTCGCGGTCGTGGATCTGCATCGCGATGCCGTGCTTCTTCGCCAGCGCGATGTGCGCCTCGAAGGACTCGTGCTGCGCGGGGCGCCCTGGCTCCTCGGTGCGGAAGTAGTCCAGTCCGGTCTCCCCGATCGCACGGGTGCGCGGACGGGCGGCGAGCTCGTCGATCACCGCGATCGCCTCGTCGAGTCGGCCATCGGCGGCGTAGACGGGAGCGTCGTTCGGGTGGATCGCGACGGCGGCCAGCACGCGGGCGTCCTGCTCTGCAGCGGCGACCGCCCAGCGGGACGACTCGATGTCGCCGGATGCCTGCACGACACCGGCGATCCCGACGGCGGCGGCACGGTCGAGCTGCTCGGTCAGGCTCAGCCCCTGGGCCCCTGAACCCGTCGAAGGGCCGTCGGTGATCTCCAGGTGGGCGTGGTTGTCGTACACGGGAACCGTGAGAGGCTCCGGCGCCGGCGGGTAGCGCAGATCCTTGCGCCCGTCAGCGGACCGCTCCTTGACGTAGGTGTCTGCCATGCGTTTCGTCTCCTCGCTTCGCTCGTCGCTCAACGACCGGGAAGTTTCATCCCGGTCGTTGAGCGAGCGAAGCGAGACGAAACGCGTCGGATGTCAGACGGTCTGCTCCACACGCGGGAACAGCGGAGCGAGAGCGCTCACCCGCGTGCCGGGCTGCAGGATGCCCCAGGCGCCGGCCTCGCGGATCGGCTGCGCGGTGAGCGCGCCGAGCGACTCGGCGCCGAGAGCCTCCCAGAGCTTCTGGGTGGACTGCGGCATGACCGGTGACAGCAGCACCGCGAGCGCGCGCAGCCCTTCGGCGCAGGTGTACAGCACGGTCGCGAGGCGGTCGCGCTGGGACTCGTCGCGGGCCAGGGCCCACGGCTCGTTGTCGGTGATGTAGCCGTTCAGCTCGTCGACGATGGTCCAGATCGCGCGGATGCCCTCGTCGATGCGGAAGCTGTCGATCGCGGCATCCGCGTTCTTCGCCGCGTCCACGACGACCTGCTGCACGGCGAGATCCTGCTCGGAGTACTCCGACGGAGTCGGCACGACGCCGTCGAAGTACTTCTCGATCATCGCGACCGTGCGCGAGGCCAGATTGCCGAAGCCGTTCGCGAGCTCCGCCTGGTAGCGGGCGGACAGGTCCTCCCACGAGAACGAGCCGTCCTGGCCGAACGCGATCGCCGAGAGGAAGTAGAACCGGTACGCGTCCGAGCCGAACACGTCGGTGATCTCGGTCGGTGCGATGCCGGTGAGCTTCGACTTCGACATCTTCTCGCCGCCGACGAGCAGCCAGCCGTGCGCGAACACGCCCTTGGGCACGTCCAGACCCGCGGCCATCAGCATGGCCGGCCAGATCACCGCGTGGAAGCGCAGGATGTCCTTGCCGACCACGTGGTAGCCCGGCCAGCGGCGGTCGAAGGTCTGCTGGTCGGAGCCGTAGCCGATCGCTGTCACGTAGTTCAGCAGCGCGTCGACCCACACGTAGATCACGTGCGACTCGTCCCAGGGCAACGGGATGCCCCAGTCGAAGGTCGAGCGGGAGATGGAGAGGTCCTTCAGACCCTGGCTGACGAACGAGACGACTTCGTTGCGCGCCGAATCGGGCGCACGAAGTCGGGCTCGGTCTTGTAGAGCTCGAGCAGGCGGTCCTGGAACTCGCTGAGCTTGAAGAAGTAGTTCTTCTCCTGCAGCAGCTCGAGCGGCTTGGAGTGGATCGCGCACACCTTCAGTCCCTCGAACGGACCGGTGCCGTCGACGATCTCGGACTCGGGCTTGAACTCCTCGCAGCCCACGCAGTACAGCGCCTCGTACTCGCCGGCGTAGATGTAGCCCGCGTCGTACAGCTTCTGGAAGAAGACCTGCACGTTGCGCTCATGCCGCTCCTGCGTGGTGCGGATGAAGTCGTCGTTGGCGACGTCGAGCGTCTTCAGCAGCGGGAACCAGCTCTCGGTGACGAGCTTGTCCACCCACTCCTGCGGCGTGACGCTGTTCGCCGCTGCCGCCCGCAGCATCTTCTGACCGTGCTCGTCGGTGCCCGTGAGCATCCAGGTGTCGTCCCCCGACTGGCGGTGCCAGCGCGCGAGCGTGTCCACGGCGACGGACGTGTAGCCGTGGCCGATGTGCGGCACGTCACTGGGTAGTAGATCGGCGTGGTGATGTAGAACGATTCGCCTGCGGGCATGCGTTCGATTCTAGGCGGGATCGGGGTATGGGTTTTCCGCGTGACGGTTGGGCGGATGCTGGGGCGTGACGAGATCGGATGCGGAGAGGTTCGCGCTTCGGGACGTTCCCTGCGCTCGCAGAGCGGGGCCCCTCCGCTTCGCTCCTCCCCGATGCTCGCTCCGGGAACATCCCGGCGCGCTTGAGCTTCTGGTCGAGGGCCTCGGCGCTTCGGGATTGGGGGATGTGGGGTTGCCTCGGCGTGCGTTCGAGGGTTGGGTATGGGGCATGGGAGAGTCTGGAGCTCGGGGGATCGGCGCAGTGGGGCGCCTGTGGATCTGGATCGGGGTGATCGCGATCGCGGTGATCGTCGCGATCGCACCCTTCACCGGATCATCGGTGGAGTGCTTCGATTCGAGCGATCCCGACGCCAGCTACTGCACCAGCGTGCCGTCGATCGGCTGGCCGGCCGCCTGGGTTCTCGCCGGGATCTGCACGTTCGCGGCCGGTTTCGCGCTGTATCGGATCATCATGCTCCGTCGGCGCTGACCGTCTCGGAGATCTGCAGCATCTCGGATGCTGGAAGTCAAGTGGTGTGTGCATCAGGCAGCGAGGAGGAACTCGTGGGTCTGCTGCACGCATAGGTGACACCTGATCTGTGGTGCTGAGTGCGCTGCTGGGAGGATGTCATCATGCCCAAGCCCTATCCCCGTGAGTTCCGCGACGATGTCGTGCGGGTGGCTCGTCAGCGCGAGGACGGTGTGTCGATCAAGCAGATCGCGACCGACTTCGGAATCAGCGAGACGTGCCTGCAGAACTGGCTTCGCCAGGCCGATGTGGAAGACGGCGCCAAGCCCGGCGCGACCCGGGCCGAGGCTGACGAAGCTCGCGAGTTGCGCAAGCGGGTGCGGCTGTTGGAGCAGGAGAACGAGGTGCTCCGTCGTGCGGCGGCGTACTTCGCTCAGGCGCATCTGCCGGGAAAATGACATACCCGCTCGTGACAGAGCTCGCTGCCGACGGGATCCCCGTCGCAGTGACGTGCCGGGTCCTCAAGCTCTCCCGCCAGCCCTACTACCGGTGGCTGGCCGACCCCATCACGAATGCTGAGCTGGTGGAGGCGTATCGGGCAAACGCGCTGTTCGACGCGCACCGTGACGATCCTGAGTTCGGGCATCGTCTCCTGGCCGACGAGGCCCGCGACGCCGGGGAACCGATGGCGGACCGGACCGCGTGGAGGATCACGTCAGCGAACGGCTGGTGGTCGGCGTTCGGGAAGAAGAAGGGACGTAACGGCAAGAGGCCCGGACCGCCGGTCCACGACGACCTGTGCGCGGTGACTGACGAGGACGGGCGGGTCCGACACGAGTTCACCGCTGACAGCCGGAACCGGCTCTGGCTGACCGACATCACCGAGCACCGCACCGGCGAGGGCAAACTCTACCTCTGCGCGGTCAAGGACGTGTTCTCGGGCAAGATCGTCGGCTACTCGATCGACTCGCGGATGAAGTCCCGGCTGGTCGTGAACGCGATCAACAACGCCGCCGCGCTGCGCGGTGACGTCGCCGGTTGCGTGCTGCATAGCGATAGGGGCAGTCAGTTCCGTTCCCGGAAGGTCATCCGGGTGCTGGCTCGTCACCGTATGGTCGGCTCGATGGGCCGAGTCGGCGCGGCCGGTGATAACGCCGCGATGGAGAGCTTCTTCGCGCTGCTGCAAAAGAATGTCCTCAATCGGCGGTCCTGGGCCACCCGGGAAGAGCTGCGGATCGCGATCGTGACCTGGATCGAACGGACCTACCATCGGCGCCGTCGGCAAGCACGTCTGGGCCGTTTGACGCCGGTCGAATTCGAGACCATCATGAACCAGAACCTGGCCCTCGCGGCCTAACCGAAACTGTCACCTATCCGTGCAGCAGACCCCGTTGAGTGCTTGGGCGGGCGTTCTCAGGTTGAGGGTGGGGCGCGGGCGGGCGTTGAGTTTGTCGGCGACGTGGCGTAGGTCGTCGGCGGTCCAGAGTGACAGGTCGCTGCTCTTGGCGAACCAGTGTCGGAGGAGCCGGTTGGTGTTCTCGTTCGTGCCGCGTTGCCAGGGCGAGTGCGGATCACAGAAGTAGATCGGTGCCTGCAGATCGAGCTGGATGTCGACGTAGTCAGCAAGCTCTGTTCCTCGGTCCCAGGTGATCGAGCGGCGCAGATGGTCGGGCAGTTTGCCCATCTCGCGGATCATCGCGCGGGCGACTTGATCGGCCGTGTGGCAGTCAGGCAGGTGCAGCAGAATCGTGAATCTGGTGAGGGTGTCAGATGTTCTGTGTAAGGGGTGAGGTCTCAGCTCGAAGGAGCACAGTATGGAAACCATGGCAGTCAGTCCGGAGCGCGAGGAGCGTCGTCGCAGGCAGAAGGAGATCGCGGACCAGCTGAAGTCGTCGGGCGCGTTGGATGAGATCTTCGCGAAGATCGACGCGGGCGAGCCGCTGACCGGTGAGCAGGGGCTGCTCGGTGGGATGCTGAAGGCCGCGCTGGAGCGGGGCCTGGACGCAGAGCTGACCGAGCACGTGGGCTACGACCGGCGGCGACCCGGAAGCGCCGCTTTACCCGAACTCCCGGAACGGAACGACGCCGAAGACGGTCTTGACCGAGATCGGTGACATCGACCTCGCCGTCCCGCGCGACCGGAACGGCACCTTCACCCCGATGCTGGTCCCCAAGGGCGAGCGGCGGCTGGATGGGCTGGACGGGATGATCATCTCGCTTTACGCCGGTGGAATGACGATCCGCGATATCCAGCATCACCTCGCGAACACGATCGGCACGGATCTGTCTCACGAGACGATCTCGAAGATCACCGATCAGGTCCTCGAGGAGGTCCTGGCCTGGCAGCACCGGCCGCTGGAGGCGCTGTATCCGGTGATCTATCTGGACGCGATCATCGTGAAGGTCCGTGACGGCGGGCACGTGCGCAACAAGGCCGCGCATATCGCGGTCGGCGTCGACATGGACGGCATCAAGCATGTCCTCGGGATCTGGGTGCAGCAGACCGAGGGAGCGAAGTTCTGGGCGACGGTCTGCGCCGAACTCGCCAACCGCGGCATCCGCGACGTGCTCATCGTCTGCTGCGACGGGCTGACCGGGTTCCCCGACGCGATCGCGGCGACCTGGCCGCAAGCGACGGTGCAGACCTGCGTCGTGCACCTGATCCGCGCGGCGATGCGGTTCGTTGCCTACGGCGACCGCAAGGCCGTCGCCGCGGCGCTCAAGCCGATCTACCAGGCCGCGAACGAGGACGCCGCGCTCGAAGCGCTGGAGACGTTCGAGAACTCGGAACTGGGCCGGCGTTACCCGTCGGCGGTGAAGTCGTTCCAGGACGCGTGGGATCGGTTCACTCCGTTCCTCGCCTTCCCGCCCGAGCTGCGACGGGTGATCTACACGACCAACTCGATCGAGTCGCTGAACTACCAGCTCCGCAAGGTCACCAAGTCCCGCGGGCACTTCCCGAACGATCAGGCCGTCGTGAAGCTGCTCTGGCTCGCGATCTGCGACATCGAAGACAAGCGAGCCCGCGACCGTCAGAAGGAACGCGGGCTACCCGCCAGCCGCCGCAAAGCGTCCGGACGGCTCGTCGAGGGGCAAGTCACGACGAACTGGAAACGCGCGCTCGAGCAACTCGCCCTCGCCTACCCCGACCGCATCAACCCCCACCTCTAACCCCTGACCGAATCCCGCTTACACAGACAACTTGACAAGCTCAATCTGGTGGTCCGCTCGACCAGGGTCCCGATCGCAGACCTGTTCCCGGACCCGAGGATCAGATCCCCCTCCCAATGCCCAGGGACCGCACGGTCTTCGACCTCCGCAGGGCGCTGGCTGATCTTCAACGCCTCTTTGAAAGGGCTCGATGAGCGCTTAGCCGCACCGTCGCGAGTCTTGCGTGAGGTTCTGCCCGTGGACAGCTGACGGGCCAGGTCCTGACGCAACTGTCCGCGCCCTTGAACGTAGAGGGCTTGGTAGATCGTCTCGTGACTCACCCGCCAAGTCTGCTCGTCCGGGTGGTCGATTTCGAGGATCGTCGCGATCAGCTTCGGGCTCCACCCGTCATCGACCCACTCCGTGATCTGCGCGGCCAAGGCCGGATTCGCGATGAGCTTGAACTCCTTTGGACGCCGCCGGTCACGCTGCGCAACCAACTCCGCGACAGCAGCGTGATACTGGCCGTCCGGGCCGCGATGGCGGGCAAGCTCCCGAGAGATCACAGACTGATCCCGCCCGATCAGCCGGCCGATCGCTCGCTGTGACAGGCCCGCACGGACACCGACTTGGATCTCGATCCGTTCCTCGAGGGTCAACCCGCGCCCTGGGACAGAGTCAGGGCGCAGCGGATCAGGCACAGGCTTCTGGCGGCGATACACAGGCATGCCGACACTGTCCCGCCACCACACACCGATCGTGTTGTCGGACACGCCCGTGACCCGTGCCGCGCCCCCGAACGAGAGACCCCGACACACCGCCAGCAGAGCCGCATCCCGAACCGCCACCGAATACGCCATAACGACCTCCACACCAACCGATGCATCGACCGTATGAATCCACGATGCTTCCGGGGCGAGCGCTCCGCGATCGTGCAGGAATCCGAGATGATGCGCAGCGGTCAGCGACGCCTCGCCGCGAGAGCACCGTGCGGGCGGACACTCGCGGCCCCCGGTCGGCGGTCGCGGCGCTCGGTGTGCGTGACGGTAAGGCCTGCGGCGTCGAGCAGAACGGCGAGTGCCTCGGCTGACCAGAAGTACGCGGGGGCGACGACGTGGGCGAAGGGCTCGCGCGGGGTGCCGTCGAAGAAGCCGATCAGGATGCTGCCGCCGGGCGCGAGCACGCGGGCGAACTCGACGAGGATCGCGGGCAGGTCCTCGGGCGGGGTGTGGATGAGCGAGTACCAGGCGAGGATGCCGCCGAACGAGGCATCCGGGAACGGCAGCCTCCGGAACGATCCGACCGTGAACTCGCGACCGGGATGGCGCGCTCGTGCTGCCTCGATGAACTCTGCGGAGAGGTCGATCCCCTGCGCGTCGTGCCCGTCGTCATGCAGGAACGCGGTCCACAGGCCCGGCCCGCAACCGGCATCCAGGAGCGGCCCCGTCGTCGCGTCGCGCCAGCATCCGATCAGCTCGATGTCGGGCGCCTCCATCTGGTCGAGGTTGCCGATGAGCGCGGTGTACTCCGCGGCGCGGGAGTCGTAGGCGGCGGCGATCCGCGAGTCGGTCACGCGGCGACTGTACCGGTCGCCGGCGACACCACCACCTGCCGACGGCGACACGTGGTGCAGTCGTCGCGACGTGGTGCGATCGTCGAGCGGGACGGGTACGGTCGGGACATGAGCCGGGCAGAACGGGCGTGGATCTGGATCGCCGTGATCGTCGCGGCAGGGATCGTCGCGATCGCTCCGTTCACCGGATCGACTGGTATGTGCCTCGATGCCGGCGAGGGCAACCCGGATGCGAGCCACTGCACCTCAGGACCGGCGCTGGGCTGGCCGGTCTCCTGGACGATCGCCGTCATCTGCGCCGCGGTCGCGGCATACGCCGCATACCGGTTGATCCGCACCCTCCGCAGGCGCCCGACCTGACCCTCGCAGGTCAACGACCCGGCGCGGGAACCACCCGCGGATGCGCGTAGTCACTGTTGTCGATGACGAAGTCCGCCCGTTCCCACGGGCGCGCCGCCTCGAAGTACAGGCGCTGCCCGCCGACGTACCGCCGCATCGACGGATGCTCCGGGTCGGGGTGGCTGCCGTCGCGAACGGCCATGCGCGCGGCGGTCACCGTGAACGGGACAGCCAGATGGATCGAGGCGTCCCAGCGGGATGCGAGGTCATCGCGCAGAAGGAACATGCCCTCCACGAGTACGAGGACTGCAGGATCCTCCTCCAGCCGGTTCTGCACGCCGCTTTCGAGTGCGCGGTAGTCGTAAGTGTCCTCCCAGAACCCGAACGGCGAGTGCCGCCCCTTCGCATGGCGGATGCGGGGCGGGTTGAGGAAGTCGTCCACGTGAACGACGGCCACCGGCCGGCCCGTGACGTGCGCGGCGAGGTTCGCAGCGAAGTGCGTCTTCCCGCTCCCGTCGACGCCGTCGATCGCGACCAGCCGTCCCGTGCCGACGGCAGCGAGGACGGCGTTCGCGAAGTCCGGCCAGAAGGTCACGCCTTCCTCGCGGCGAGCGCCTGCTGGTACAGGTCGCGCGAGCCGAGTCCGGTCGCGGCGGCGACCTCGGCACAGGCGTCCTTCAGTCGCATCCCCGACGCTACGAGTGTCTGCACCTGTGCCGCGGCATCCTCGGCGGAGACCTCGACCGGCGCCGCCCCCTCGACGACCACGACGATCTCGCCCTTCACGCCCTGTGCGGCCCAGGCGGAGAGATCGACGGCGGTGCCGCGGCGCACCTCCTCGTAGAGCTTCGTGAGCTCACGGCACACGGCGATGCGGCGGTCGTCGCCGAAGGCCGCCCCCATGTCGGCGAGGGAGGCCGCGATACGGGACGGGGACTCGAAGAACAGCATCGTGCGGGACTCGGATGCCAGGGCGGTGAGAGCGGAGCGCCGCTCCCCCGGCTTCCGCGGCAGGAAGCCCTCGAACGTGAACCGGTCGGTCGGCAGACCAGAGATGGCGAGTGCCATGAGCACCGCGCTCGGACCGGGGATCGCGGTGACCGTGACGCCCGCGTCGACGGCGGCGGCGACCAGCCCGTAGCCCGGGTCGCTCACGGCCGGCATGCCCGCGTCGCTGACGACGACGATGTCCTGCTCGGCGGCGAGGGCGACGAGATCGGCCGCCTTCTGCTTCTCGTTGTGGTCGTGCAGCGCGATCAGCCGCGGCCGGTTGGCGATCTGCAGCGCCTGCAGCAGCCGCTGCGTGGTGCGGGTGTCCTCGGCGGCGACGACCTCGGCGTTCTCGAGCACCTCGATGAGCCGCCGCGACGCGTCTCCGAGATTGCCGATCGGGGTCGCCGCGAGGATGATCATGCGACTCAGCTTAGAGATCGCGGGGTCCCGCACGAGCGCCCGGCGCGGAAATGTGCGGCTCACGCGGGCGACATCTGCTCGTGCTTCCGCGCGAAGCGCACACTTCCGCGCGAACGGCACGGCGACACCGCGTCTCAGTCAGCCGCCGCGGTCCGCGCGAGCACGCTCACCGTAGGCTGTCAGGGTGACCGAGACCGCCCCGCTGCTGCCGCCCGTCGAGCGGCGAGCGACCCGTCTCGAGACCCTGCGCGATCGGATCGTCGCTGCCCCCGGCTGGACCGGATCATGCGATGGCTTCCGCCGCTGCTGGTCACGCTGCTCGCGGCCGTGCTGCGGCTGACGAACCTCGGGCATCCGCACGCGATCATGTTCGACGAGACGTACTACGTCAAGGATGCCTGGTCGCTGTGGATCAACGGCTACGAGGCTACCTGGGGCGACGGCGCGAACGAGGCGCTGCTGAACGGCGACACCGGAGCCCTCGGCACCGAGGGCAGCTTCGTGGTGCATCCGCCGCTGGGCAAATGGCTCATCGCACTCGGGATGGCCGCCTTCGGCCCTGGGTCGAGCGTGGGCTGGCGCATCTCCACGGCCATCATCGGAACCCTGTCCGTGCTGGTCGTCTACCTGATCACGCGCGAGCTGACGCGCTCGCGCGTGGTCGCGACGATCGCGGCGTATCTGCTGGCGATCGACGGACTCAGCATCGTGCTGAGCCGGATCGCCCTGCTGGACGGCATCCTCACCTTCTTCGTGCTGCTCGGCTTCCTGTTCGTGCTCTACGATCGCCGGCATGCGATCCCGTTCATCGAGAGACGGGATCCCGACGTCGACGAGCCGATGCTCGGCCGGATCCTGTGGCGCCGTCCGTGGCTGATCGCGGCGGGCGTCGCGCTGGGCGCGGCATCCGCCGTGAAGTGGTCGGGGCTGTACGTGCTCGCCGGCCTGGGAATCTACGTCGTGGTCACCGACGCGCTCGCACGGCGACGCGCCGGTGTCACGTTGTGGCCGACGGATGCCGCCTTCCGCCAGGGCCCTGTTTCGTTCCTGCTGCTCGTGCCGCCGGCGCTGCTGACGTACCTGACCTCGTGGACCGGATGGATGGTGACCTCGGGTGGGTACGGACGTTCGGCGGGCGGCAATCCCCTGATCGAGCTGTGGAAGTACCACGAGGCGATCTACGGGTTCCACGTGAACCTGCACGCCTCGCATCCGTACGCGAGTCCGGCCTGGCAGTGGCCGCTGCTGCTGCGACCGACTGCGATCTGGGTCGGCAACGAGCAGGGCGAATGCGGCACGCATCACTGCATCTCGGTGATCTCCTCCGTGCCCAACCCTCTGATCTGGTTCGCCGGCATGGCAGCGGTGCTCTACCTGCTGTACCGGTTCGTGCGCGGGCTTCTTCTCCGGCAGCCGGTCGGTCCGGCTTTCACGGCGCCTCTGGTGGGGATCGCCGTCACCTATGTGCCGTGGCTGCTGTACCCCGAGCGCACGATCTTCCAGTTCTACACGGTGGTGATGGTGCCGTTCGTCGTGATCGCGCTGGCCGTCGCGCTGAGATCGCTCGCCGGAGAATCGAATGCTCCGCTGCACAGGCGCCTGGCCGGGCAGCGTACTGTCTTCGTGTTCCTGCTCGTCGCGACCCTGCTGTCGGCGTTCTTCTATCCGGTGTGGACCGGCATGAGCGTGCCCTACGACTTCTGGCTCGTGCACAACTGGATGCCGGGCTGGATCTGATGCCCGCCCCGAACGGATTCGCGTTCAGCGTTCGCGGCGCGGACGTGGTGATCACGCACCACGGACGAACGGCGACGGTGCTGCGCGGTGCACGCGCCGCCGAGTTCCTCGACGAGGTCGAGCGCGGGGACGCGCAGCTGCTGATGGCGAGGGCCACCGGGAACTACCGGCGCGGCAACGAGCGCACCGCGCGCCAGCATCCGCGCAATCAGCGCTGAGCGGTCTCCTCCGCGACGGGCCTGTGGTGCCCTTCGTCGAACTGCGGGCGGCGGCCGAAGAGGCGGCCGACGCCGAGCAGGACCCCGACGACGATCAGGCCGACCAGAACTCCGGCGACGGCGGAGATCGCGGTGTCGCCGAGCCAGACGACGAATCCGCCGAGCGGGGCGAGCAGTTCCTCGACGCCGTGCAGCAGGTCGGCAGGCGGGTGGAACCCCACCTCGCCGAGGTTCGCGAGCACCAGATGTCCGCCGACCCAGAGCATGGCGATAGTGCCGACCACACTGATCACGCGGAACACAGCCGGCATCGAGAGCACGATGCGGGTGCCGGTATGCCGCACACGGCGCACAGGGCTCTTGGCCATCTTCAGTCCGATGTCGTCGATCTTCACCAGCAGGGCGACGGCGCCGTAGACGACGCCCGTCATGATCGCGGCGATCACGGCAAGGATCATCAGGGTCTGCCAGAAGCCGAGGCCCTTGTCGAGGCTCGCCAGCGAGATGAGCATGATCTCGGTCGACAGGATGAGGTCGGTGCGGATGGCGCCCCAGACGAGACGCTTCTCGTCGCGAGCTCCCTCCTCCTCATGGCCGTGGCCGAAGCCGAACCATTCGAGCACTTTCTCGGCGCCCTCGAAACACAGATACACGCCTCCGACGATCAGCAGGTACGGCAGCACCGCTGGTGCGAACGCCGTGAGCATCAGCGCGACGGGGATGATGATGAGGAACTTGTTTCCGAGCGACCCCAGCGCGATGCGGCCGACCACCGGCAGCTCGCGTGCCGGCGTCAGCCCCTGCACATACTGCGGAGTGACGGCGGCGTCGTCGATCACGACGCCCGCCGCCTTGGCGGATGCCTTCATCGCGGCGCTCAGGATGTCGTCGACGACCGCCAGCAGACCGACCGACATGGGTTCTCCCTCTGAACTCGGGGGCCGTGTCGGCCCGGGAGAACACTATCTGGTGCGGAACTGGCTCGGCCGGGGAGAGCGCGGGCTGTGGAAGCACCGTCGAGAGGAGCTTCGCGGAGCGGTCAGGAACGCTTCACAGCCCGCGAGACACCGCAGGTCTGAGACGACACCGATCATCGGGAGGCACCGGTCGCGCGGCTCGTCGGCCCCGCGCGAGACCGGGCGCACCTCAGGGGCTGTCGCGTCCAGCGACGGTGCGGAGTCGGGTCTTGCTGGTGGGGTGCCAGTCGCGGTGGTCGAGGACACGGCCCGCGAGAGCGCAGACGAGGACACGGCGGGCGAGAGCGCAGTCGGTGGAAGCACCGTCGAACGGAGCGGAGTGACGCGGGTCAGGAACGCTCACGACCCGCGAGACGCCGCGGGTCTCAGACGATGCCGGGTCGTGAGCCGCTCATCCCGCAGCCCCTCCGACCTGTCCCGCACCTGCACCGCGGCTTCTACCAGCACACCGTCCACACGCCGCTGGATCCGCCCGGCGACATCCAACAGCCGCATCAGGTCAGCATCGGGCAGATCCGGAAGAACCTCTCCTTCGAACGCGTCGGCGAGCACCCCGGAAAGCTCTGCCTCCAGAGCCTCCACCCGGTCCACCACGTCGCCGTTCATATCCCCCCATTCAACCGACCACCACCGACATTCGAACACAGTTTCGCCCCAAACCTTAAACCCCAGATTGAACCAATCTTTTCCACTCGAGTCGCCGGATACAGGAGAACACCCCGAAACAGCGATGGTTCCGCAGCATCCGTCCTGCCCTCGTCGAATGTCTGCCGGCTCAGTCACAGGCATCGCGGCACAGCACCCAGAAACCGCACCTGCAATGTCGGAGCCTCGGCGCAATATCAGTACATGGACCGCAGACGACCGCCGATCACTGAGATTCTGCATACTCACCTGGCCCAGCAGCTGGAAGGCAAGAGTGGCCTGCGCCGACGACGGGTCGAGACCGCGGCCGCGCACCTGGAGCGCTACCTTGAGACCGAAGGCCCAGCGCAACTGACGGACCACGATCGAACCGTGCTCGAGATGGAGCGACAGTTCGACTCAGATCGCGCATTCCTGCACACGATGAACGCCGACCCGCTCGTCCTCGCGCTGCCCGATTTCCTTTGCGACCCCTGGCTGCTGCCCGACCGCATCGACCGCGCGGCTCAGGTCCGATACGCCTCCGCACTCTCAGACCTCATCACGCGGTGCCGCCTCGTCAACGGCAGGGAGTTCCTACTCCCGCTCACAAGACTGCACGTCGCTCTCCTGACGGCGCGGCGCGATGTCGACAGAGAACGGATCGCCGCCTCGACTCGCCGAAGATGAACCCAGCGGTGGCATGAGCGCCCGTCCTTCGTCTCTCCCCGCTGTGCGCGCAGCGCCCAGCGCCTGTTCCCGTGTGAGTCCGGCGGATGCCGCAACGAAGGTCGGCAGGCGGATCTGCTCGCACGCGCTGCTCGAAGCCGTGACACTCATCAGCGCTCCGGCCGTCCAGGCGATGCCATCGAGCGAGAGGAGCAGAAGCGTATGCGCGCTGTTCTCGCCCATTCTGCTGTCCTCGGCGAACGGTGGCCCCGGTTCAGCGGGCGGGAGACAGCTGCTCCGGATCGCTCGTCGGCAGCCGGCACACGAAGTCGCGGCAGTCGTACGCCACGCCCTCCACTGCGTCCTTCTCCAGAAACAGCTCGAACCCGGCATCCGCGAAGGCGCGGGCCTGCTCAGGCGTCACCACCGCGACGATGTCGGCATCGGTCCGATGCGCCGCCTCGGCGAGCTCGCCCGCACCGCCGACGATCACGATCTGCCGCGGCGACGACGCCAGCCCCGCGGCCACCCGCAGCAGCGCGCAGTACCCGAACGGATGCTCGACGGCCCGCCCGGCGAGTCCCGCGACCAGGTCCGTCGCCCGCTCCAGATAGGAGGCCCCTGCGCCCAGACGCCAGGCCGTGAGGGATGCCGGCGGCGAGCGCCGCCGTGCCGGAAGGAAGGTCACCGTCGCTGTCGTCACCCGCGACCGGGATGTCCTGAGCGACGAGCACAGGGTCGCCCGTGACGGGCGCGTTCAGCACATCCAGCGCCGCGGTCGCCCAGGACGCCTCCCCCGTCGCGAGCGCGAGCGCGAACAGCCCGTCGGCCAGCAGCCCGGAATCCGCCGTCGTCGCGACCGCGGCCGACGCGACGCCGTCGAGCGAGGACCGCACCAGTGCACCTTCAGGGGAGCGGTTCGTCGCCAGCACGAAGCGGGCCGCACCCGCCGCCGCGTCGATCCAGGACGGCTCAGCCAGTGCCGCACCGGCACGGGCCAGCGCGCCGATCGCGAGCCCGTTCCACCCCGTGAGCACCTTGCCGTCGACGGCCGGGGGCTCCAGCCCGCTCCGCTCGGCGACCGGCCGCCGATAGTACCCGCCCTCGTCGCGCTGCCCGTCGATCCACGACTCCGAGTCCTGTGCTGCTCCGAAGCCGCCGCCCTCGCGCCGCAGCACGCCGAGCAGGAAGTCCGCGACGCCGCGCACGACATCGATCCGCCCCGCAGCGAGGGCCACATCAAGAAGCTGCGCGTTGTCGATCAGCATCCGCTCGTAGTGCGGCACGGTCCAGTCGCGCTGCGTCGCGTAGCGGAAGAACCCGCCGTCCTCGTCCCGCAGTTCGGAGCCGGCCATCGCTGTCAGCGCGCGGTCGGCGACCTCGCTCGGCCCGACGGTCTGCAGGAACCGCAGCGTCGTCGCGACGGGGAACTTCGGTGCTCCGCCGAATCCGCCGTAGACGCGGTCCTCGCGACTCGCCACCTGTGCTGCGGCATCCGACAACTGCGAAGGCGACGGCAGCGGGGACGGCTCGGTCACGATCTGCGAGAGCGCGGATGCCACGGTATCCGCCTGCTCCACGACGACCTCGCGCCGATCCGCCCAGGCTTCGCGTACGGCGGCGAGCACGTCGCGGAACGATGGCATCCCGCCGCGGGCGACCGGCGGGAAGTAGGTGCCGGCATGGAACGCGCGCCCGGAGGGCGTCGTGAACACGGTGAGCGGCCAGCCCAGACTCTGCGTGAAGGCGGATGCCGCCGCCATGTAGGCCGCGTCGACCTCGGGATGCTCCTCGCGGTCGACCTTGATCGCCACGAAGCCGGCGTTCAGGTCTTCGGCGGTCGCAGCGTCGGAGAAGGACTCCCGCGCCATCACGTGGCACCAGTGGCAGGTGGAGTAGCCGATCGAGATCAGCACCGGCACGTCGCGGCGCTGGGCCTCGTCGAACGCCTCCTGCCCCCACGGATGCCAGTCCACGGGGTTGTCGGCGTGCGCGCGCAGATACGGGCTGAGGGTGCCTGCCAGGCGGTTGCTCATGGCTCCACGCTACGCCGGCCGCGCTCTCCCGGTTCCGGTCGCACTCGTTGCGGGTGCGGATGCCCGCAGACCCGCAGCGAGTGAGACCGGAACCGTGATCAGTTCAGTTCGGAGGGGTGCGCGCTGACGCGGCCGGAGCCGTCGCCCGGGTCGATCGCGTCGATCGCGGCGATCTGGTCGTCCGAGAGCTCGAAGTCGAAGACGTCGATGTTCTCACGCAGGCGCTCGGCGTGCACCGACTTGGGGAACACGATGTTCCCCTTCTGCAGGTGCCAGCGCAGCACGACCTGTGCGGGCGTCTTCCCGGTCGCGGCAGCGGCATCGGCCACGGCCGGCGTGCCGAACAGGTCGTACTTGCCCTGGCCGAGCGGCCCCAGGCCTCGACCTGCACGCCGTGCGCGGCGGCCCAGTCGGTGACCTCGCGCTGCTGGTAGGCGGGGTGCAGTTCGATCTGGTCGACCGCGGGGTCACACCGGTGGCGGTGACGATGTCATCCAGGTGCGGAATGAGGAAGTTCGAGACGCCGATCGAGGTCGCAAGACCCTGATCGCGAATCCCGATCAGCTTCTCCCAGGCGTGCACGTGGTTGTTGCGGGCCGGGGTCGGCCAATGCACCAGGTACAGGTCCACGTGGTCCAGGCCGAGCTTGTCGAGGCTCTCGGCGATCGCGGCATCCGGCTCGTCGCCGTCGTGGCGGTCGTTCCAGAGCTTGGTCGTGATGAACAGCTCGTCGCGCGGCACGCCGCTCTTCGCGATGGCCGCGCCCACGCCCTCCTCGTTGCCGTAGATCGCTGCGGTGTCGATGTGCCGGTAACCGATCTCGAGCGCCTCGGAGACCGCACGCTCGGTCTCGGCCGGGTCGACCTTGAAGACGCCGTAGCCGAGCTGCGGAATGTCGTAGCCGTCGTTGAATGCACGAGTGGGGATGATCATGCGTCCAGCCTAGAGGCTTGTGATGACAGGTGACGGGCGCGGTGGCACTCAGCGGAACCGCTTCCCCTCATCCCGGCGGAACAGCCACAGCGCGAGGGCGAGGAACACCGCGGTCCAGAACAAGATGCCCGTCCAGGACCACCACGGCAGGTCACCGCCCTGCACGGCCCAGATCACGAACTCGCGCGCCTGCCGCGAAGGGAAGAACTTCGACAGGGTGTCGAGCCAGTCGGCGAACATGATCGGCGGCAGGAACAGCCCGCCGGCGAACGCCAGGCCGAACATGACGACCTGCACGACGGCGATCGCCGCCTTCTCCGGCATCGAATAGCCGATGCAGGTTCCGATCAGCATGAAGGGCAGCGCGGAGACGGCGATCGCGACCAGCCCTGCGATCACTCGCCACGGCGACGCCTCGGCGCTGGTGAGCAGACCCCCGATCACGACGATCGGGAGCAGCGCCAGGAAGCCGAGCGCGCCGGTGGAGAAGATCTGGGCGAGCACCCGTACGATCCCCGGCGCGGGCAGGGTGCGCAGGTACGGATCCCACGGCTTCGACCTGTTCTCGGCGATGGTCAGCCCGAACGAGAACAGCCCGTTCGCCATCACCGCGAACACGCCCATCGCGATGATCGCCTGGGTGGCGAACTCGGGATTGTCGGCGACGGTGCGATTCGGCACGACGAAGAACAGCAGAGCCAGCGAAGGGAACGCGATCGATCCGATCACGGCGATCGGAACCCGCAGGGTCTCCAGCAGACTGTATTTCGCGTGCACCGCGGTCAGGGAGATGACGCTCATCGGATGCCTCCTTCCGCTGCGGGCTCCGGATCCTCACCTGTCAGCGCCAGGAACGCCTCTTCGAGCGTGGCGCCGCGCACGCTGAGCTCCGAGAAGTCGAGGCCGCTGCCCACGAGCCGGCGCACGAAGTCGTCGGAGTCGCCCACCATCAGGGTCAGTTCGCCGTCCTCCGTCACGGCGGGGGCATCGTCGGCGAGAGCGATCACCTCGCCGGCATCCGCGGTGCGCAGCGTGACACGTGACCGGGCGACCCGGCCGAGCACTCCTCGCAGCGCGTCGTCTGCGACGATCCGCCCGCGGTCGACGACGACCACGCGCTCGGCGAGCGCCTCGATCTCCTCCAGGTAGTGGCTGGTCACGACGATCGTCGCCCCCTGCGCATGCCGATCGCGGATCGCGCTCCAGAGCACCCGCCGGGCATCGACGTCGAGCCCGGTGGACGGTTCATCCAGCAGCACGAGCCGCGGGGCACCGACGAACGCGAGCGCCACCGAGATGCGCCGCCGCTGACCCCCGGAGAGCCCGCCGGTCTGCCGTCTCAGCAGGTCGGCGAAGCCGAACTGCTCGGCCAGCTCACCGGCATCCACCCGCTCCGGAAAATGGCTGCCGACGAAGTCCAGCACCTCGCCGACCCGCAGCGTCTCGGGCAGCGCGGTCTCCTGCGGCGTGCTGCCCAGCCGGATCCGCGACGAGGGATCGCGCGGGTCGCCGCCGAGCAGGCGCACCGTGCCGGATGTCGGCCGGCGCAGACCCTGCAGCAGCGACAGCAGTGTGGACTTGCCCGCGCCGTTCGGGCCGAGCAGCCCGAGGATCTGCCCCTCGGGGATGTCGAGCGTGACGTCGTCCACGGCGACGAGGTCGCCGAAACGCCGGGTGACGTGGTCGAAGGATGCCAGTGTCATGTCGTTCCTCCCAGCAGGCCGCGCAGCTGCGCGGTGTAGTCCTCGAAGGCCCGGCGGCCCTTCGTGGTGAGCGCGATGTAGGTGACGGGCGTGCGTCCCCTGTGGGTCTTCTCGACGATGACGTAGTCCGCGTCCTCGAGCTTGCGCAGATGCGTGGAGAGGTTGCCGGCGGTCATGTCGAGCACCTCCTGCAGCCGAGGGAAGGTGATCTGGTCCTTCGCGTCGAGCGTGGCGAGCGCGGCGACGATGCGCAGCCGCGCCTGGGCGTGGATGACGGGGTCGAGGTCAGGCACGGCCGACCTCCGCAGTGGCGACGCGACGACGCGCGAGGTACACCCACCAGGCGGTCCAGGCCGCGACGAGCAGGAACGCCCCTCCCCGGCGAGCGCGTAGACCAGGTAGTTCACCGGCGGCGGCAGCAGCGATCCGATCGCCGCCATCGCCACAGACCAGAGGCCGAGCACCACCATCGGGTACGCCCGCCAGATCAGTCCGGACATGATGTACATCACGCCGGCGAAGAAGATGAACGCGCTCGGGTAGAACACCCCGAGCAGGTCGGTGTCCATACCCGCCTGCACCAGCGCCTGCCCGATCACCACCACGGCGATGCTGCCCACCCACCAGGTGTTGCCGTAGACGATGCCGAGGATCGCGCTGTCCTGCGTGCCGCGCAGGCCGCGCCCGGAGCGGATGCCGAGCACCATCGACACCAGGCCTGCGGCGAAGATCAGCCCGGCGAACGTGAGTCCGGCCGCGAGCGTCGGCGCTGTGTTCTGCGGATGCTGCCCGGCGTCCCACCACAGGATCAGGAAGCCCACGAGCCAGGCGATGCCCCAGGCGACCAGGATCCACGGCACGAAGCCGGCCATCCGTCCGGTCACCGTGCGCTGCTGGTCCTGCACCAGCGACAGCATCTGCTCCGGCGACAGCGGCACATCTTCGTCTTCGTTCATAAACCACTTTGTACTGCAAACTTATTTGCATGTCAATGGGTCGCGATGATCGGCGCTGCTCGACCTCATAAGATGGAGGGCTATGTCTTCGCCCGTGATCGTCTATCCCCGGAGCTGCCGGTCTCGGCCGCGCGCGGCGAGATCGCCGATGCCATCCGCGACCACCAGGTCGTGATCGTCGCCGGCGCCACCGGCTCGGGCAAGACCACCCAGCTGCCGAAGATCTGCCTCGAGCTGGGCCGCGAGCGCATCGCGCACACCCAGCCCAGACGTCTCGCGGCACGCACGATCGCTGAGCGCGTCGCCGAGGAGCTGCACGTCGAGCTCGGCGACCTGGTCGGCTACAAGGTGCGCTTCACCGATCAGATCTC
Source organism: Microbacterium sp. KUDC0406 (assembly GCF_021582875.1). Classification (NCBI taxonomy): domain Bacteria; kingdom Bacillati; phylum Actinomycetota; class Actinomycetes; order Micrococcales; family Microbacteriaceae; genus Microbacterium; species Microbacterium sp. KUDC0406. The sequence continues at coordinate 423,096 of NZ_CP091138.1, read as the reverse complement.
GGATGCCACGCGAATCGCGCTGATGACCGACGGCATCCTGCTCAACGAGATCCACCGCGACCGGCTGCTGCGCCGCTACGACACGATCATCATCGACGAGGCGCACGAGCGGTCGCTGAACGTCGACTTCCTACTCGGCTACCTGCACCGCATCCTGCCCGAGCGACCCGACCTGAAGGTGATTATCACCTCGGCGACGATCGACCCGCAGAGCTTCGCAGCGCACTTCTCGGCCCCTTCGACAGGCTCAGGGACCCAACCGGCCCCCGCCCCGATCATCGAAGTCTCCGGCCGGACGTACCCGGTGGAGATCAGGTACCGGCCGCTGGTCGACGGGGACACAACTCCGGAGCAGCCTGCGCGGAGGCCGATGAACCGCCCCGCAGGCGGCGCCGCCGCAAGAGATCTCCGGAGTTCTGGCGCCACCCCGGAGCCGGAGGACGAGGTCACCGCGATCGTCGGCGCGCTGCGCGAGCTCGACCGCGAACCCGCCGGCGACGTGCTCGTGTTCCTGCCGGGCGAGGCCGAGATCCGCGATGCGGCCGAGGCCGTGCGCGCCGCCTATCGCTCGCAGACCGCGCCGGTGGAGGTGCTGCCGCTGTACGGCCGCCTCTCCGCCGCCGAGCAGCACCGGGTCTTCGAGCCCTCGAAGGTGGCCGGCGTGCGCCGCCGCGTCATCCTCGCCACGAACGTCGCCGAGACCAGTCTCACCGTGCCCGGCATCAAGTACGTCGTCGACACCGGCACGGCCCGCATCTCGCGGTACAGCAACCGCTCGAAGGTGCAGCGGCTGCCGATCGAGGCCGTGTCACAGGCATCCGCGAACCAGCGGTCGGGGCGCGCCGGCCGTACCAGCGACGGAATCGCGATCCGCCTGTACGGCGAGGACGACTTCGAGAAGCGCCCCGAGTTCACCGAGCCGGAGATCCTGCGCACCTCGCTCGCGTCGGTCGTGCTGCAGATGCTGTCGCTCGGCTTCGGCGACATCACCGAGTTCCCGTTCCTCACTCCCCCGGACTCCCGTGGCGTGAAGGCCGCGCTCGACCTGCTCGGCGAGCTCGGCGCGGTCGCGCTGTCACGAGACGGCGCACCAAGGCTCACCCGCATCGGCCGCGACATCGCCCGGATGCCGATGGACCCGCGATTCGCACGGATGCTCGTCGAGGCCGGCCGCCCATCGACGGGCTCAGGGACCCACGTTCTGGAAGAGGTGCTGCCGATCGTCGCCGGTCTCTCGATCCAGGACGTGCGCGAGCGGCCCTCGGCGGAGGCTCCGCAGGGCATCCGCGATGAGGCCGACCGGATGCACGCCCGCTTCGCGGATCCGACCAGCGACTTCCTCACCCTGCTGAACCTCTGGAACCACCTGCGCGAGCAGCAGAAGGAGCTCGGATCGAGCGCGTTCCGGCGCATGTGCCGCAGCGAGCACCTCAACTACGTGCGCGTACGGGAGTGGTTCGACGTGCACCGGCAGCTGAAGACGCTGACCCGGTCGTTGAGCGACCGCACCGCTCCCGGGTCGTTGAGCGAGCGCAGCGAGACGAAACGCGGTGACGTGCCTCAGGGAGCTGGGAGCGTTTCGTCTCTGCGTTTCGACTCGCCGGCGGCTCGCTCAACGAACACCCCCGTCGCTCGCGGGGCGACCGGGGCGGAGACGACCGGTGCAGAGAACGGCGACGCCGTCCACCGCGCGATCCTCGCGGGGCTGCTCTCGCAGATCGGCATCCTCGACGAGCGTTCCACGGCGAATGGCTCCCTGAGCCCGTCGAAGGGCAAGAACAAGACCAAGGGCGAGAAGCGCCGCATCGCCGAGTATCGCGGCGCGCGCGGCATCCGGTTCTCGATCTTCCCGGGATCGGCGCTGCGCAAGAAGTCGCCGCCCGCCGTGATGGCCGCCGAGATCGTGGAGACCTCGCGCACCTTCGCACGCACCGTCGCGCAGATCGATCCGGCGTGGGCGGAGTCGCTCGCCGGCGATCTCGCGAAGCGGCAGATCTCGGAGCCGCACTGGTCGAAGGATGCCGGCGCCGCCGTCGCCTCCGAGAAGGTGACGCTGTTCGGGGTCGAGATCATTCCCCGGCGTCGCGTGCAGTTCGCCCGTATCGACCGGCCGGGCGCGCGTGAGCTGTTCGTGCGGCACGCGCTGGTCGAGGGCGAGTGGGATCCGTCCAGAATCGACAAGCGCGTGACCGCGTTCTGGCGCGCCAACGCGGAGCTGCGGCGCCGTCTGGAGAAGCTCGAGGAGCGCGAACGGCGCCGCGACATCCTTGCCGGCGACGAAGCGGTGTTCCGCTTCTACGACGAACGTATTCCGCCTGACGTATACGACGTGCGCTCCTTCGAGAAGTGGTGGCGCGACGCGCTGGCGCAGACCCCGAAGCTGCTGGTCATGCGTGAGAGCGATCTGATCGACGACGGCGAGCGCGCCGAGCAGAGCGAGTTCCCGACCCGGTGGCCGCAGGGCGATCAGGTGCTCGGCCTCGCTTACCGCTTCGAGCCAGGAGCCCCCGACGACGGCGTGAGCGTGGTGATCCCGCTCGCGCTGCTGCAGCAGGTGCAGGACACGGGTTTCGACTGGCAGGTGCCCGGGCTGCGCGCCGAGCTGATCACCGCGCTGCTGCGCGCGCTGCCGAAGGCGATCCGCCGTCACGTCGTGCCTGCGGCGGACTGGGCCGAGCGCTTCGGCGCCGAGCTGGCGGATGCCGGACCCGAGAAGCACACCGGACTGCCTCCCCTGTCGCTCGTCGAAGCGCTCGCCAAGCGCATCCTGCCGCTGGCCAATCAGCCCGTCTCGGCAACCGACTTCGAGATGGAACGCGTGCCGTCGCACCTGCGGATGAACTTCCGCGCGGTCGATGAGCGAGGGCGCGTGGTCGGTTCCAGCCGTGACCTGGGCGAGCTGCAGGACCAGCTGGCCGGCCGCTCGCGGCAGAGCGTCGCGCGGCAGATCTCGCGCGGCGATGAGCCGCGGGGCGGCGGAGCGCGAAGCCCGCCACCTCCGCGGCATCCGTCGCCGCAGCATCCGCTCGCGGCCCGATCGAGCGCGACGGCATCACGTCGTGGGACTTCGGCGACCTGCCCGAGGTGCTCGACACGAAGGTCGCCGGCGGCATCGTGCGCGGCTATCCCGCACTGGTCGACACCGGCAAGGCCGTCTCGCTGCGCGTGGAGGCGACGGCGGATGCCGCGGCCGCGGCGACCCGTGACGGTGTGCTGCGGCTGGTGCTGCTGAACGTTCCCTCGCCGTCGTCGTACGTGCAGGAGCACCTGACCGCGCCGGAGAAGCTCGCGCTCGCGGCCTCGCCCTATCAGAACGTGCAGGCGCTGATCGAGGACTGCCGTGCCGCCGTCGCCCGCGCGCTGATCGAGCGGGCCGCTCCGGGAGGCATCGTCCGCTCCGAGGCCGAGTTCACCCGAGTGCGGGATGCCGTGAACGCGGCCCTGGTCGACGAACTGTTCGCCTGTGTGTCTCTCGTGGCCCGCGTCCTGACAAGGACGCGAGACGTGGAGCGGGGCATCAAGAAGCAGAATTCGCTCGCGCTGCTCGCGCCTCTGAACGACATCCGGTCCCAGCTGAACGGGCTGGTGCATCCGGGCTTCGTGACGGAGACCGGACTGACGCAGCTCGCGCACCTGCCGCGGTATCTCGACGGCATGCTCGAGCGGCTGAAGACCCTGGCGGACGCCCCCGGCAAGGATCGCACCCGCATGACCGAGTACGAGCGCATGGCGTCTCTGTTCGCGGATGCCGGCGGCGCGGTGCCGCTGCCTGCCGATGCCCCCGCGCAGCTCGTCGAGGTTCGCTGGCTGCTCGAGGAGTACCGGGTCAGCCTGTTCGCGCAGCGTCTCGGCACCGCCCAGCCGGTCTCGCCCCAGCGCATCACGAAGGCGATCGCCGCGCGCTGATCGCAGCGCGCATCCGCCTGGCTCAGCCGGCTTCGGCGCGTCGCCTGCCGGGCAGCGCGAGCAGAGCACCCGCCACCAGCAGCACGGCCGCGAACGCTGCGGCGATCCATGGCGTGTCAGCCGGGATGTCCAGGTAGGCGGTGATGCCGAGGATGCGGGCGAGCCCCCAGGGCAGCAGGCCCATCTCGTCGTTCCAGACGGTGAGGGCGGTCTCCAGTCCGATGAGCCCGACGACGACCGACGGAACCAGCAGTCCCGCGCCGGCTGAGGCGAGCACGGCCCCCGTGGCCCGCCGCGCGCCGATCCGGGTCGAGAGCGCCCATCCGGCGGCGACGAACACCCAGACGAAGAGCGCGAACGCGACCGCGATGTACGCGGTGCGCGGTGCCGGCTCGGTCCAGAACGCGTACCAGTAGCCGCCGGGGCCGGTGAACGACAGCGCGAACAGCGCGAGCATGCAGCGCAGCACGACGACGCCGCCGACCGCCACGATGACCGGCCACGGAGAATGCCGCCATACGAAGAGACGGATCACGAGCGCGAACAGCACCCACGCTCCGAGGACCAGCGCCAGGTGCGTCCAGGACTGAAACGAGGTCTGCACGGCTCGTGTGGCCACCAGCAGCGCCGCCGGGACGACGAGCAGCAGCCAGCGGTCAGTGTCGAGCAGGCCGAGTGCCGACTCCCGAGCGCGCCACGGCCGGGTCGACGAGACCCAGGTGGCACGTGCGGCGGCGGCGCCGGGGCGCCGCACCAGCCGGGTGCGCGCCGCGAGCATCCCGATGACGACCCAGGCGACCGAGAGCGCGAGCAGCCCGCGCGCGAGCCAGGCCATCAGGTCGTCCCGTGCGGTCCGTTCGATGCCCAGCCGCGCCGCTGTCAGGTTGAGTGCGGGGTGCGCCAGGTCGCCGTCGTAGGCCTTCAGGTGCGCGGCCGCGAGCTTCTCGAACCTCGCACGGTCCGCATCCCACGCCGCCCGCGCGGCGGGCGAACGGGTGTCGTGCCACTGCCCCTGGTGCAGCATGAGCGAGCGATACGCGGCGAGCATCCGGAGCGTGTCGACCTCGTATTCGAGAGTCCCCACGAACGCGTCGCGGATCTGCGGCGAGCGCCAGGTGCCGGCATCCGTCGCCGAGACCGTGCCGAGCATGTGCTCGGCGACCGCCACGGCACGCTCGCCGTCGGCGATCGCCGCGTCGATGCCGCCGTCGGCGTCGCGCACGATGGAGTACATGACGTCGAGGACCGCGGAGTCGCCGGTGAGGATGTCCCACTCGAAGATCCACATCATCGGCGGAGGCTCCAGCCCGATCGCGAACACCCGCTGCTGCGCGAACTGCGCGATGTACAGTCCGTGCGCGATGGCGTCGCGCGAGCTCGCCATCGCCGTGGTGATCGCCTGCACCGTCTCGGGGTCGGTGGAGAACCACTCGCGGGCCCAGTCGGCCGTGACCGCCGCGACATCGGCTGACGGTTCCCGGGCGAGGGATGCCGCGATCTGCGTGTTCAGCTCGTACAGCTGCCAGAACCCGGCCTTGAGGTAGAGCGTCATGGGCCCGGCGCGCCATGGTCCGCCGTCCTGGGTCCACACCCACACGCCCTCGATCCGGTCGTTCGCAGCGAGCAGCTGCTGCAGGGCCCGCTGGTACTCGGCCCCCAGATCGTTGGCGAAGGCGCCGAAGTTCTCGAACTCGCGTCTGCTCTGCAACTCGATGATGCGGCGCTGGGCGCCCTGTTCGAGCGTGTCGTTCACCGGCAGCCAGGTGTAGAAGTCCCCCAGGGTGTACTTGGTCGACACGATCAGTGCCGGCGAGTCGATGCCCCCGAGCACAGCCTCGTACGAGGCCGCGTTCGTGTGCATGTCGCCCACCGCCCCGATCCCCACCGACCAGGTGCGGAAGACGACTTCCCGATCCGAGGCCTCCGCCTGCGCGGTGAACGCCTCGAGCATCGTCCGCACGGCGTCGACGGTGGTCACGCTGAGTGCGGAGTAGTAGTCCCATCCCTCCACGTCGTACACGGTTCCCGCCTCGCCGATGCGGATCAGCACACCGTCCAGTGCGGGCACGGCGTCGTACAGCTCGTCGAGACCGGCGGTGTAGACGTCCCACAGCTCGGGGTTCTCGGTGTCGAGGGCGCCGAAGCGCTCTCGGAGGTACTGCTCGAGCGGGTCGGTGAGCGCGAGCATGTCCGTGCGCAGGAACACCTGTACTCCGAGCTCGTCCGCGCGTTCCCAGAACGGCGCGAACGCCTCCCTCATGGCGAGCGCCTTCGCCCGGTGCTCGTCGTCCTCCGCGTACACGGGGCCGTCCGGTGCGCCATCGAAGGTGACGAACTCGACGAAGCCGGGGAACGCGATCGCGTTGAATCCGTTCGCGAGTGAGTGACGCAGGAACACGTCGAAATCGTCGTAGGCCTCCGCCAGCGCGGCCCGATCGATGTACGGGGCATCCGGCTGGAGCACGTCGGCGAACGCCCGGGATGCGTGGGAGTAGTCGGTGCCGGACTCCCATGCAGCCGGGTCCGGTGCCACTCCCACGGCTCCGAGGTCGGTCATGCGCAGGGTCAGCCGGGACGCCTGGTGCGCGCCGATCAGATCGGTCAGCGGCTTCGAGGCCCGCACCTGAGCGGCGATGTCGTAGATCGCCCGGACGGTTCCCGCTTCGGTCACGGCATGGATCCGCAGCGCCGAGGAGTCCCCTTCCAGGACGTACACGTCATCCGTGCCGCCACCGGTGGCGTCGGCGGACAGAGACGCCTCGCCGTCCGTCGTGGCCGCGTCGGCGATCGCGTCCCGCAGTTCATCCATCGCGACGTTGACGCGCTCGCCGCCGGGGACGTCGATCATGCCGAGCTCGGGCGGGGCGACCGGTTCGCCGGCGGTGACGGCTGCGGCGGCCGCGGGCAGCATCGGCGAGGACGACTCGACGCGGATGCCGAGAGCATCGCCGACCACGAGTGCGGCGCCTGCACCGAGCGCGACGAGCACGATCGCGGTGACGGCGGCGAGGATGCCTCGTCGTCGCGCCGTCGTCATGCTCTGATGATAGGCGCGGCCCGGACTCCGATCACCGGGCGTTAGCCTGAACGCATGGCTCGTGCGATCGTCTTCTCTGAAATCGGCTCCCCCGACGTCCTCCGCCTGGTGGAGGTGCCGGATCCCGTTCCGGGCCAAGGCGAGGTCGTGGTCCGCATCGAGGCGGCCGGCGTGAATCCGATCGACGCCAAGCAGCGCGGCGGTGTCCGGCCGCTGCCGCCGCTGACCGAACCGCGACGCGTCGGCTTCGACGGTGCGGGCACGATCGCCCAGGTCGGTCCCGGCGTCAGCGGCTTCGCCGTGGGAGACCGGGTGGCGATCCGCGACACCCTCGGCACGTACGCCGGCCTGCTGACCGTTCCCGTTGCGCATCTCGCCCACCTGCTCGACGGTGTGACCGCCGCCGAGGGCGCCGCCCTCGCGACCCCGGTCGGCACCGCGTATCAGGCGCTGCGTTCGCTGCGCGTCGCGAAGGACGAGACGCTGCTGGTGCACGCCGGATCCGGCGCGGTCGGACAGGCCGCCATCCAGTACGCCGTGCTGTGGGGTGCAACCGTGATCGCCACGGCGAGCCCCGAGAGGCACGACCGGCTGCGCGAGCTCGGCGCGGTCCCCGTCGCGTACGAAGACGGGCTCGAGGACAGAGTGCGCGAGGCAGCGCCGAAGGGCGTCGACGTCGCGCTGGACTGCGCCGGCACGGACGAGGCCATCCAGACGTCCCTCGCTCTCGTCGCGGACCACGACCGCATCGCGACGATCGTGCGCGGGCCGGACGCCGCGTCGTTCGGCATCCAGGCGTACTCGGGCGGCAGCCCCGAGCCCCTGACCGAGGAGCAGCTCGCCTGGCGCGCCGAGGCTCTTGCCCTGACGATCAACCTCCTCGTCGCCGGTGACTTCTCGGTCGAGCTCGGCCGCGAGCTGCCGCTCGCCGATGCGGCCCGTGCCCACGAACTCGTCGAGTCGCACTCCGTGCAGGGCAAGGTGGTCCTGATCCCCTGACCCGTGGGCATTCCCGGGCTGCAACAGTTCGACACATGACCGACGCCGGAGAAGCGCGCGCAAGAGGATAGGGGGATGACGAACTCCCCGGCACCGAGCTCTCCCCCGCCTTCGCGACGGCACAGGTGCAGCACGGGTTCGCCACCGGGGCGCTGAACCGGTCGGCGGTGCCGCCGATCCACCAGACCGCGGCATACGAGTTCGCGAATCTGCAGGAGGCCGCCGACCTGTTCGCGCTGCGCAAGTCCGGCATCATCTACAGCCGCAACGCCAGCCCCACCCAGCTCATCCTCGAGGAGCGCGTCGCCGCGCTCGAGGGGGCACAAGCGCTGTCGCCGTGGCATCCGGTCAGGCGGCCGTGGCGGTCACCCTGCTGGCGCTCGCCGGCCGCGGCGGGCACATCGTCGCCGCCAACCAGCTCTACGGCGGCTCGGTCGACCTGCTGCAGGACACGCTCGACGACTTCGGCATCCCGGTGACGTTCGTCGACCAGGACGACGCGGATGCCTGGCGCTCGGCGATCACCCCGCAGACCAGGGTGTTCTTCGCCGAGTCGGTCGCCAACCCGATCGCGCAGGTCCTGGACATCCGCCTGGTCGCCGACATCGCTCACGAGGCAGGTGTGCCGCTCGTGATCGACAACACCGTCGGCACGCCGTACCTGATCCGCCCCGGCGAGCACGGCGCCGACTTCACGGTGCACTCGGCGACGAAGTTCCTCGCCGGCCACGGCACCTCGCTCGGCGGTGTGGTCGTCGACCAGGGCACCTTCGACTTCGGCGCGGAGCCGGAGCGCTGGCCGCAGTTCACCACGCCGTTCACCCGGTTCGGCGACCTCGTGCTCTGGGAGCGCTTCGGCCCCGGCCAGGCGTTCGCCGTGCTGGTGAAGTCGAAGTACGTGCACGATCTCGGACCCTCGCTGTCGCCCTTCAACGCCTGGCAGATCCTGCAGGGCATCGAGACCCTCGACCTGCGCGTGTCGCGGCAGAGCGCCTCGGCGCTGCGGATCGCCGAGCACCTGGCCGGCCATCCCAAGGTCGCGGCCGTGCATCACCCCGGTCTCGCCGGCAACCCGTGGGGCGAGCTGGCGGAGCGCTACCTGCCCCGCGGCGTGCCCTCGGTGTTCTCCTTCGACGTCGCGCCCGGCGCCGGCGAGGACGAGGTCGAGCGGGTCTCGCGCCTCATCGACGGCCTCGAGACCTTCCGCCTGGTCGCGAACATCGGCGACGCGCGCAGCATCGTCGCGCACCCGGCATCGATGACCCACTCGCACCTGAACGCCGAGCAGCGCGACGCCGCCGGCATCTCGCTGGGCACCATCCGCGTCTCGGTCGGCCTGGAGGATCCCGCCGACCTCATCGCGGACCTCGAGCGCGCGCTCGCGCTTCTCTGACTCGGAGTCCGGGGGTGTCGGGCTCCCGGACTCCGACACCTCTCGGGCATAACCCGCCCGGTACGCTGAAGTCATGACAGGACTGCGCTGGGGAATCCTCGCCACCGGCGGCATCGCGACCGCCTTCACCTCCGACCTCCGCACCGCGGGACTCGACGTCAGGGCGGTGGGATCACGCTCACAGGAGTCCGCCGACGCCTTCGCCGCGACCTTCGGCATCCCCCATGCACACGCCTCGTACAAGGCGCTCGTGGCGGATCCCGATGTCGACATCGTCTACGTCTCCACACCGCATCCCATGCACCATGCGAACGCGCGCCTGGCCCTCGATCACGGCAAGCACGTGCTGGTCGAGAAGGCCTTCACCGTGAATCGGGCCGAGGCGGAGGACCTACAGGCCCTCGCCGCCGAGAAGGGGCTGCTCGCCATGGAGGCGATGTGGACCCGCTATCTGCCGCACATGGTGCGCATCCGCGAGATCATCGCCGCCGGCACGCTCGGCGAGATCCGCGCGGTGATGGCCGATCACACCCAGAGCCTGCCCACCGATCCCGCGCACCGCATCAACGCGCTCGAACTCGGCGGCGGCGCCCTGCTCGACCTGGGCATCTACCCGATCTCGTTCATCTGGGACGTGCTCGGCGCGCCCACCGGCATCCAGGCCACGGGCCGGCTTCTCGAGACCGGCGCGGATGCCGAGGTGGCCACGGTCATGACCCACGTGGGTGGCGCGGTGTCCACCAGCCTGGCCTCGTCGCGCACGGCGGGGCCGACGGCGGCGATCGTGATGGGCACCGAGGCGAGGGCCGAGATCGGACCGTTCTTCCTCGCCCCCAGCGTGCTCCGGGTCATCGGTCCGGACGGTGTCGTCCTGGAGGAGTTCGACGGGCGTCCCGCGCCTGACACCGGCCGCGGCATGCAGTTCGAAGCTCTCGCCGCAGAGCGGCTGGTCGCGGAGGGCAACATCGCCGGCGACATCCTGCCGATCGCCGAGACCGTGGAGATCATGGGGGCGCTCGACGAGATCCGCCGCCAGATCGGGGTCCGGTACCCCGGAGAGGAGCGGACCGATGGCTGACGAGACGGATGCCCGCGTCGCGGTCTACCTGGACTTCGACAACATCGTCATCTCCTGGTACGACCGGGTGCACGGCCGCAACGCCTACTCGAAGGACCGGCAGCGCATCGCCGACGACCCGCACGACGCCGAGGTCGCCGAGCGACTGAGTCGCGCGGTCATCGACGTCGGTGCGATCATCGACTACGCGTCGTCGTTCGGCACGCTGGTGCTCACCCGCGCGTACGCCGACTGGTCGTCGCCGGTGAACGCCGACTACCGCAGTCAGCTGGTCGCCCGAGCGGTCGATCTCGTGCAGCTCTTCCCCGCCGCCGCGTACGCGAAGAACGGCGCCGACATCCGCCTCGCCGTCGACGCCGTCGAGGACATGTTCCGGCTGCCGGACCTCACCCATGTGGTGATCGTCGCGGGCGACAGCGACTACGTCCCGCTCGCGCAGCGCTGCAAGCGCCTGGGTCGGTACGTGATCGGCGTCGGGGTGGCCGGTTCCACGGCCAAGTCGCTCGCCGCCGCCTGCGACCAGTTCGAGTCGTACGACTCGCTGCCCGGCGTCGACCGGCTTGTCGTCGACAAGCGCGCTGCGAAACCGCGCAGCACGGCGAAGGCTGATGCTGCGCAGGCCGCCGCGCCCGAAATATCCGATACGAAAGATGCCGAGCCGGAACCCGTGCAGAAGCCCGCTCCGAAGCGCAGGAGCAGCAAGAAGACGCCGACCGCTCCGGCCGAGAACGACAATGACCTCACCTCGGAGGAGCAGATCGAGGCATCCGCCCTGCTCATCCGCGCACTGCGTCTCGGACACGACAAGTCCGACGCCGACGAGTGGCTGCACGGCTCGGCGGTGAAGACCCAGATGCGCCGTATGGACCCGTCATTTAGCGAAAAGGCGCTCGGATACCGGTCGTTCTCGGACTTCCTGAAATCTCGCGACGACATCGCCGAGCTGTCCGAGACCGGACACGAGCGCCTGGTGCGTCTGAAGGGCGATTGATCACCCGTATTTTGTGATCCCCCTGTTCAGAATCGGTCGGAGGGGGCTAGGCTGGCGACGCCCTGGGGTGGGCGGAGCTGGGGACGAAACTCGATGAGGAGTGACGTCATGCGAAACATATCCTTCCGCCGATCGGTGGCAACCGCCGCGGCGCTCGCGCTTGCGGTCGGGCTCGGCCCCGTCGCTGCTTCAGCCGCGGAGAGTCCACGGCCGAGCAGCGGCTCCAGCGGGCACCACGGCGGTCACGGGGACGGGAACCACGGTCACCACGACGGGGACCACGGTCATCACGGCAAGGATCGTGCCGCCGAGTACGCGCGCAAGACGCTCCGTTCCATGACGCTCGAGGAGAAGATCGGGCAGCTGTTCATCCTCTTCGCCTACGGGCCGACCGCCACCACGGACGATCCGCGCAACACCGCGCTGTACGGCGAGTCGAACGCGGCGGAGATCATCTCCGAATACGAACCGGGCGGCTTCATCCTGTTCTCCGCGCGTGACAACGTCACCGATCCGGTGCAGGTCGCCACGCTCGCGAACGGGCTGCAGGACGCCGCGGACGACGCCGGAGCCGGCATCCCGCTGCTGGTCAGCACCGACCAGGAGCAGGGCCTGGTGAACCGGATCAATTCCCCCGCCACACTGCTCCCCGGGAACATGGCGCTCGGCGCCGGCGGCAGCGCGAAGGACACCCGCAAGGCGGCGGCCATCACCGGCGAGGAACTGTTGGCGATGGGCATCCAGCAGAACAACGCGCCCGACGCCGACGTGAACGTCAACCCGGACAACCCGGTGATCGGCGTTCGGAGCTTCTCGTCCGATCCCGCGCTGGTCTCGAAGCTCACCGCGGCCGCTGTGCAGGGCTACCAGGACGACGCCGGCATCGTCGCGACGGCCAAGCACTTCCCCGGTCACGGCGACACCGCCACCGACTCGCACACCGGTCTTCCCGTGATCACGCACACTCTGAAGGAGTGGCAGCAGATCGATGCGCCGCCGTTCAAGGCGGCGATCGCCGCCGGCGTCGACTCGATCATGACCGCGCACATCGTCGTTCCTGCGCTCGACGACAGCGGCGACCCCGCCACCCTGTCGAAGAAGATCGTCACCGGACAGCTGCGCGACGCGCTCGGCTTCGACGGCGTCATCGTCACGGACGGCCTGGAGATGGCAGCGGTGCGGCAGAAGTACGGCGACGGCGAGGTCGCCGTCCGCGCGCTCGAGGCCGGCGTCGACCAGCTGCTGCTGCCCGCGGCGCCGCAGGAGGCCTACCAGGCGGTCGAGGACGCCGTGGCATCCGGCCGTCTCACCGAGAAGCGCATCGACGCATCCGTGCAGCGCATCCTGGTCATGAAGTACGACCAGGGGGTGACCACGCATCCGCAGGTCGACGTGCGCAAGGTGCTGAAGAAGATCGGGACGCGCTCGAATCTGCGCGCCGCCGAGAAGATCACCGACCGCACCACCACGCTGGTGCGCAACGAGAACAAGGCCCTCCCGGTCTCCGTGCGCGGCAAGAAGGTGCTCGTCACCGGCTATGGCGTCGTGACCGGACAGACACTGGCCGACCAGCTCGCCTCCCGCGGCGCGCAGGCGACTGCGCTGTCGACCGGCACGGCTCCCACGCAGGCCGAGATCACGAACGCCGTCGCCGCGGCCGAGGACAGCGACGTCACAGTCGTCCTCACCAACGGTGTGACCGCCACGAGCAGTCAGAAGGCGCTGGTCGCCGCACTGGATGCCACCGACACCCACCTGGTCGTCGTCGGCGTGCGCAACCCGTACGACATCAACCAGCTCGGCGACGTGGACGACTACATCGCCACCTACTCGTACGCCACGCCCGCGCTGGTGTCGCTGGCGAAGGTCATCACCGGTGAGATCCGCCCGACCGGCAAACTGCCGGTCGACATCTACTCCGCCGACGACCCGACGCAGGTGCTGTACCCGTTCGGCCACGGACTGTCCCGGTGACCACGGAACGATGAGGAGAACAGACATGAACATCAGCAGGCGAGGACTGTTCGGCGCCGCCGGCGTGGCCGCGGCGACCGCGGCGGGCGTCGCGGCCGCCGGATCCGCAGCGGGCAGCACCGCAGTGACCCACAGGGGCGGGAGCCGGCTGCGCACCGGCGCCGACATCGCGGCGGCCGACCGGTGGCGCATCTTCTCCGGCCGCAAGGTCGGTGTGATCACCAACCCCACCGGAGTACTGGAGGATTTCACCAGCATCGTCGACGACATGGTCGCCCACGACGTGGACCTGAAGGCCGTGTTCGGCCCCGAGCACGGGTTCCGCGGCACCGCACAGGCCGGTGAGGCCGAGGAGACCTCGGTCGATCCGCGCACCGGCGTCACCGTGTACGACGCGTACGGTGCGACGGCCGCGAAGCTGGCGGGGTTCTTCACCACCGCCGGCATCGACACCGTCGTCTTCGACATCCGGGATGTGGGCGCGCGCTTCTACACCTACATCTGGACGATGTGGACGGCGATGCAGGCCGCATCCCAGGTGGGCGGAGTGCGCTTCGTCGTCCTGGACCGGCCCAATCCTCTCGGCGGGCGCGCCCGAGGGCCGGTGCTGCAGCAGGGGTACACCTCGGGAGTCGGACTGCTGGAGATCGCTCAGCAGCACGGCATGACGGTCGGCGAGCTCGCGCAGTACTTCAATGCCACGTTCATGGAGCGGGCCGGCGTGCAGAAGCTGAAGGATCTGCAGGTGGTGAAGGCCAGCGGCTGGCGGCGCGAGATGGTCGGCCCCGATCAGGCCGACCGCTGGATCCCGCCGTCGCCGAACATGCCCACCCCGCAGACGGCGACGCTGTACCCGGGGACCGGAATGGTCGAGGCGACGAACTGGTCGGAGGGCCGACGGCACCACCCGCCCCTTCGAGCTGATCGGCGCGCCGTACATCGACCACCGCTGGGCGGAGGCGCTGAACGCGAGGAAGCTCGCCGGAGTGGAGTTCCGCGAGGCGTACTTCGTGCCGACGTTCTCGAAGAACGCGAATGAGGTGTGCGGCGGGGTGCAGGTGCACATCCTGGATGCCGAGAAGGTCGATGCGATCACCGTCGCGACGCACATGCTCGTCGAGGCGCGCCGGCTCTACCCCGAGTTCGACTGGCGCGGTGACGGCGGCCGCTGGATCGGTCTGCTCACCGGCTCGGGCCGGTTCCAGGAGCAGCTCGAGGCCGGCGCATCCGCCGAGAAGATCGTCGCGGCCTGGCAGCCGGAGCTGCGGAAGTTCCGCAACGACACGCGCCGCTTCCTGCTGTACGGGGGTCCGCGATGATGCGCCGAACGAGGAGGCTCGGGATCGCGCTCGCCGGTCTCGTGACCGCCGGACTGCTCGCAGCCGGAGCACTGACTCCCGCCTATGCACACGGCGGTCACGACGACCACGGGCGCACCGGGCAGTTCGATGCGCCGTACGAGGGATTCATGAAGAGCAGCACGACTCTGCGGAACAGCACGCCGAAGGCCCTGGGTCTCGACCCGGCGCCGATCGACGCGGCGTGGCGGGCGATCGACGGCTTCGCCGCGCCCGCTGATCCCGCGGTCAAGCCGATGTACGCCTCGGCCGTCGGCGTGATGGGCCATCAGGGGCGCGTCGTCAGCGAGCACGCCACCGGCTACGCGCTGCTCTATGCGGATGCCACGACCAAGCTGCCCGAAAGCCAGCGCATCGCTGCGAAGCAGGACACCATCTACGACATGGCGTCGGTGAGCAAGCTGTTCACGTCGATCGTGATCATGCAGCTGGTCGAGAAGGGCCTCGTCGACCTCGACGCGACCTACGGCAGCTATCTTCCGGAGTTCGCGAACGGTGGCAAGGAGACCATCACGATCAGGCAGATGCTCACGCACACCTCGGGTCTGGTGTCGTGGCTGCCGCTGTGGAGCGACTACCCCGACAAGGCGTCGCGCATCAAGGCGGTGATGGACGTCCCGGTGAAGAATCCGCCGGGAACGGTGTACGAGTACTCCGATCTGAACCTGATCTCACTGGGTGTGCTGGCGGAGAGGCTCACCGGGAAGTCGCTCGACGTGCTGGTCGCGAAGGGCATCACCGGTCCGCTGAAGATGGTCGACACCGGTTACAACCCTGATGCGAGCAAGAAGCCGCGCATCGCCGCCACCGAGTACCAGGTCTCCCCCGCTCGCGGGATGGTCTGGGGCTCGGTGCACGACGAGAACGCCTGGAGCCTGGGCGGGGTGGCCGGTCACGCCGGTGTGTTCTCCACCGCCCGCGACATGGCGATCCTCGCGCAGACGATGCTGAACGGCGGAGCGTACGGTGGCAAGCGGATCCTGTCCGAGAGGTCCGTCAGGGCGATGATCACCGATGAGAACACCGAGTTCCCCGGCGACTCGCACGGCCTGGGCTTCGAGCTGAACCAGCTCTGGTACATGGGAGGGCTCGCGGCGGGTTCGACGGCGGGGCACACCGGTTACACCGGCACCTCACTCGTGATCGACTTCGCCTCGCGCTCCTTCGCTGTGCTGCTGACCAACCGGGTGCACCCGAGCCGTGACTGGGGCTCGAACAACCCGTCGCGCAGGGCGATCGCGCAGGGCCTTGCCGAGGCGATGTCCGTCTCGCCGCAGAAGGGCAGGACGGAGTGGTTCGGCGGAACGCAGGACGCCGCGGAGCACACGCTCTCGGTGGCGGTGCCCTCGAGCCGCCACGCCCTGTCGCTGTCGTTCGACGTGTTCGCCGATCTGGAGCCGACGGACGTCTTCGCGCTCGAGGCGTCATCGGACGGCGGTGAGACCTGGTCGCTCGTGCCGTACACGGTGCGGTTCGGTCACGGCGGTCACGGACGGGTCGTCGAGACCGACGGCACCTTCGACAACCAGGGCAACCGCGACTGGGGTCAGGCAGAGGCGCGTCTGCCGGATGGCGCCGACGCGCTGCGCTGGCGGTACACGACCGATGCCAACACGCAGGGCCGTGGCGCCTTCGTCGACGGCGTGATGCTGCGCGACGGTCGGCGCGTGGTCCTGAACGGCGAAGCGGATCGCGGCGCGTTCACCGCGGACGGGTTCACGGAAGTCCGTCGCTGAGCCGTGCGTCCGCGTCCCGCGGCGTCCTCCTGATGCCGTGGGACGCGGATCGCGCGGGGTCGCCCAGGCACTCACCGCCGCGCGATCAGGTGGAGCGCAGCGCCCGCCACGACGTCAGCGCCACCACGGCGGTCAGCACGCCGATCGCTGCATAGGCCGCACGCGGACCCGCGAAATCCGTCAGCGCCCCCACGGCGAGTCCGGTCACGACCGTCGAACCGGGCAACGCCATCGCCCAGATGCCCATCACCCGTCCGCGGATCGCGACGGGCGCGGTGAGCATGACGAAAGCGTTCGCCCGTGCGATGAACCACATCGACATCGCCCCCACGATCGCCGTGCCGACGAACAGTACGGCGATCGTGGGCGCCGCCGCCGAGAGGACGACCGCGAGCGCCAGCGCCACGGCGAGCGCGCGCACCTCCTCGCTACGAGGCATCACGGGGCCCGTCGCCGAGAACACCGCTCCCGGAAGCGCCCCGAGTCCGAAGGCGACCGCGAGCGCGCCGTACGTCCCCCCGCCGGCGCCGAAGACGTCGGAGACCATCAGGGGCATCACCACGGGGATGTTGAAGGCCGCGGCCGCGCACACGGCGAGCAGCAGCGTCGAGCGGATCGGCGCCGTGCCCGCCGCGAAGCGCCACGGCGCCGGTGCGCGCTCGGTCGTCTGAACGGCGGATGCCTCGACCTGCGGGCGCGCGCCCGTGGCGGCGGCATTCGACATCGGGCCGACCCGCAACGACCGCAGCACGAGTATCGACGGCACGAACACGAGGGCATTGAACACGAAGCACCAGCCGGGATCGGCGAACACCAGCAGCGATCCGGCCACGGCGGGTCCGAACACGCGGGAGCCGTTGATGACCACTTCGTTCATGCTCACCGCGCTGGTCATCCGTTCCCTGCCGACGACGTCCATGACCAGCAGCTGCCTGGCGGGGTTGTCTATGGCGAACGCGAGCCCCTGGGCGAGGGAGAGCGCGAACAGCGACCACAGTTGTACCCAGCCACCGAGGGTGAGCACGGCCAGCGCCGCGGCCACGGCCAGCTGCGCCGCCGCGGTGAGGATCAGCACGGACCTGCGGGGGAAGCGATCGACGAGCGCTCCGGCGAACGGACCGAGGACCAGGGTGGGAAGCATCATCGAGGCGGTGACGATCCCGAGCGCGAGGCCGTCGCCGCCGAGTTCGACGACCAGCCAGGCGACGGCGACCAGCGCAGCCGCCCCGCCTGATCCCGAGAGGAACTGCGCCAGACTCCAGCGCCGGTACGCCTGAACACGCAGCGAGCTGAACGACCTCGTCAGAGCGGCGGCTGAGAAGCGCGCCCGCAGCGCGTCTCCGAACACGTCACTGGTTGCTGAAGGCCGCGTCGAACGACGCGGCGGGCGGAGGCCAGAGCAGCGAACGGACGTACTCGACAGCCTGCGCGGCGCCGTGCAGCCGGTCCATGCCGGCATCCTCCCACTCGATCGAGATCGGGCCGGTGTAGCCGATCGCGTCCAGGGCGCGGAACGAGTCCTCCCATGGCACGTCGCCGTGGCCGGTGGACACGAAGTCCCAGCCCCGCCGCGGGTCGCCCCAGGGCAGATGCGAGCCGAGCACGCCGGCGCGGCCGTTCCGCGGCCGCATCCGGGTGTCCTTGCAGTCCACGTGGTAGATGCGGTCCTGGAAGTCCCAGATGAACCCGACCGGGTCGACGTTCTGCCACATCATGTGCGAGGGGTCCCAGTTGAAACCGAACGCCCTCCGGTGGTCGATCGCTTCCAGGGCGCGCACGGAGCTCCAGTAGTCATAGGCGATCTCAGAGGGATGCACCTCATACGCGAAGCGCACGCCCTCGCCGTCGAAGACGTCGAGGATCGGATGCCAGCGCGCGGCGAAGTCCTCGAAGCCGGCCTCGATCACCGCGGCCGGTACCGGCGGGAACATCGCGACGTAGGGCCAGATCGAGGATCCGGTGAAGCCTACGACGGTGTCCACTCCGAGTTTGCGGGCCACCCGTGCGGCGCGCTGCATGTCCTCCGCGGCGCGCTGCCGCACGCCTTCGGCCTCGCCGTCGCCCCACACGTAATCGCGCAGGATCGCCTGATGCCGGAAGTCGATCGGCGCATCGCAGACGGCCTGGCCGGCCAGGTGGTTCGAGATGGCGAACACCCGCAGCCCGTGTCGGTCCAGGACCTCCAGCCGCGACGCGAGGTAGGCGTCGTCCTCGTCGGCGCGCTTCAGGTCGAGGTGGTCGCCGGACGCCGCGATCTCCAGGCCGTCGTAGCCCCAGGATGCTGCAAGCCGGGCGACCTCCTCGAATGGCAGGTCGGCCCACTGGCCGGTGAACAGGGTGACCGGGTGCGTGCTCATGCGTTCCCCTTCGGGTAGTTCCGTTCGATCCAGGCCCAGCTCGTCTTCGCACTCTCGAACGGCTCCATGCTGGGCTTGTCGACCTCCACGATGATGTCTCCTGCGAACCCGTCCGGCAATCCGGCGAGGCTCTCAGCGATCGGGATGTCGCCGAGTCCGGGTTCCATGAAGAACCTCTCCGCCATCACGTCGAAGTACGGTGTGGGTGTCGCGCGCGACCGCGCGGCGATCGCCAGGTCCATGTCCTTCACGTGCACGTCGGAGACACGGTCGGCGTGCGCCGCCATCCAGGCGACCACGTCGGCACCCGTCCAGGCGAGGTGGCCGATGTCGGGGCCCGCGGCGAGGATGCTCGAGGGCACCGCATCCAGGACGTGCTCGTATTCCTCCTCGGTCTCGACCCAGGTCCCGACATGATTGTGCAGCGCGGGCATGACGCCTTCGGCGGCCAGCACCTCCGCGGCCTCGCCGATGATGTTGGCCACCCGGTCGAGGCGCGCCCGGTCATAGGCGTGACCCGCAGCGGCCGACACGTCGATGCGCGGTCTGCCGGGGGCCATGTCCGGCGCGAGGAAGACACGGTCCAGTCCCATGTAGAGCGTCTCCTCCGCACGACGGCGGATGCCGTCGAACCAGCGGAAGTGCGCGCCGGGATCACCCCTGTGATCCCGGCCGAACTCCTCGGGCAGCCCGATGTGCACGTAGCCGGGCGACAGTCGCAGACCGGAGTCGGCGACCACCCTGGCATAGGTCTGCAGGGTCTGCGTCGGCAGCACCTCGAGCATGACGCCGGGGAATCCGGCATCGCGCACCTGGCCGAGCACCCCGGGCTGCTTCGCGAGGAAGCTCGGGCGGTCGTACTCCCAGCCGACGTCTCCGGGCTCGCCCGACGAGTCGCCGAGCCCCACGGTGATCCACTGCAGCGTGTTCAGCGAGAACTGGTCCCTCCTCAGCACGATGCGTCCTCAGGCCTTCGTCGCCTCGGCCACCCAGCGGGCCGTGTGGTGCGCGCTGTCCGCAGGATCCATGCTCGCCCGGTCCACCTCGATGATGATCCAGCCGTCGAAGTCGTCGTGCAGCGTCGAGAGGATGCCCGGCAGATCGAGGTCGCCGAGTCCCGGCTCCCGATAGAGGCCGAGGTCGGTGGAGTACTCGTACCCGAGCCCCTCCTCCCTGGTGCGACGAGCGATCTGCAGGTCGAGATCCTTGAGGTGCAGATCCTGCACCCGGTCGCCCCAGGTCGCGAGCGCCTCCTTGGAGTCGATCCCCGCCCATTCCAGATGGCCGATGTCGAAGGCCGCGCCGAGCCGGGACACGTCGATGCTGTTCAGCACGTGCTCGTACTCCTGTGCGGTCTCGATCCAGGTCCCGACGTGATTGTGCAGCCCCGGACGCACGCCCTCGGCGTTCAGCACGTCGACGGCCTCGTCGATGAGGTCCGTCAGCTCGTCGAGACGGTCCTGCGAGAAGTCGTGGCCGACGGCGGGGCGGTGCCAACGGGAGCCCTGCTGATCCACCTCGGCGGCGAGGAAAATCCGGGACAGCCCCATGTAGTTGGACTCCTCCGCCTTGCGTCGCACGGCATCGAACCAGTGGATGCGCTCGAAGGTCCCCCGCTCGAGCCGTCCGCCGTGATCGGAGGCGAGGGGCACCTGCACGTAGCCCGGCGCGACGGCAAGACCGGAATCGGCGATCATCGCCGCATAGTTCTGCAGCGTCTGGGTGTCGAGCACCTCCAGCATGGTGGCGTCGAACCCGGCGTCCCGGATCGCGGCGAGCACTCCGGGGTACTCGGCCACGAATGCGGGGTCCGCGAAGCGCCAGAGGCTCTCGCTGTCGAAGTCGGCAGGGTCGGCCTTCACGTTGATCCACTGGATCGCGTTGAGGGCGAACTTGAGGTCTGCGATGTGTTTCACGTCGTCACCTTTCGGGGTCGGGTTTTCGTCACTTCAAGCCGGCGGTCGCGACGCCCTGGATGAAGTACTTCTGCAGGAACAGGAACAGGATGAGGATGGGCAGCAGCACGACCATCGCGCCGGCCAGCAGCAGGCCGAACGAGATCGTGTTCGACGCCTGCGATGCCACAGACAGTCCGACAGGCGCCGTGTAGGTGTCCTGGGACTGCGCGACCACCAGCGGCCAGAGGAAGTTGTTCCACGAGGTCAGGAACGAGAGGATCGCGACGGTCGCGAGCCCCGGTCCGGTCAGCGGCAGGAAGATGCGGAAGAACAGCCGCGCCTCCCCCGCGCCGTCGAGTCTCGCCGCCTCCATGAGCTCGAACGGAACGGAGTGGGCGAACTGGCGCATGATGAACACGCTCAGCGGCAGCACCAGCACCGGCAGGATGATCGCGGTGAGTGTGTTCACCAGCCCCATCTGCACGACCACCATGAACTGCGGCACGAAGAGCGCGACATAGGGCACGATCATGGCGGCGATCACGAGCGGGAAGACCAATGCCCTCCGTCGGAACCGCAGCTTCGCGAGGGCGTAACCGGCCATCGCGCTGAACACGACGTTGCCGACGACGGCGACGCCCGAGACGATGACGCTGTTGACCATGTAGTTGCCGAAGCCCCGCTCGGCGAACAGCTGCACGTAGTTCTGGATCTGGAACGAATCGGGCAACCACGCCCCAGGGCTGTGCAGGAACTCGGACTGCGTCTTGAACGAGCCGAAGAGCACCCACACGAACGGCAGGAGCATGAAGATCGTGATGACGACCAGCGCGGTGTAAGTGAGCGCCTGGCGCGTCGGAGACAGAGTTTTCAATGTTTCGGCCTCAGCAATCTGAACTGGACGATGGCGACGATGCCGACGAGCACCAGCAGGAGCACGGAACCCGCCATCGATGCGGAGATGTTCCCGAAGCCGAACTGCTCGTACACCCACACCGCGATCGACTTGGTCGAGCCGAGCGGCCCGCCCTTGGTCAGCAGGTAGGGCTCCTCGAAGATGTTCAGGAATGACACGGTCTGCAGCACCGTGACCAGCAGCGTGGTCGGACGCAGCAGCGGAAGGGTGATCGACCACAGGGTCCGCCAGCGTCCGGCGCCGTCGGTGGATGCAGCCTCGTAGATCTCCTCGGGCACGGCCTGAAGGCCGGCGAGGAAGAGGATCATGCAGGTTCCGGCGGTGCGCCATACGCCCATCATCACGACGGTGGTGATGGCCCAGCCCGGCTCGCCCAGCCAGTTCGGCTGCGGAAGGCCGAACCCCGCGAACGCGGTGTTCACCGGACCGGAGATCGAGAATGCGTACTGCCAGATGACCGCCGCGGCGACGATGTTCGTGATCACCGGCACGTAAGCGGCGGCACGGAAGAAGGTGCGCAGACGGCGGATCCCGTTGTTCAGCATCAGGGCGAGCATGAAGCCGATCCCCATGCTCAGCGGCACGCAGAGCACGACGAACATGACGGTGTTCAGGAAGGCGCTCTGGAACCCCGGGTTCCCGATGATCTTCGCGAACGCCTCGAACCCGGTGAAGTTGACCCCCAGCGGATCGCGGATGTCGCGAGCGGTCATGTCGGTCATGCTGGCCCCGATCGCCAGGACGGCCGGGACCGCGGTGAACAGGGCGAACAATGCGAGGAACGGTGTCAGGAACAGCCAGGCCGCTACTGCTTCGGCCCTCGTGCCCTCATGCGCCCTCCGGATGCCCCGGGGCGCCGCGCGGGCGCCTCCGGGGTGACGAGGGCCCGAGTGGCCGTGGTCGTCATGATGCTCCTACTGACCTGTCCCGATGGACTCAGCCTGCTTCTGCGCCTCGTCGAGAGCATCCTTCGCGGAGATCCCGCCGCGGACGACCTTCTCGATCTGCTGGCCGATGACATCGCCGACCTGGGTCCAGGTGGACACCTTCGGCAGGTTCACGCCTGTCTCGAGACCCGCCTTGACGGTGTCGAGGACGCGATCGCCCTGCATGGCCGGATCATCCCAGGCGGCCTTGAGCGCCGGCATGTTGTGGAAGATCTGGTACCACTGCACCTGGTTCTCGGGCTGGGACATGAAGCGCGCGAACTTCCATGCCGCGTCCTTGTTCTCCGAGTCCTGGGGCACGAACCAGCTGCCACCGCCGACCGTCGTCGCCTCGTCGCCGTCAGGGCCGACCGGAGCCACCGCGAGGTCCAGGTTCTCGTCCGCCCAGCCCTTTCCGTTGGCGTCATCGAACCAGCCGATGAACCAGGGGCCGCCGTCGATGATCGCGGCGTTCTTGCCCGTCGTCGACCACGACACCGTGTCCAGGAACGCGGGACCATCCGGCGATGCGAGGCCGTCCTTGATCAGCCCGGACCAGTACTCCAGCGCCTCGACGTTCTCCGGGGAGTTGATCGTCCAGGTCTTCTGATCATCTGAGATGAATCCGCCGTCGTTCTGCTTCGCGAAGGTGAGCAGCTGGCGCGCCGTGTACGAGTCGTAGTTCACGTACAGTGCGAGCGGGTATTCGACGCCGGATGCCTTCAGCTTCTCGCCGAAGGTGCGCAGGCTGTCCCAGTCGGTCGGCGCCTCGACGCCCGCCTTCTTGGCGAGGTCCTTGCGGTAGATCGTCATGTCGGCGTAGGCGTACCAGGGCACGCCGTAGGCGATGTCGTCGATCACCGAGTTGTCCCAGATCGCCGGGAAGAAGTCGTCGGCCTTCACCAGCCCGTCCGGCACCGGGTCGAAGCCGTCGGTCGCCAGCAGAGCCGACTGCGACTCGGTGAACGCGTAGATCAGGTCGGGGACGGTTCCCGCTGTGATCGCCGCAGTCATCTTCGAGATGAACTCGGTGTCGGGCACCTGCGTCATCTTGATGGTGACGTCCGGATTGTCTTTCTTGAACTTCTCGAACATCTCGGGGAGCTTGGCGCCGTCGGCGCCCTGCGTCCAGACTTCGACTGTTCCCTTGGCCGGCTTGTCGTCGATCGTCGTGCCGGCGCCGTCACCGCCGGTTCCGGTGTCGTCGCTGCGTCCGCATCCGGTCAGGGCGAGGGCCCCGGCCGTCACGAGAGCCAGTCCGAGCATCGTCGCCCGGCGTCGCGAAGAAGGGTAGAGGTGCATCGCGATCATCTCCTAGTGGTGTGGGTGGGTGGTACGGGTGGTCAGAGCGCCGCGGACACCGCGCGGGCGATGCGCACGGAGAGAGTGGCGCCGGTCAGAGTCGAGTTGCAGGTGAGGGCGGTGGGGATGACACCGTTGCCGGCGAGAAAGAGATTCTCGAATCCCCAGACGCGTCCGTCGGTGTCGACGACGGTGGTCCCGTCGTCTTCCGGTCCCATCCGGACGGTGCCGGTGTAGTGCAGCGACGCCCCCGGCGGAAGCAGCTCCGAATCGCCGTCCGGGAACGCACCGATGGCGTTCGCCGCCGCGCGCTGAACGTCCATCGTGCGCCGGATCTCGGCGAGGTCCGGATCGGAGTACGAGAAGTGCACGGTCATGTGCGGCATGCCCACGGCATCGGTGCGTTCGTCGGAGAACTCGATGCGGTTCTCCGGCCGGATCTCGGTCGCGCAGTACCATCCGACGCCGAGCACGTGCTTGCCGTCGAACTCCCGCTCCATCAGCTGTCCGTGGGCCGGGCGCGCCGCGCCGATGGAGGGACTCCAGTACGAGCCGATGAACGGCTCGCCGGCTGGCGGAGTGGGGATGTCGGCGTCGGTCAGGCCGAGCCGCGCTGCGTCGATCTCGACGTCGCCGTCGATCGACGCGTGCTCGTTGAGCCGCACGCCCAGTGCCGCAGGGCGGATGCCGGATGCCCAGAGCAACTGGGGCGTGCGCAGTGCGTCACCGGCGATCAGCACGATCCGTCCGTCGACGGCGACCTCCTCCCCGTGGCCACATCCCTGCCGGCGATTCCGGTGATCCTGGTCCCATCGTTCTCGAGGCGGGTGACGAGGACGCCGGTGCGCAGCGTGACGTTCGGCTCCGTGCCGTCGAACAGGAACGGTGCGATGTCGCGGGGACCCGTGCGGGCGAACGGCCTGTCCTTGTGGGGAGCACCGCCCATCGGCATGTAGCCGAACTGCCGTGCGGGATCGTGACTGGGCACCGCCTCGCGCAGCGCCGCGAAGATCGGCTCGGTGAAGGGATTGTCCACGAGCGGTCCGACATAGGTGCGCAGCAGCTTGCGGGCGGTCTCGAGATCGGCCTCCCACTCCCCGTGCGGAAGGAAGGCGGGAACCTCTTCGGCGTAGGGCCAGGGCGTGGCAGCGGTCCAGTGCACGCCCATGCCGCCGATGTTCCAGGCCATGGATGCGCCGGGGAACGCCGCGAAGTTGTGCCCGAAGAATGCCGCAGGGAAGATCCCGGACGAGTCCGGCGTCCAGGCGTCGCCCTCGATCTCGTTCATGGATGCCGCGCCGATGACGTACTCGATCTGCCTGGCGCGCCGCATGAGATCCTCATAGGAGGCGTTCATCGCGTTCTCGTCGACCTCGACGAGATGCTCTCCGGGGACGCCCGTGATCTCGCGTCCGGCATCGACGACCAGGATGGTCGCCTCGGGCACCTGCGCGTGGACCTGCTCGGCGATGATCGCGCCGTTCGGTCCCGATCCGACGATCACGAGGTCGTACTGCTCAGCCATTTCTCGGTGTTCCTTCCGGGTGGTCAGTTCTGGAGTTCGCGGACGTCGATCCAGCGCTCGTCACGGGCGGCGCGGAGCACGGCGTCGGTGAGCCTGGCGGCACGGAGGCCGTCGTCGAAGGTGGGCAGCCCGTCCGGATCCTCACCGCGGATGGCCGCGTACGCGTCGGCCACGAAGCTGTTGAAAGCATCCTGATACCCCTGAGCGTGACCGACGGGCAGCCGTGAGAACCGGGACACCCCCGGATGGGCGTTGTCCGGATCGCGGAACAGGTGCGAGCTCTCTCCGCGCCGTCCGATCCAGAGCTCCTCCGGCCGCTGCTGGTCGAAGCGCATGCTGGAGAGCGCACCGTGCAGCTCGAGCGTCAGTGCGTTCTTGCGTCCCGCTGCCATCTGCGAGATGAGCACCGTGCCGATCGCGCCGGACTCGAGCTCAACGAGCAGACTGACGGCGTCCTCGTTGCTGACCTTGTGGCCGCCGCGCTCGGAGTACACCATGCGGGTGCGCGCAGTGAGACGGACGATGCGCTCGCCCGCCACGAACTCGAGCAGATCGCAGACGTGCGAGCCGATGTCGGCGAAGGCGCGCGATGGCCCGCCTTCGGCGGAGGTCGCCCGCCAGTCGTCGTCCTCGGGCAGCAGCATCCAGTCCTGCAGGTATCCGCAGTCGACCGTGAGCAGAGCGCCCAGCTCGCCGGCCTGGATCCGCGCCCTCGCCTCGCGCACCATCGGGTGATAGCGGTACACGAAGGGCACGGCGGCGACCACACCGCACTCGGATGCCGCAGCCGCCAGCTCCTCGGCGTCCACGAGCGTCGTGGCCAGCGGCTTCTCGCAGATGACGTGCTTGCCCGCGTCGAGGACGGCGAGAGTGAACGGGGCATGCGTCGCGTTCGGTGTGCAGATGTGCACCACATCGCTGTCACCGGCGAGCAGGCCGTCGAGCGTGGTCGCGCGCTCCACCCCCAGTTCGGCTGCAGAACCCTCTGCACGCTGCAGGCTTGAGCTCGCCAGAGCGAAGAGCTCAGCGCCGGCTGCTCGCGCGGCTCGTGTGTGGGCCTGGGCCATGAAGCCCCCGCCGAGGAAGCCGGATCGGATCGTTCCGACGCCGGTGTCTGTGACGTCCGTTGTCATGTCGAGGATTCTGACACAAGCATGCCTACTTTTGCTAGTTCTTCATCAAAAGTTTTTTGTCGAGCGTCAGATGTCGAAGAACTCGCTGTGGTTTACTGACCGTATGAGCGACGGCGAACGGTATGGGAACGGCGCCGCACCGGGGGCCGGCGACATCTTCCAGCTGCTGCTCGACGGCCACGCCCGCACCAAGGCGGACCTGGTCCACCTCACGGGCCTGGCGAGGTCGACAGTCTCCAGCAGGGTCGACGCCCTGCTGGCGTCCGGCCTCATCGTGCCCGCCGGCGAGGCTGCGTCCACGGGCGGCCGCCCACCGGCCCGCGTGGCCTTCAACGCCCGGGCGGGACTCGTCCTCGCGGCGGATCTCGGCGCCTCGCACGCGACGGTCGCCGTCTCCGACCTCGCCGGACGCATCCTCGACTCGACGACGCGGCCGATGGACATCAGTGCCGGCCCGGAAGCCGTGCTCGACCACGTGGTCGGCCAGGGCGGCGAGCTCCTCGCCGGTTCCCGGATGCCACAGATACCCCTCATCGGGATCGGGATCGGCGTCCCCGGCCCCGTGGAGCACTCGACCGGCCGACCGTACAACCCCCCGATCATGCCCGGATGGGACCGGTTCGACGTCCCCGGGTATGTACAGCGCACCTTCGACGTCCCCGTGCTCGTGGACAACGATGTGAACATCCTCGCCCTCGGCGAGCAGGCCACCAGCTTTCCGGATGCCACCGATCTCGTCTTCGTCAAGGTCGCCACCGGTATCGGCGCGGGGATCATCACCGGCGGCACACTGCAGCGCGGCGCCCAGGGCTCCGCGGGCGACATGGGGCACGTGCGCGTGCCGCACTCGCCGGGAAGCGTTCGCACCTCGGACGGGGGGCTCGATCTCGAGGATGTCGCGAGCGGAACGGCGATCGCCGCCACGCTGCGCACGCAGGGAGTCGCAGCGGAGAGCAGCTCCGACGTCGTGGATCTCGTCCGGGTGGGGAACATCGCCGCCATCGAGGCGACCAGGCAGGCGGGAAGAGACGTCGGCGAGGTCCTCGCCACGGTCGTGAATCTCCTGAACCCCTCCGTCATCGTGCTCGGCGGCAGCGTCGGGCGGGCTGGAGAGCACCTCCTCGCCGGGGTGCGCGAGGTCGTCTACCGCCGGTCCATCCCGCTGGCGACGCAGCATCTCGCGATCGTGCAGACGCAGGCGGGCGACAGGGCAGCCGTACTCGGCGCGGCGATCATGGTCGCGCGACACGTGCTGTCCCCCTCGAACGTCGACGCCTACGTCGCGATCGAGCGCTGACCGGCGAACGTCGCACCAGATCGTCGCTCACCCGCCCGCGGCCGCTGACGATTCTTGAACATGTTCAAATAAGGCGCTAGCCTGGCATCGAGGAGGACACAGGATGACCGGTGGCAGAGTCGTGATCGGCGGTTCCTCGGGGTTCATGGGGCGCCGCCTCGTGGCGCACTTTCGCGCGGAGGGGCGCGAGGTCGTCACCGTCTCCCGCTCCGGCGCCGACCTCGGCTGGGCCGATCAGTCGGGCATTGACACAGCGGTCGACGGCGCCGCGCTGGTGATCGGCCTCGCGGGCAGGAGCGTGAACTGCCGCTACACCGCTGCGAACCGGGCCGAGATCCTCTCCTCCCGCCTCGACACGACCGCCGCGCTCAGCGGCGCGATCGTCCGCGCCGCCGCCCCACCTGCCCTGTGGGTGAACTCCTCCACGGCGACGATCTACCGGCACGCAGAGGACAGAGCGATGACCGAGGCGACCGGCGAACTCGGCACCGGGTTCTCCGTACAGGTGGCGAAGGCCTGGGAGCGCGCACTCTTCGCCGACCCGCTGCCCGCGACCCGTCGCGTCGCGCTGCGCAGCGCGATCGTGCTGGGACACGGCGGCGTACTCGCACCGCTGCGCAGGCTCGCCGCAGTCGGCCTCGGCGGTGCACAGCACGACGGTCGATGGCCGGTGAGCCGTTCCCGCCGCGTCGCCGGCACGGCCCACTTCCCGGGCGCACGGGCGGGGCAGCAGCGATTCAGCTGGGCGCACGTCGACGATGTGGTCGGCATCATCGACTTCCTCGAGCAGCACCCAGAGCTCGAGGGGCCGGTCAACGCGGCATCGCCCGAGCCGGTCGACAACGCGACGTTCATGGCGACGGTTCGTCGGGTGCTGGGCGCGCGGCTCGGTCCGCCACTGCCGAGATGGATGCTGGAGCTCGGAGCGATCGGCATCCGCACCGAGACCGAGCTCATCCTCAAGAGCCGCTGGGTACTGCCGGGCAGGCTCGCCGAGGCCGGATACGCGTTCCGCTATCCGACGCTCGAGGCGGCGCTGCGGGAATCCTTCGATCGCGAGGCCGTCGTGGCCGGCTGACGGGGCTCAGACCTCGCTCGCGCCGGTTCCCGAGCCTGCCGCAGGGCCGTCCTTCTTGCGCTTGGCGATCTCCTCGCGCAGCCGCCACTCCTCGATCTCGCGATCGAGGTCGGCGATCTGCTGCTCGGTGCTGCGGGTGTCCACGGGAGGCATCGGCGCAGCGGGCGCCGACGGTTCGCGCCGCGCGGGGCGCGCCGGCCGCTCGCGTCCGAGCCGGATGCCGCCGTCGGGATACTCCCGGCCGATCGCGAACCACAGGATGCCTCCGATCAGGGGCAGGAACACCACCAGCAGCACCCACACGAACTTGGGCATGTGCTTCACCTGCGAGTCGTCGCGGGTGATGATGTCGATCAGCGCCACGACCGTCAGTGCGACGATGAGAAGCGAGAGCAGCGGCATGCCCTCAGTCTAGGCCGCGCCGTCAGGCTGCGGACCGGTCGCGACCCGGAGCTCCGGCCGATTCGACCAGGCGCTCCACGAGCCCGGGTACACCGTCACCTCACGCCCGATCAGCGCACCGGCGAGGGCGAACTGCGCTGCGGTGATACCCGATCCGCAGTATGCGGCGATCGGAACATCGGCGGTCGCACCGACCCGGTCGAACGTCTCGGCGATGTCGGCGGCGGAGCGGAATCGGCCGTCATCGGTGAGCAGCTGCACGATGGGCAGGTTCACCGCGCCGGGCACGTGGCCTGCGACAGGATCGAGAGGCTCGGTCTCACCGTCGGTACCGCTCGGCCGCGCGCACATCGACGAGCACGCCGCCGCGGGGCCAGGTAGCGGCGCTGTCGGTGTCGATGGAGCCCGCTGCTCCGGCGGCATCCACCCGGATGTCACTCGCCTCGACCGGCTCCTCCTCGGTCTGCACCCCGCCGCCGGCGGCCAGCCAGGCGCCCCATCCGCCGTCCAGCACGCGGACGTCGGCGAAGCCGGTGCGCCGCAGCGCCCACCAGAGGCGGGACGATGCCAGCATCCCCGCGTCGTCGTAGACGACCACTGGCACGCCCGCTCGCACTCCCCACCGACGCACGGCCTCGGCGAACGCCTCATCGGAGGGAAGCGGATGCCGCCCGTCGCGCGGATCCCCATGGCGGGACAGCTCGCCCTCGACGTCGACGTACACCGCGCCGGGGATGTGGCCCGCGAGGTACTGCTCACGCCCGTCGTCGCGCCCGAGCTTCCAGCGCGCATCGAGGACGCGCGCCTCCGCTCCCGAATCGAGAAGCGCGCGCAGCTCTTCGGCGCCGATGACTGTACCCATCCGGTTCTCTTCTCTCGTGGGATCCGTGCGCCCGCGCGGAGCTAAGGGACGATGTGCCCTGCCGTGCGGAACAGCTCGTACCACTCCGGCCGGGTCAGCTCGATGTCGGCTCCGGCCGCGGCGTCCGCGACGCGCTGCGGGGTGGTCGTGCCGAGCACGACCTGCATCTTCGCCGGATGCCGGGTGATCCAGGCCGTGGCGATGCCGAGCGGGGTGACGCCGTACTTCGCGGCCAGCCGCTCGAGTACGGCGTTCAGCTCGGGGTAGTCCGGGTTGTCCAGGAAGACGCCGTTGAAGAATCCGGCCTGGAACGGCGACCATGCCTGGATCGTGATTCCGCCTGCGCGGCAGTACTCCACGATGCCGCCGCCGTCGAGCACGACGCTCTGGTCGGCGCCGTGCATGTTCGCGGACAGGCCCTGTGCGATGATCGGCGAGTGCGTGATCGACAGCTGCAGCTGGTTGGCGATCAGCGGCTGGGTGACCGCCGTGCGCAGCAGGTCGATCTGCCGCGGCGTGTGGTTCGAGACGCCGAACGCGCGCACCTTGCCCGAGGCGCTGAGCTCGTCGAACGCACGGGCGACCTCCTCGGGCTCGACGAGGGCGTCGGGACGGTGCAGCAGCAGCACATCGATGTAGTCGGTGCGCAGTGCCTTCAGCGAGCCCTCCACCTGGGTGATGAGGTGGTCGTACGAGAAGTCGAACATCTGGTCGGCGGGCACGATGCCGGCCTTGGTCTGGATGACGATCTCGCTGCGCTCGGCGTCGCTGAGGTTCAGTGCGGAGGCGAAGCGGTCCTCGCAGACGTGCATCGCGCCGCCGTAGATGTCGGCGTGGTCGAAGAAGTCGATGCCCGCCCCGCGTGCGGTGTCGTAGAGGTCGCGGACCTCGGCATCCGTCTTGTCGGGGATGCGCATCATCCCGGCGATGACTGCGGGGGCGGTCTCGGATCCGAACGGCACTGTCTTCATGACTGCAACGCTACTCCGCAACGATCGTGACGCGGACGCCGCGGCAGCGCTAGCGTGAAGGGCATGAACGCTCCGATCGACCCGACGCGCACCTCCGCCTGGGCGGACCTCACCTCGCTGCAGGAGTCCTTCTCCCCGATCTGCGCGGCTGGTTCGACGCCGACGCGCGCCGCGTCGAGGGCCTCACGTTCGACCTGGCCGATCTGCACGTCGACCTGTCCAAGAACCTGGTGACAGATGAGATCCGGGACGCGCTGGTACGCCTCGCCGAGGAGACCGGAGTCGCCGGGCGCTACGCGAAGATGCTCGCGGGTGCGCACATCAACACCACAGAGGACCGCGCGGTGCTGCACACGGCGCTGCGCCGTCCGGCCGGTGCCTCACCGGCTCTGGTCGTGGACGGCCAGGACGTCGACGCCGACGTGCACCACGTTCTGGAGGACCTCTACGCGTTCGCCGACCGGGTGCGCTCCGGCGACTGGCTCGGAGTCACCGGCAAGAGGGTCACGCACGTCGTGAACATCGGCATCGGCGGCTCAGACCTCGGCCCGGTGATGGTCTACGAGGCGCTCAGGCCCTACGCGGATGCCGGGATACAGGCCCGGTTCGTGTCGAACATCGACCCCACCGACCTCGCGCAGAAGACCGCCGACCTCGATCCCGAGACGACCCTGTTCATCGTCGCCTCGAAGACGTTCACCACACTCGAGACGCTCACCAACGCACGCCTCGCGCGGGACTGGCTGTGGGCCGGTCTGTCGGCATCCGGCGCGGTCTCCGACGACGATGCGAGCCGGCAGGATGCCGTCGCGCACCACTTCGTCGCCGTCTCCACCGCCCTCGACAAGGTGTCCGCCTTCGGCATCGACCCCGCCAACGCGTTCGGCTTCTGGGACTGGGTCGGCGGACGCTACTCGGTCGACTCCGCGATCGGTCTGTCTCTGGCGATCGTGTTCGGTCCCGCCGCGTTCCGCGACCTGCTGGCGGGATTCCACGCCGTCGACGAGCACGTCAGGACCACACCTCTCGAGCGCAACGTGCCCGTGCTGATGGGGCTGCTCAATGTCTGGTACGTGAACTTCCTCGGCGCCCAGTCGCACGCGGTGCTGCCGTATGCGCAGCAGCTGAGCCGGTTCCCGGCGTACCTGCAGCAGCTCACGATGGAATCCAACGGCAAGTCGGTGCGCTGGGACGGCTCGCCCGTCACCACCGACACCGGGGAGGTTTTCTGGGGCGAGCCGGGCACGAACGGCCAGCACGCGTTCTACCAGCTCATCCACCAGGGCACCCGGCTCATCCCCGCCGACTTCATCGCGTTCGTCAACCCCGCCTATCCGCTGCAAGACGACGGCCGCGATGTGCACGGGCTGTTCCTGGCGAACTTCCTCGCGCAGACCAAGGCGCTCGCGTTCGGCAAGACCGCGGCGGAGGTCGAGGCCGAGGGCACCACCGGGGCGCTCGTCGCCGCGCGCACGTTCAGCGGCAACCGGCCGACGACGTCGATCTTCGCGCCCGCGCTGACCCCGGCCGTGCTCGGACAACTGATCGCGCTCTACGAGCACATCACGTTCACGCAGGGCACGATCTGGGGCATCAACTCTTTCGACCAGTGGGGCGTCGAGCTCGGCAAGCAGCTCGCGCTGCAGATCGCCCCGGCGATCGAGGGGGACAGCGACGCCGTGGCGGCGCAGGATGCCTCCACCCGAGCGCTCCTGGACTACTACCGCGCGCACCGGGTCTGAGACTCACTCCGCAGAACCCGATCGCACCGCTTCGGCGGTACGGGTACCCTCGACCCATGGACGACGCGATCGAGATCGGCGCCCTCGCGCTGAACGTCAGCATCCCGCAAGGGCTGCGCTGGGAGGACGAGCGCCGCGGCGAGCGCTTCGAACTGCGGTCGATCACCGTGCGACTGCTGCCGGACGGAACACTCGCGGCGAAGGCGTACGGACGACCGGCCGCCGGCGGTCGTGGTGCGTACGTGTCGTTCGCCGTGCGGCACTCCCCCGAGATCGACGCGCTCATCACCGGTGCGGCGACTGCGGCCGGCGCGCGCTGGGCTGCGCATCAGGGGCTCTGAGGCAGGCTCTCCAGGTCGAGCACCCACTCGTTGAAGGTCAGATCGGCGCCGCGGAACCCGTCGGTCTTCGTGCCCATCAGCTCGAAGCCGCCGTGCCGGCAGACCCCGTTCGACGCGGCGTTGTCGACCGAGGGATAAGCGGTCAGGTATCGCGCGTCGCCGCGATGCTCGCGCACGTCCTCGATCAGCAGCTCGATCGCGCGGGACGACACACCGCGTCCCTGCGCCTCGGGCAGCACGAACCAGCCGGCCTCGCGGACCGGCTGCTCGCGCCACTCCGCGCCCCAGTGCGCGATCGAGCCGAGCGCCCGTCCCTGATCGTCGACGATGACGAAGGTCCGCGCTGTGCCCTCCCGCCACAGACGCCGATATTTCGCGTGGCGGTCGATCACCTCCTGATCGCTCTCGGGACCGTTCAGGTGCGTCGTCATCGCCGGGGTGTTCGCCGCCTGCAGGAGGCCGATGTCATCGGCGGACCAGGGCCGGAGTCGTAGTGGGTCCATGCCCATCAGCATCCTCCCGGCCTCCGACATGCCGGGCGATGTCGGTGCCTCTCCCTAGTGTGGTTCTCGGCGGCAGACGGACTGCCGCCGCGAAGGAGCGTTCGAGATGGACTGGAAGATCGAGCTCATCTTCGTCCCGGTCACCGATGTGGACCGGGCGAAGGACTTCTACGTGAAGATCGGGTTCAACCCGGATCACGACCAGCAGGTGACCGACGAACTGCGCTTCGTGCAGATGACTCCGCCCGGTTCGGCATGCTCGATAGCATTCGGCACCGGGCTCGGCGTCGACCTCGAACCCGGGCGGCAGAACACCATCCAGGTCGTGGTCCCCGACGCCGACGAGGCGCTGGCCCACCTGCGAGGCCTCGGCGTCGCAGCCGACGGCGTCGATGAGCAGGCCTGGGGCCGGTTCGTGACGTTCGATGATCCGGACGGCAACACGTGGACCCTGCAGGAGCTCCCGGACTACAGCGCCCAGCAGTGACGAGGAGGTGCGGATGCCGCCGGCATCCGCACCTCCTCGCCTGGTCACGCTCGTCGTATCACGGCAGCTCGTCGCCGCTGGCACGCGTGGATCGCTGTGTGACCGGCTGGCCGGTGTCGGGATCGACACCCGTGCGCGTGATCGTGTCTGTGCGCCGCCTGCGCATCAGCATCACGATCCCGATGATGAAGACGAGCACTCCGGCGCCCATCAGGATGTAGCCGACGAGGTCGAGATCGATCCAGGAGACCTGCACGTTCAGGGCGTAGACGAGGATCGCGCCGATGACGAACAGCACGATTCCGGTTCCGATGCTCATGGTGGTGTCCTCCGATTCCGCGATCGGGTGCCGCGTCCCGTCAGGCTCCCGTGCCGGAGGGTCCGCCGAGAAGGGGCTTGACACCGACGCGCACCTGCGCTGACGCGGCCACGGAACACCCTGGCCGAGTGACAGTACGCCGGGCTCTAGCGCACTGGTACCGATCGTGGAACCCCCTGTGCGGAGCGAGGCCCGCCTGCCTAACGTGCGGGCATGGACCCACAACTGACAGCGCTCATGATCAACTGCACGCTCAAGCCGTCCCCGGCGGAGTCGAGCACCCATGTCCTCGGTGAGCAGATCCTCGCCGAGCTCGCCGAGCACGGTGTCACCGGCGACCTCATCCGTGCGGCCGACCATCGCATCCTGCCCGGAGTGATGACCGACATGGGCGAGGGAGACGAATGGCCGGAGTTGCGCGAGCGCGTACTCGCGGCCGACATCCTCGTGTTCGCGACGCCGACCTGGCTCGGCCAGCACTCCAGCATCGCGCAGCGCGTGCTCGAGCGGCTCGACGCCGAGCTGAGCGAGACCGATGACCAGGGCCGGCCGATCCTGTTCGACAAGGTCGCCATCGCCGCCGTCGTCGGCAATGAGGACGGCGCGCACCACATCGCCGCCATCCTGTTCCAGGCCCTCGACGATGTCGGCTTCACCGTGCCCGCGCAGGGCTCCGTGTACTGGAACGGGGAGGCGATGCAGAAGACCGACTACAAGGATCTGCCGTCCGTTCCGGAGAAGGTCGCGCAGTCCACGAAGACCGCCGCGGCGAATGCGGCCCACCTCGCACGGACCCTCAAGCTGCAGCCGTACTCGGCCTGATCGAGGACCGGTCCGGGGTCACCGCGCGAATTCCGCGAGCACCCGCCCGGCATGATCCTCGGCACGCCTGCCGAGGATCACCGCGGCGGCGCGATCCGCGCCGGCCAGCAAGGGCGAGGGCACGCCGGGCGCCGCGCCGATGGCGCTGCCGGGCTGAGTGCTGCTGGCAGGAATGCCGAGCACCAGCACGCGCGGATCCGGCCGCCCCACGGCGTCGACGAGAGACAGCGGATGCTCCGCATCCTGACGCGGGACCGCCTCGACGCTCTCCGTCTCGAACGTTCCGGACGCGTCCTGCAGTGTGTGGATGCGAGCATCTCCGCGATCGATGAGCGCCCGCAGGAGTGGGTCGCTCGTGTTCGGCACCTTGCCCTTGGACATGCGCGTCTCGATGAGGGCGCGCGCCGAGACATCCCTGCCGGTGATCGTGGAGCGCGCCCGGAACGCACCGGTCAGTTCATCGACCGTGATCCACGTGTCCGGTCCGATCAGCCGCACGACACCCGCCTCGATGAGCGCGAGCACCTCGCGCACCCTCGACGCGGGCGGTCCGCTCGCGAGGAACAGGCCGTCGGCGTTGAACCATCCCTGTACGTCGCGCACCTGCGACTCGGCGGTGAGCACTCCCTGCGCGGCGAGACGCGACGCCCGGCCGCCGAGGGTTCCCATGGCACGATTCACCGCCTGACGCGGGCTTCCGGCGGGATCCGACAGCGAATCGAGTTCGTCGTCGACGAGCTTCGACACGAGCGCATCCCACGCGCCGGATGCCACCGCGCGGCCCAGCGTCGGGCGACGCAGTTCCTCGATGCGGAAACGGAGACCCGGGTCGGCGACGAGTGCGGCGAGCGCCGCGTCCGTGCGGGGCACGGCACCGGCCCAGGTGCGGTCGCCGGCGGATGCCGCGTCATCGGCGGCAGCCCGGGCGAGCGCCTCGCGCGCACTGTCCAGCCCGCCTCGCACCGCTCCCGGGTGACGTGCCTCGATGGCCTGCAGCCAGGCGAAGCCGAGCTCCGCGGCGATCGTCGGCCAGATCTCGTCCGCGAAATCCACCGAGTGCGACGCCGCCGACTGCACCTCGTCGAACCATTCCGGGGTCGCGATCGACGGCGTGTATCCGACTGCCGATCCGTCGCCGAGGTCGCCCTTCGAGCGGTACGGGACGCCGCGACGTGATGCGGCATGCACGATCGGCTCCGCACCGCTCGGCACGTAGCGCAGCCGGCCCTGCGGATCATCCGCGACGGGTTCGAAGTGCCCACCGCGCCCTGCGGTCAGTTCGGCGACCACGTCGAAGAAGTTCGCGCCGAGTCCCTGCGCGATGACCGGCTCGCCGGCGGGGACGAGATGCCAGGGCTTCTCCGCCGGCATCCCCGGTTCGATGTACAGCAGCCCGTGGTCCTCGGCGGCCGCGGAGAACATCCGCACCGATGCCGGAGCGAGGGCCTGAACCATGCCCTGCGCGAGCACGACGGTGCGGGCGCGGAACCTCCGTCCGTCGGCGAGGACGACGATGCGCAGGTCGTCGTCGCGCTCGAGTTCGATGACGGAGCCGAGCACCGGCGTCACGCGGGTTCCGCCGCGTCCCGCCACCCGGGCGAGCTGATCGTTGTAGTAGACGCCCTGCAGCCGGCGCGTCGGAAAGGCACCCGGCGTGATGCCGCGCGCCTCCTCAACCGCCCAGGAGACCTCGTGAGCGCCACGAGCGCTCACCTGTTCGACCCATTCCACGAAGGTCGGGCCGTCACCGAGAGGCCCGTCCATCGGCGTCGACGCGTCCGGGTAGATCGTCGTCGCGTCCGAAGTGGTGTTGTTGAGGAACTGCGCGGTCTGGTCCGTGCGCCAGGTGGCCCCGGCGCCGACTTCGACGGCATCGATGACGACGACCGAGACCGGTGCGACGCCTGCCGCCCGCGCGCGGGCGTCGAGCCGCTCGACCGTCGCCACGGCGCGGGGACCTCCGCCGACGATGACGACGTCGACGATCTCGATGCTCCCGTCCGGGGCCACTAGATCTGGTACTCCAGCTCGTGCACGACAGGACGCACCTCGGCGTAGCCGTCGCGCTCCTCGACGGTGACGTCGAGCCCGTACACCTCGCGCAGCAGCTCGGCCTCGAACGCCTCGAGCGGCGAGCCGGATGCGACGATCCGGCCGCCGTTGAGCAGCACGGTCTGATCGCAGAAGCGGCCGGCGTGGTTCAGGTCGTGGATCGCGATGAGCGCGGTGATGCCGCGCTGCCGCGTGATCCATCGCACGAGCTGCAGCGTCTCCACCTGATAGCGCAGGTCGAGGGCGCTGGTGGGCTCGTCGAGCAGCAGCAGCCTCGTGTCCTGCGCGATCGCCCTGGCGACGATCGCCCGCTGCGCCTGACCACCGGACAGCTCGGACAGACGACGGTGTTCGAGTTCGGCGAGTCCCAGCAGCTCGATCGCGTCGTCGACCTTCTGCCAGTCCCTGCGCCCGGGGCGCAGACCGTAGTGGGGCGTGCGTCCGAGCAGGACGGCCTCGCGCACCGTGAGATCGAACGGCGCCTCCGCCGACTGCGGCACGTAGCCGACCGTGCGAGCGTGCTCGCGCCTGCGCAGACCGAGCAGGTCCACTCCGTGAAACCTCACTCGGCCGGCGCTGGGCCTGTTCACGCCTGCGAGGATCTTGGTGAGCGTCGACTTGCCGGAGCCGTTCGGGCCGAGGAGCGCGCAGAAGCTGCCCTCCTGCACCTCGAGCGAGACGCCTCGCAGCACCTTGTGACCCGGGTAGGAGAATTCGATGCCGGTGATATCGAGGCTCATCGGAGACTGCTCCTGCGCGTGAGGATGAGGTTGATGAAGATCGGTGCGCCGATGAAGGCGACCACGATGCCGACGGGGATGACCGCGGGAGCGAGGATGGTGCGGCCGACGGTGTCGGCGACCAGCAGCAGCAGGCCGCCGGTGAGCACCGAGAAGGGCAGCAGGTAGCGGTGGTCCGATCCGATGATCAGGCGCGCGATGTGCGGGCCGACGAGTCCCACGAAGCCGATCACGCCGCAGAAGCTGACCACCACGGCGGCGAGCAGCACCGAGACGCCGATGAGCCCGACCCGCAGGGCTGTCACGTTCACTCCGAGGCTCTTGGCCGCGTCATCCCCGGCGAAGGCGACCGCGTTGAGATCCTTCGCGAACCACAGTGCCACCGGCAGCGCGACCAGCACGACGGCGCCGACGATCTGCACGTCGTTCCAGGTGGCGTCGTTCACCGAGCCGAACGTCCAGCGCACGATCGCCTGCAGCGTGTTCTCGCTGGCCACGAACTGCAGGCCGGCGGTGAGCGCCTCGAAGAGCTGGGTGATCGCGATGCCGAGCAGAAGCAGCGTGGCGACGGCCATGCGCTTCACGGATGCCAGTCCGAGCACGACCGCGGAGACCGCGAGCGAGACGCCGAGGGCGCTGAGGATGATGACCCAGGCGGGCAGCGTCGTGGCGCCTGAGATCGTGATGGCGAGTGCGGCGCCGAACGCCGCCGCGGGCGAGACGCCAAGGGTGAACGGGCTCACCAGCGGGTTGCGCAACAGCCCCTGCATGAGCGCTCCGGCCAGTGAGAGCCCCGCGCCGGCGATGAAGGCGAGCAGTGCGCGAGGGAATCGCAGCTCGGTGATGATCGAGAACGTGCGGGCGAATTCGGTCTCGAGTGTGCCGCCGAAGACCGACAGCTGCACAGACTTCCACACGTCGGCGAGCGTGATGCCCGCCGTTCCGATGACGATCGAGACGCCGACGGCCAGCACGGTGAGCAGCACCGCAACGATCAGAGCGGCCGCCCTGGCACGGGACAGACGGTCGGCGAGAGTGCGGTGCCGGTGGCCGTCGCGCGTGCCGGCATCCGTGTCGCCCTCTTCGGGAGCGAGCACGGGAGAGACGCGCTCGGCGCCGGACGACGCCGGCTCCGGCGCGGTTCCCCGCGCCGGAGCGTCCGTCGGCAGTGTCGACTGCGTCATGCTCAGGATCCCGCGGGAGTGCTGATGTAGGCGTCGGCACCGGCGAAGTCGGTGTCCTGGAACTCGGTGACCCAGCGCTCGAGGTAGTCGTCGGGGTTCACACCCTCGAATGCATCAGGGTGCAGCCAGGTCGCGAGATAGAGCGCTCCGATCGACTTTGCGAGCGCGCTGGTCGCATAGCCGCTGGCGACGTAGACCTGCTCATCGGCGACGGCGTCGATGCGGCCCCAGCCCGGTCGTGCGGAGATCTCGTCGCGGGTCGCGGCGAAACGCGCCTGGGCGACCGGAGTCGCCGCGGGCTCGTACTCGTGGAAGATCAGCGAGGGGTTGCGCACCACGACTTCGGCGGGTTCGACCGTCAGCTCCTCCTGGGCATCGCCGCCGGCGGCGTCCGAGAAGATGTTCTCGCCCTTGGCCGCCTCGATGAGGGCGTGGAAGCCGGAGCCGGGCAGCACGGTGAGGTACGGATCGACGGTCTCGAGATACACCGGCTTCGTCTCGACGCCGCTGAGGTGCTCGTCGAGCACGCCGGTGATCTCGTCGTGGAAGGCCTTCACCTTGTCGGCGCCCTTCTCCTTGCCGAAGATCTCGCCGAGCAGGTCGATCGTGTCGTCGAAGACCTCGTAGTCCCACGCCGTCGCGACCACGACGGGGATGTCGAACGCCTTCAGCTGCGTCGCCGCCTCTTCCCACGGGGCGTTGCGGGGCAGGATCACGACGTCGGGATCGAGGTCGGCGATCGCCTCGTAGTTGAGCTCGTTGAGACCCTGCGCGATCACGTCCGACTTGTCGATCGGCAGGAAGGGCAGCCGCTCGAGCGAGACGCTGTCCACGCCGACGACGGTGTCGCCGGCGCCGATCGCGCGCACGAACTCGTTGCCGTAGCTGTTCAGCACGACCGCCTTCTTCGCGGGACCGTCCAGGGTGACCTCGCGATTCTGGTCGTCGGTCACGGTGATCGCGGTGTCCTGGTCGGCGGCGGCCGGAGCCTCGGGGTGATCGTGCCGCATCCGGCGAGAAGCACGGCGGCGGCGCCGGCGAGCAGGCTGAGCTGGATCGTCCGCGCGGGACGGGAGGTGAGTACGTTCGACATCGGGTTTCCTTCGGGGTGGGGCGGAAGAGCGGGATGCGGGGTCAGGCCTCGACGCGGCTGCCGGGAACGGCGGGCTCGCCGAGGCTGAGCATCAACCGGTTCGCCCACGCGAAGAAGGCCGTCGAGAACACGACATCCGAGATCTCGTCGGACTCCAGCCCGACCGCGCGCAGCGCGACGATGTCGTCCGGCGTCGCCGTGGGCGTGAGCTCGGAGAGCCGTGCGGCGAAGCGGATGACGGCGGTCCAGCGCTCGTCCTGGCCTTCGGCCAGCGGGTCGGTTCCGAGTGCCACGTCGTCGGCGTCGCGCTCGAGCTGCACGGCGAGCAGACGGTCGATGGCGTCGGCGCGTCGTGTCTGGAACTCCGCCTTCCGCGCGTGCACGGATGCGCAGTACACGCAGCCGTTCACCTTGCTGGTGACGGCGGCTGCGAGCTCGCGCTCTCCGCGGGGCAGCCCGTCCTGACCGAGGAACACGGCGTTGTCGAGGGCGCTGCGCGCCTTCAGCACGGCCGGTACCCGGGCGAGCAGACGGAAGTACTCGGAGTTGGTGGTGGCCTTCGCTGCGAAGGACTCCGCCTGCTCTGCGGTCAGCTCGTCGACCTCGATCGCGGGAACCCACGGCTCCCAGGCGAGCACCTCGCGGGTGAAGTGCTGCGGAATCTCGCTGCCGAGGTAGGTGTGCGTCTCGGCGGTGTGCGCCCTGCCGTGCGCGACCGTCTCGCGGACGGCGCCGTCGTATCGGGCCGGACGCTCACCGCCCAGCACCGTGAGGCCGTGCAGCGCCCGGAGCAGATAGCTCTCATAGGCGACGACCTGGCTGATCAGCACGATCTCATCGGCGGTGACGCCGGCGACCTGCAGCGCGAGCTGGTCGTCGCGGGTCACGAGCCCGGGCGACACGGTGACCAGCTCGACGTGCTCGATGATCGCTCGGAGCTTCGGTTCGAAGGGAAGGGCGTCCTCGAGCACAGCCGGGTCGGCGAGTGCGGCGTGGTGCGCGGCCAGTCCGTCGCCGCGCTGATGGCGGGCGACGAGCGCGGCGAGCGCATGCAGCGTCGTCGTCGGGAGTACCTGCGGCGACTCGTAGAGCGCTGCGTAGGCCTCACGGGTGTGCGTCAGCACCTCTTCACGAACGGGCAGATCGGCGGACTCGGCGGCGCGCCCCAGCAGCACGGCCAGGCTGTCGACGGTGGTGGTCACGCTCGTGCTCCTCGGGTCGGTGAAGGGGATGTCGTTCACGCTATGAGGGCAGGTGTTTCGCGACCAGCGGCCGCGTAACCTCGGGAAATCACGTTACGTAACAAAGGACGCGCCGGAATCCTGACACACGCTGATGCCGTGTCCGTGCCTCCTGCGAGGATGCCGGGATGAGCAGCGGTGATACGAGCGATGTGATCCGGTGGCAGGGGCGCGAGGTCTTCTGGGAGCGCATGGGCGAGGGCCCGCCGCTCGTCCTCCTGCACGGGACGCCCTGGTCATCGGCACTGTGGCGCCCGTACGCCGCCGCACTCGCGTCGCACTTCACCGTGTATCTCTGGGACATGCCGGGGTACGGGCGATCGTCCAAGGCTGCGGAGCATCACGTCGACCTCGGCGTGCAGGCCGATGTCTTCGCCCACCTGCTGCGGTGCTGGGGTCTCGAGCGCCCGCACGTCATCGCCCATGACTTCGGCGGCGCCGTCGCGCTGCGGGCGCGGCTGCTGCACGGGGCGCAGTTCCGTTCGCTCTGCCTGGTCGACGTCGTCGCGCTCTCCCCCTGGGGTTCGCCCTTCTTCGCGCTGGTGAAGAAGAACGCCGAGGTGTTCGTTCAGCTCCCGCCGAACATCCATCGCGCGGCGGTGGAGGAGTACGTGCGCGGGGCGAGTCATCGCGGGCTGCGCGACGACGACCTCGACATGCTCGTGAGTCCGTGGCTCGATTCGGCCGGGCAGGCGGCGTTCTACCGGCAGATCGCTCAGGCCGACGAGCGGTTCACGGATGAGATCGAGCCGCGCTACAGCGAGATCACCGAGCCCGTGCACATCGTCTGGGGCACGGACGACACCTGGATCCCCGTCGACAGGGCGCATCGGCTGAGATCAGCGATTCCGCACGCATCACTCGCGCTGATCGAGGGTGCCGGACACCTCATCCTGCTCGACCAGCCCGTCGCGCTCGCGACCGAACTGGGCAGCTGGCTCGACCGCGCGTCCCGCTGAAGACGACGGAGGGGGCGGATGCTGCGTACGCAGCATCCGCCCCTCGTCAGAACCTGTCCTGAGTCAGAAGTCCCAGTCGTCGTCCTCGGTGGCCTCGGCCTTGCCGATGACGTACGACGAGCCCGAGCCGCTGAAGAAGTCGTGGTTCTCGTCGGCGTTCGGCGACAGCGCCGAGAGGATCGCCGGGTTCACGTTCGTCACGGTGGACGGGAACATCGCCTCGTAGCCGAGGTTCATCAGCGCCTTGTTGGCGTTGTAGTGCAGGAACTTCTTGACGTCCTCGGTCAGGCCCACGCCGTCGTAGAGATCCTGCGTGTACTGCACCTCGTTGTCGTAGAGCTCGTACAGCAGCGAGAAGGTGTAGTCCTTCAGCTCGTCGCGCTCGGCCTGGGAGATCTTCTCGAGGCCCTTCTGGTATTTGTAGCCGATGTAGTAGCCATGCACGGCCTCATCGCGGATGATCAGGCGGATGAGGTCGGCCGTGTTCGTCA
Source organism: Microbacterium sp. KUDC0406 (assembly GCF_021582875.1). Taxonomy (NCBI): domain Bacteria; kingdom Bacillati; phylum Actinomycetota; class Actinomycetes; order Micrococcales; family Microbacteriaceae; genus Microbacterium; species Microbacterium sp. KUDC0406. Next base: position 379,983 of record NZ_CP091138.1, on the reverse strand, counting down.
GCTTCGCCTTGGACGACCAGTAGATCGGCAGGTAGAAGCCCGAGTAGAACAGGAACGACTCCAGCAGCGTGGAGGCGACCTTGCGCTTCAGCGGGTCGTCGCCACGGTAGTAGTCCAGGATGATCTGCGCCTTCTTCTGCAGATTCTGGTTCTCGGTCGACCAGCGGAACGCCTCGTCGATCTCCTTCGTCGACGCGAGCGTCGAGAAGATCGAGGAGTAGCTCTTGGCGTGCACCGACTCCATGAACGCGATGTTGGTGTACACCGCCTCCTCGTGAGGAGTGATCGCATCGGGGATCAGCGAGACGGCGCCGACGGTGCCCTGGATCGTGTCGAGCAGAGTGAGGCCGGTGAACACGCGCATCGTGAGCAGCTGCTCGTCGGGCGTCAGCGTGTTCCACGACTGCACGTCGTTCGACAGCGGCACCTTCTCGGGCAGCCAGAAGTTGCCGGTGAGGCGGTTCCAGACTTCGAGGTCCTTGTCGTCCTCGATGCGGTTCCAGTTGATCGCGTCGACGTGACTGACCAGCTGAAGCTTCGGAGAGGGGGTCATTCTTGTTCCTTGTTCTTCCTGGGTCCCTGAGCCTGTCGAAGGGTCACAGCATGCATGAGACGCACTCGGTCATGTCCGTGCCCTCGAGGGCCATCTGACGCAGCCGGATGTAGTAGATCGTCTTGATGCCCTTGCGCCAGGCGTAGATCTGCGCCTTGTTGATGTCGCGGGTGGTGGCGGTGTCCTTGAAGAACAGCGTCAGCGACAGACCCTGGTCGACGTGCTGGGTGGCAGCCGCGTAGGTGTCGATGACCTTCTCGTAGCCGATCTCGTACGCGTCCTGGTAGTACTCCAGGTTGTCGTTCGACATGAACGGCGCCGGGTAGTACACGCGGCCGAGCTTGCCCTCCTTGCGGATCTCGATCTTCGAGGCGATCGGGTGGATCGACGAGGTCGAGTTGTTGATGTAGGAGATCGAACCGGTCGGCGGCACGGCCTGCAGGTTCTGGTTGTAGATGCCGTGCTGCTGGATCGAGTCCTTCAGCGCAGCCCAGTCCTCCTGCGTGGGGATGTGCTTGCCGGCGAACAGCTCCTTGACCTTCTCGGTCGCGGGCACCCAGGCCTGGTCGATGTACTTGTCGAAGAACTCGCCGGACGCGTAGGTGGAGTCCTCGAAGCCGTCGAAGGCGACGCCGCGCTCGATCGCGAGGGCGTTCGAGGCCCGCAGTGCGTGGAACAGCACCGTGTAGAAGTAGATGTTCGTGAAGTCCAGGCCCTCTTCCGAGCCGTAGAACACGTGCTCGCGGGCGAGGTAGCCGTGCAGGTTCATCTGCCCGAGGCCGATCGCGTGCGAGCGGTCGTTGCCGTCCTCGATCGAGCGCACCGAGCCGATGTGGCTCTGGTTGCTGACCGCGGTGAGCGCCCGGATGGCCGTCTCCACTGTCTTGCCCAGATCGTCGGCGTCCATCGCCAGAGCGATGTTCATCGAGCCGAGGTTGCACGAGATGTCCTTGCCGATCTGGCTGTACGAGAGGTCCTCGTTGTAACTGGTCGGCGTGTTCACCTGCAGGATCTCGCTGCACAGGTTGGACATGTTGATCCGGCCCTTGATCGGGTTGGCCCTGTTCACCGTGTCCTCGAACATGATGTACGGGTAGCCCGACTCGAACTGGATCTCGGCGAGGGTCTGGAAGAACTCGCGCGCGTTGATCTTGGTCTTCTTGATACGAGGGTCGTCGACCATCTCGCGGTACTTCTCGGTGACGGAGATGTCACCGAAGGGCACGCCGTAGACGCGCTCGACGTCGTACGGCGAGAAGAGGTACATGTCCTCGCCGTTCTTCGCCAGCTCGAACGTGATGTCGGGCACGACCACACCCAGCGACAGGGTCTTGATGCGGATCTTCTCGTCGGCGTTCTCGCGCTTGGTGTCGAGGAACCGCATGATGTCGGGGTGGTGCGCGTTCAGGTACACCGCACCGGCACCCTGACGCGCGCCGAGCTGGTTGGCGTAGCTGAAGCTGTCCTCGAGCAGCTTCATGACCGGGATGATGCCCGAGGACTGGTTCTCGATCTGCTTGATCGGAGCACCCGATTCGCGGATGTTGCTCAGCAGCAGCGCCACACCGCCGCCGCGCTTGGACAGCTGCAGGGCGGAGTTGATGCCGCGGGCGATCGACTCCATGTTGTCCTCGATGCGCAGGAGGAAGCAGCTGACGAGTTCGCCGCGCTGCGCCTTGCCGGCGTTGAGGAACGTCGGGGTGGCCGGCTGGAAACGGCCGGAGATGATCTCGTCGACCAGTGAGGTCGCGAGCTTCTCGTCGCCGTCGGCGAGGGCGAGGGCGGTCATCACGACGCGGTCCTCGAAGCGCTCGAGGTAGCGCTTGCCGTCGAAGGTCTTCAGCGTGTAGCTGGTGTAGTACTTGAACGCGCCGAGGAACGTCTCGAACCGGAACTTCTTGCCGTAGGCGAAGTCGTTGAGCTTCGTGATGAAGTCGAACGAGTACTTCTCGATGACCGCCGGTTCGTAGTACTCCTTCTCGACCAGGTAGTCGAGGCGCTCCTTGAGGGAGTGGAAGAACACCGTGTTCTGGTTCACATGCTGCAGGAAGTACTCCCGCGCAGCGCGCTTGTCGGCGTCGAACTGGATCTTCCCGTTCGCGTCGTACAGATTCAGCATCGCATTGAGGGCGTGATAATCGAGCCCCTCGTATGCCGGGTTCGCCTTGAACGCCACCGTCTCCGTCACTGTGCTGTCCACCATCGTTCCAATCCGTCGCTCACGCGATCGACGTCGTCCTGCGTGCCGAAGAGTTCGAACCGGTACAAGTGCGGCACGCGGCACTTACGGCTGATGATTTCGCCCGCGAGGCAGAACGCCTCGCCGAAATTCGTGTTTCCCGCGGAGATCACTCCCCTGATCAGGCTGCGGTTGCGCTCATCGTTGAGGAACCGGATGACCTGCTTCGGAACGGCGCCCTTCTCCTCATCGCGCCCCTGACCGCCCCCGTAGGTGGGAGTGACGAGCACGAACGGCTCGTCGACGACGAGCGGTTCGTCCGTCCGGTGCAGCGGGATGCGGCGTGCGGGGAGGCCCAGCTTGTCGATGAAGCGGGCGGTGTTCCCCGAGACGCTCGAGAAGAAGACCAGGAGCGGCGCGGCTGTCGCTACAGCGCTCATGGATCCCCTCCTTGGGTTGGTGAGCCTGTCGACCTATGCCAGCCGCGAGGCCAGCTCGTCGATCTTGTCGGGACGGAACCCCGACCAGTGGTCCTCGTCGGTGACGACGACCGGAGCCTGCAGGTAGCCCAGCGCCTTGACCTGCTCGAGCGCGGCGGCGTCCTCGGAGAGGTCGTGGATCTCGTACTCGATGCCCTTGGCATCGAGCGCGCGGTAGGTGGCGTTGCACTGCACGCACGAAGGCTTGGTGTAGACGGTGATCGACATCTCTTCCCCTCAAAATCGTTGTCTTCCCGGCAGGCCCCCGCCGGGACTTCAATACTACATATAGGGACGGACATCGGGGCCGACCACAAGGGATAGTAGTTACATCTCTGTAGTTTTCCACCGTTCTCCACCGCTTCAGCACAGGTTCTCCACGCATCCATCCACAGTTCGGACACCCCCTCCGGCGCCCGGGAACCGCGAGATCCTGCGGACCGCAGAGGCCGGATCGGAATCCATCCACAGACCGCACGCTACGCCCGGCCTCCGACATCCGATTTTCTGTGGAGAGGTCGCTCCGGCGTGTCGCGGCGTGTCGCCGCATCCGCTCCCTCCACGACGCTCGCGCCGCCCCGCTCGCCGCCGATATCGTTGCCTGGTGGCGGGATATCGGGACCTTCTTCGCACGCCAGGCGTCGGACGCATGATCGCCGCGCAGCTGCTGGCGCGGTTCCCCAACGGCATGATGAGCCTGGCGATCCTCATGCACGTCGAGCAGCAGTCCGGATCGTACGGCGAGGCCGGGCTCGTGCTCGCGGCGACGTCTGTCGGACAGGCCGTCGCCGGCCCCGTGACGAGCCGGTGGATGGGCGCCTGGGGAATGCGCCGCGTGCTCTCTCTGACCCTGGTCGTGTGCACGCTGTCCGTGCTGGGCCTCGCCCTGCTGCCCCTCTCACTGCCCGGGTACATGGTCGCAGGCCTGCTCGCCGGTCTGGCCACCCCTCCCGTGCAGTCAGCGGTGCGCACCATCTACCCCAAGCTGGTGAACGCCTCGCAGCTGACGCCGCTGTTCTCGCTGGACGCGTCGCTGCAGGAGATCATCTGGATCGTCGCGCCGGTCGTGATCACCCTGGTCTCCACCGGCGTCGGCACCGTGCAGGGCCTGCTGCTGGTGGCCCTCATCCTCGTCGTCGGCGGCGGGTGGTTCATCCTCTCCCCCGAGGTCGGACGGGTGCGCATCCCGCGCAGCCGCCGCGCGTTCGGCCGTGTCGTGCTCAAGCCGCCGGTGATGCTCGCCACCGTGATCGGCTTCCTGCTCATCGGGGCCTGCTCCGCCGTCGAGGTGGGCGTGGTCGCGACCTTCGGCCACGGCGGGCTCGAGGCGGGGCTCGTGCTCGCGGTGTTCTCCGCGGGCAGCCTGGTCGGCGGGCTCGGCCTCGGTCACATCCCGATCGGCCCGTGGGCGATGGCGCGCCGCCTCACGATCGTCGCGATCGGTCTGATGCTGACCATGGTGTCACTGAACGTGTTCTGGCTCGGCGGCACGCTGTTCGCCGCCGGCATCGGCATCGCACCGGCGCTCGCAGTGCTGTTCGCGATCACGACCGCGAGCGTGAAGTTCTCCGAGACCGCCGGAGGCGTTCGGCTGGGCCGGCACCGGCCAGCTGATCGGCGCTGCAGCCGGGTCCGCCGCCGCCGGCTTCCTCATCGACCACGACGGCCCGCAGGGCGCCTACCTCGCGGCGGCCCTGTTCGCGATCGCCGGCGTCATCGTCGCGGTGGTGTTCGTCAAGGCGTTCCCCGACCTGCGGCATCGCGACCCCAGCCCGTACCCCGACACAGAACCTGTGAACACCCAGACATCATGAGACCGCACACCGGCACCGCCCCCGACGTCATCTGCCTCGGCGAGCCCCTGGCTCTGTTCACCGCGGCGGATGGGCCGCTCGCCACCTCACCGACCGCGACCATCGGTCTCGGCGGGGCGGAATTCAACGTGGCGGCCGGCCTCGTGGCCGCCGGCCATCGTGCCGCCTACGCCACCCGGCTGGGCTCCGACCCGCTCGGCGCGCGCATCGCGGCCGACCTGCGGCTGCGCGGGGTCGAGCCGTGGATCGGCTGGGACGAGGATGCTCCCACGGGCCTGATGATCAAGGACCCCGGCGTCGACGGTTCGCACGTGCTCTATTACCGAGCAGGGTCCGCGGCATCGCGCATGGCTCCGGGATTCCTCGCGCCGGATCGCTTCATCGGCACGAGGATCGTGCACACCAGCGGCATCCCGCTGGCGATCTCCGCATCCGCTCGCGCCCTGGTCGATGAGGTCTTCGGCCTCGCCCGCGCGGCCGGCGCGCTCGTGTCGTTCGACGTGAACGACCGCCGTGCGCTGTGGCCGCTCGAAGAGGCGGGGCCCGTCCTCCGGCGATTCGCGGATGCCGCGGACATCGTCTTCGTCGGGCGGGACGAGGCCGAGCGCGTCTGGGGCACACCGACCGCGGACGACATCCGCGCTCTCCTGCCCCGCACCGCTCTGCTCGTCGTCAAGGACGGTGACATCGGCGCGACCGCCTACTCCGCGGAAGAGGCCCCCGTGTTCGTGCCGGCACCGTCCGTCGACGTCGTCGAACCGGTCGGAGCCGGTGACGCGTTCGCCGCAGGGTTCCTCGGTGCGACGCTCGAGGACCTCCCGCTCGCCGAGCGCCTCGCTCGCGGGCACGCCTCCGCCGGACGAGTGCTGCGGATCGCGGGGGACCTGCCTCCCGTCTGACCGCGCCCTCTCATTTCGAGTGGAAGTCGAACGCCTTCAGCAGTTCGTCGACGGCCTGCTCCCGCTGTTCGCCGCCCTCCTCGAACATGTCCGTCACGTGGGTGCGCAGGTGGTTCTCGAGAAGCAGTCGGTTCAGCGACTCGAGAGAGCGCTGGACGGCCCTGGACTGGGTGATGATGTCCATGCAGTACTCGTCGTTCTCGATCATCCGCGCGATGCCGCGCAGCTGCCCCTCGAGGATGCTGGTGCGGTGCAGAGCACGCTTCTTGATGTCTTCGATCACAGATCGAGGTTACCCGGCGTGGCTGTCAGGCGATGCGGTCCTTCGGACGCCAGAAGGATGAGTCGAAGGCGCTACTACGGCGACGAGGTCATGAAGGTCTACGACATTGACTGAGGCTGCCAGAAGGCATCAATCACCTGAGAACGGGTTGATCACCCGCAGCCCCGGCACGTCGAAGTCCTTCTCGTTCCGAGTGACGACGGTCAGGTCGTGGTGAAGAGCGGTGGCGGCGATCAGCGCATCCGCCCATGGTCGACGGTCGGGTACGTCCAACCGTGCGAAGACCCTCGCGATCTCCGGAGTGACCGACAGGATGCGACCTTCCAGACCCGATCGCACGGTCGTCAACCAACCACGTAGCGCTGTCGCCTGGCGCGGATCTCGACGTTGCAGATGCAGCACGCCGCGTTCCAGCTCGTAGTCGGTGATCGCACTCATGAACGTGACTTCGGGAGGCGTGTCTGCGAGCCAGGTCCGCATGGTCTCACCGAGCAAGCCGGGGCGACGTGATTCGGAATACGCGTTGGTATCGAGCAGGTACACGGTCAGAACTCGATCGGCGGACGGCCGAAGTCCGTCTTTCGATCAGTCTCGATTTCAGCCATGATGCGATCGAATTCCCCGTCATCATGCTCGAGGTCCTCAGCCGACATCGCCAGCAACTCAAGAAGCGAGCCACCTCCAGCCGCTTGTGGTCGAAGTTTCTGGTACTCGGCGACGCTCAGCAGCACGTAGGCGGGTTCACCGTGTCGCGTGACCAGCACCGGTTCGTCGTCAGCGACGCGCTGCGCTTTCGCCACCGACTGGTTGAACTCCCGTGCACTCATGGTGAACATCGTGCCCCTCCCCGAAAGAAGTAGTGATAGTACTACACACTCTACGCGCCTGTGGCGCATGAAAGGATGAGGGCATGTCGCGTACCCCGATGGCGGAGCTGTCCGCCGCCGATCAGGAGCGGCTGCGCGGTCTGCGGCTGATGAAGGCCGTCGCGCTGGGCGCGCTCCTGTTCATGGCCGTCGCGTTCGTCTTCGCGTTCGCGTTCCAGGAGCGCTTGCCGTGGCTCGCGTACGTGCGGGCCGCGGCCGAGGGCGGCATGGTCGGCGCCCTGGCGGACTGGTTCGCAGTCACCGCACTGTTCCGGCATCCGCTCGGCCTGCCGATCCCGCACACCGCGATCATCCCGAACCGAAAGGACGAGATCGGACGCAGCCTGGGCGAGTTCGTGGAGACGAACTTCCTCTCCGGCGAGGTCGTGCGCACCAAGCTGGAGCAGACCGAGGTCGCGCGGCGTCTCGGCGAATGGCTGAGCGACCCTTCGACGGGCTCCGCGACCCAGACGCACGCGGAGCGCGTCGCCGCCGGAGGGGGCGACGGTCGCGACCGCCGTGCTGCACGCGCTGAGCGACGACGACGTCCGCGACGTGATCGCCGACCTCGCGCGCCAGCATCTGGTCGATCCGGAATGGGGGCCACCCGCCGGGGCATGGCTCGAGCGCATCGTCGACTCCGGCGCGCACCACGGCGCCGTCGATCTCGCTGTGGACAGCATCGTGACCTGGCTCGATGCGAACGCGCAGGCGTTCCGAGGTCTGGTGTCGCGGCGCCTGCCATCCTGGGTGCCGTCCATCGGGCATCGGATGGTGGACGAGACGGTCTATCGCGAGGCCGTGAAGTTCGCACACGCCGTCCAGGCCGATCCCCGGCATCCGGCCCGGATCGCGATCGACGGCTACCTCACCCGCCTCGCCGACCGTCTGCAGCACGATCCGTCCATGCGCACGCGGCTGGAGAACGCCAAGGCCGGGCTGTTCGACAGCCCGCGCGTCGCCGCCCTCGCGGCCGAGACGTGGCAGGCCGCGAAGACCGGGCTGATCCACGCGCTGGACGACCCGCACAGCGGGCTGCGCACCAGGGCGGCGTCGGCCATCGCCGACATCGGCACGAGGCTGACGACGGATGCCGCCCTGCAGCGCCGCGTGGACGGGTGGGTGACCGACGCCGCGGTCTTCGCCGTCGACCGCTACCGGCACGACATCGCGTCGATCATCACCGACACCATCGAGCGCTGGGATCCCGCCGAGACCACCGAGAAGATCGAGCTCATGGTCGGCCGTGACCTGCAGTACATCCGCTTGAACGGCACCGTCGTCGGCGCTCTCGCGGGTCTCGCGATCTTCGCGGTCGCGCATGCCGTGATCCCGGTGTGACCCGCCGGCGTGCGATCGGCCCCTAGGCTGGCACCATGATCGACCCCGCGTGTGTCTTCGCCTGGACAGGACGAGGCCGATCGGCGACCGAACGGTCGCGCCGAACGGTCATGGAGATGTCCGCCGGATGACCGGCGGCGACGCGTTCACCACCGGCGGCCCCGGCCTGCGCACGGCGCTCGTGGCGCGGTTCCTGCTCGAGCTGGCTCTGCTCGCCGGCGCCGCTGCGGCCGCCTGGCGGCTGACACCAGGCGGCTGGGCGTGGGTCACCGCTCTCGCGGCGGTGGTGCTGATCGCCGTCATCTGGGGTGCGTTCCTCTCTCCCCAGGCGCGGATCACGATACCGGTGCCCGCTCGCGTCGTACTCGAGGCCGTGCTCTTCGGGGGCGCCGGAGTCGCTCTCTGGGTCACCGGGATCGGTGGCGCAGGGATCGCGCTCTTCAGCGCCTGGGCGCTGGATCGGATCGCGATCGCCGTCCTGCGCTGATCGCTCAGCCCGCGAGCGCTTCGGCGATCTGCCGCTCACCGTCGTTGAAGCGGATCGTCCGGCGGACTGTGATGGGTTCGATGAGCGTCTGTGCGATGACCTGAGCGACATTCGCCCTGGAGACCTCCCCGGATGCTGCCGGCTCGACGTCGATGCGCCCCGTGCTCTCGCCGAGAGTGAGCCGGCTCGGCCCGAGGACCGTCCAGTCGAGCGCGGTCGCCCGCAGATACTCGTCGGCCGCCGCCTTCGCCTCGGCGTAGGCGTGGAAGGAGTCCGTCGCGGGAATGCCGTGCTGCGGCGAGGATCCGAAGTAGGACACCATCACGTAGCGACGCACGCCGGCATCCTTCGCCGCATCCATGGAACGCACCGCGGCCTCGAAGTCCACGGCGTGCGTGCGCGCTGCGTCGCCGCCACCGGCACCTGCCGACCAGACGACGGCGTCATGCCCGGCCATGAGGCGTGCGAGGGCTTCGCGGTTCTCGTGCTCGATGTCGAAGACCACGGGGTCCGCGCCCGTGATTCGCACTTCGGCGGCATGTGCCGGATTGCGGATCACCGCCGTGACGTCATCGCCGCGTGAGACGAGAAGGGGAGCGAGCAGCAGCGCGATCTTTCCGTGGCCGCCGACGATCAGTATCCGAGCCATGCCTCCACGCTACTCGCGCAGGCGGGCGGGCGGCACCGCCGGCCGAGGATACGCCGTCGGTCGGGCGTGCGCCACCCCCTGCCCGGAACCCGATGCGAGACCGACTCTGAGGGATCACGGAAGACGAGAGAAGGAGATGGACGACATGCCCGAGAGCACGATGAAGGACAAGAACTACAACCTCGTCTGCGTGCTGGAGGCGTCGCTGCGCAACGCCTGGACCATGCAGACCTACATCGAGGACGCGGAGTTCGCCGAGGACGCGGAGCTGGCCGAATGGTTCCGCAAGATCCAGCACAACAGCCTCAAGGCCGGCGAGCAGGGCAAGCGGATGCTGCGCGACCGCCTCGCCGAACCCGGCGAGGATCACTGATGAGCGACGACGCCACCACCGACGAGTCCGCCGATCGGGCGTGATGACATGTCAGAGGACCAGGAGGACGACCCCACGCTGGTGCGGAACCAGCCGGCGCTCCGCACGTCGACCGGCCGGATCTGGCTGGTCGTCGGCGGGATCTTCCTGGTGCTGTGCGCGATCCCGCTCACACTGATCGTGTTCACACCGGGCGCCGCTGTTCCGGTGGCCTGGGCGACGCTGATCACCGCGCTGCTGCTCTACGCCGGCATCGTCTTCGCACGCCTCGGCGTGACCGACCACGTCAGGCGGCTGCGCTGGATGGCCGTCCTGATGCTCACGATGGCCGTGGTCGCGCTGGTCGGACTGGCTGTGTGCACCATGATCGCCTGGTCGCAGGTCCCCTGACCGGCGCCATCCGCGCCGGCCGCCCCGCCGAACGGTTCAGCGCGCGGCGAGGCCTGCGAGCAGTTCGAGCACGCACAGCGCCGCGAGGCGCACGGTCCTGGCATCCTCGGTGTCCGCTGTCGCATCGACCTCGGCGATGTCCGCGCTGATCACCCGGCGGTCCGCGGCGATCCGACGCGTCAGCGCGCGCAGCTCCCAGGCGGCGAGCCCTCCGGGGACGCTCGCAGGGCACCCGGGGGCGACGGACCGGTCGCAGGCGTCCACATCGATGTCGAAGTGGATGCGGGATCCGGCGCCCGCGATCTCCAGCGCTTCCGCGGCGATGTCCTCGATCCCTCGCCGGCGGAGCTCGTCGAGGGTGATCACCCGAATGCCCCAGTCCGCCGCCCGCCGGGCGTAGGCGGCCGAGTTCGCGAAGTCGGCGATCCCGATCTGCACGATGCGGGCGGGGTCGATCGGCTCCGGGGCGTCCTCCACGAGCCGCCGGACCGGAGATCCGTTGGAGACGCCGTCGCGCAGGTCGAAGTGCGCGTCGATCGTGATCAGCCCGTCTGCCCGCGATCCGCGGGCAGCCGCGTAGGTCACGGAGTTGTCGCCGCCGATCGCGATCGTGAGATCGACGGCCGCGGCGAGCTCTGCGACGCGCGCCACTGCCCGCTCGACGCCCTCTTCCCCGTCCGGTTCTGTCACGTCACCGGCATCGGCGATGCGCAGTGCGGCGTTCAGGTCGAGCGGTGGACTGGTCATCAGGGTCGCGCTGTAGCGCTGCAGTGCTTCGCGCACCGCGGCCGGGGTGGCGTGCGCGCCGGTGGGTGAGAGCGACGACCGCCAGGCGGGGATCCCGAGCAGTACGGCGTCGGCGGTGCCGTCGAACACCGGCCAGCCACCGGCGCGGGGCCAGAGGTCGTCGTGCGAGAGTGCCATGGTTCTCCTTCGTCGGATGGGAGACGAGCGCCGCTCAGAGCGTCGCGGCCCCGTCCTTCCAGACCTGCTTCACGAGCGGGACACCGGGCCGGTAGGCGAGGTGCACCCGGGTCGGCGAATCGAGCAGGACCAGGTCGGCGCGCATGCCCGGAGCGATCGCTCCGATGTCATCGCGCTGCAGGGCCGCCGCTCCCCCGGCCGTCGCCGCCCAGACCGCCTCGGCCACCGTCATCCGCATGTCGCGCACCGCGACGGCGATGCAGAACGGCATCGAACTCGTGAAGCTCGACCCCGGGTTGGTGTCGCAGGCGATCGCGACGGTCACTCCGGCATCGATCAGCCGGCGGGCGTCCGGGTACGGCTGCCGGGTGGAGAACTCCACGCCGGGCAGCAGCGTGAGCACCGTGTCGCTCGCGGCGAGCGCCGCGACGTCGGCATCGGTCAGGTACGTGCCGTGGTCGACGGATGCCGCGCCCAGCTCTACCGCCATCCGCACGCCCTCCCCCGGGCCGAGCTGACTGGCGTGCACCCGCGGCCTCAGACCTCGGGCGATGCCCGCCTCGAGCACGCGCCGGGACTGCGCGACGGTGAAGGCACCGGTCTCGCAGAACACGTCGATCCAGCGGGCGTGCGGCGCGCAGGCATCCAGCATCTCCCCCACGACGAGGTCGACGTACTCGTCGGCTCTCTCGGCGTACTCGGCCGGCACGACGTGCGCACCGAGAAAGGTCACCTCCGGCGTCACCTCGGATGCCAGGCGCACCAGGCGCTCCTCGGTCGCCACATCGAGTCCGTAGCCGCTCTTGATCTCGACGGTTGTGGTGCCCTGGGCGCGCATCTCGTGAACGAATCCGCGAAGCCGTTCCCGCAGCTCGTCATCGGTGGCGGCGCGCGTCGCCGCGACGGTCGAGCGGATGCCGCCGGCGGCGTACTTCTGGCCGGCCATTCGGGCCTCGAACTCCGCGGCACGGTCACCGCCGAACACGAGGTGGCTGTGGCTGTCCACGAAACCGGGGATGACGGCGCCGCCACCGGCATCCACGACGTCGACTTCTTCGGTCGTTGACCGAGCGAAGCGAGACGAAACGCCCTCAGCCTCCTCCGAGGCCCCCGCCCACGCGATCCTGCCGTCCTCGATCAGTACCGCCGCGTCGTGCCGGGTGCCCAGCCGGTCTTCGCCGGCGGGAACGTTGGTCGTCAGCTCGCCGATGTTCGTGATGAGGATGGACATCAGAGCCCCATCGGCACCGTGAGGCCGCGCTCGCGCGCGACGTCCTTGGCGTGGTCGTACCCCGCGTCGACGTGCCGCATCACCCCGGTGCCCGGGTCGTTGGTCAACACGCGCTCGAGCTTCTCCGCAGCCAGCTCGGAGCCGTCGGCGACGGTGACCTGACCGGCGTGGATGGAGCGGCCGATGCCGACGCCGCCGCCGTGGTGCAGCGACACCCAGCTGGCGCCGGATGCGGTGTTGAGCAGCGCGTTCAGCAGCGGCCAGTCGGCGATCGCGTCGGAGCCGTCCTTCATGGCCTCGGTCTCGCGGTACGGACTCGCGACGGAGCCCGAGTCCAGGTGGTCGCGGCCGATGACGATCGGTGCGGACAGCTCGCCCGAGGCGACCATCTCGTTGAACTTCAGGCCCGCCAGGTGGCGCTCCTTGTACCCCAGCCAGCAGATGCGCGCGGGCAGTCCCTCGAAGTGCACCTTCTCGCCCGCCTTCTCCAGCCAGCGGTGCAGGGCCTCGTCCTCGGGGAACAGCTCGGCGATGGCGCGGTCGGTCTTGTAGATGTCCTCCGGGTCGCCGGAGAGCGCCGCCCAGCGGAACGGGCCGCGGCCCTCCTCGAACTGCGGCCGGATGTACGCCGGCACGAAGCCGGGGAACTCGAAGGCGCGATCGAAGCCGCCAAGCGCAGCCTCGGCGCGGATCGAGTTGCCGTAGTCGAACACGGCGGCACCGGCATCCTGGAATGCGACCATCGCGGCGACGTGCGCGGCCATCGAATCGCGCGAGCGACGGGTGAACTCCTCCGGGTCGCGCTCCGCCTCGGCCTTCCAGTCCTCGACGGTGATGCCGATCGGCAGGTAGGCGAGCGGGTCGTGCGCGCTGGTCTGGTCGGTGACGATGTCGATCGGCACGCCGCGACGCAGCAGCTCGGGGAACACCTCGGCGGCGTTGCCGACGATGCCGACGGACAGCGCCTCCCCGGCATCCTTCGCGGCGACCGCGCGGGTGACGGCCTCATCGAGATCGGTGCAGTAGAGGTCCAGGTAGCCGTGGTCGACGCGGCGCGACAGCCGAGTCTCGTCGACATCGACGATCAGCACAGCGCCCTCGTTCAGCGTGACGGCGAGCGGCTGGGCGCCGCCCATGCCGCCGGCCCCGGCTGTGAGAGTGAGCGTTCCCTTGAGGGATCGGGTCGCTGAGCCTGTCGAAGCGCCGAGCGAGCGAGCGACGGCGGCGAAGGTCTCGTAGGTGCCCTGCAGGATGCCCTGCGTGCCGATGTAGATCCAGGAGCCGGCCGTCATCTGGCCGTACATCATCAACCCGAGCTCCTCGAGCCTGCGGAACTCCGGCCAGGTGGCCCAGTCGCCGACCAGGTTGGAGTTGGCGATCAGCACGCGCGGCGCCCACTCGTTGGTGCGGAACACCCCGACCGGCTTGCCGGACTGCACGAGCAGGGTCTCGTCGGGCTCGAGCTCGTCGAGGGTGCGCACGATCGCGTCGTACGCCTCCCACGAGCGCGCGGCGCGGCCGGTGCCGCCGTAGACCACGAGGTCTTCGGGGTGCTCGGCGACCTCTGCGTCGAGATTGTTCATCAGCATCCGCTTGGCCGCCTCGGCGCCCCAGCTCTTCGCGGTGCGCTCGTTGCCGCGCGGGGCACGGATGCTGCGGGACGGGTCGTGCAGAGTGGGGCCGTTGCCCGGCCGGGTCACTGAGCTTGTCGAAGTGTCAGACATTCGCGTTCTCCTTGGCGGTGCGGGCGACGGCGCCCGAGATGACGAGTTCGGTGACGGCTTCCATCTCGGGCGAGAGGAACCGGTCGGGGCCGGGGCCGCCGGCGACGGTGCGGACCAGGTCGCGCACCGCGCCGGTCGCGGGTCCTGCGACGAGCGGGGCACGCAGGTCGAGGGCACGAGCGCCGGTGAGGATCTCGATCGCGAGCACGCGGGCGAGCCCGTCGATCGCGCGACGGAGCTTGCGGCCGGCGGCCCAGCCCATCGAGACATGGTCCTCCTGCATCGCCGACGACGGGATCGAGTCGACGGATGCCGGGGCGGCGAGACGCTTCAGCTCGGACACGATGCCGGCCGCGGCGTACTGTGCGATCATCAGACCGGAGTCGACGCCCACCTCGGAGGCGAGGAAGGGCGGCAGCCCGTGGCTGCGCGCCGGGTCGAGGGCGCGGTCGGTGCGGCGCTCCGAGACGGATGCCACATCGGCGACCGAGATCGCGAGGAAGTCGAGCACGGCGGCGACGGGCGCACCGTGGAAGTTGCCGTTGGACTCGATGCGTCCGTCCACGGTGACGACGGGGTTGTCGACGACCGAGGCGAGCTCGCGCTCGGCGATCATGGTGGCGTGCGCCATGGTGTCGCGGGCGGCGCCGTGCACCTGCGGCGAGCAGCGCAGCGAGTAGGCGTCCTGCACCCGACCGTCGTCCGGTCCCTTGTGGCTGGCGACCATGGGCGAGTTCCCGAGGAACGCGCGCAGGTTGGCAGCAGACGCAGCCTGGCCGACCTGCGGACGCAGCGCCATGAGATCCTCTGCGAACACGGCATCGGTGCCGAGCTGCGACTCGATCGACATCGCGGCGGACAGGTCGGCGGTGGTGACCAGCATCTCGAGGTCGTGCAGGGCGAGCACGAGCATGCCCAGCATCCCATCGGTGCCGTTGATGAGGGCGAGGCCCTCTTTCTCCTCCAGCACGAGCGGAACGATGCCGGCGTCGGCGAGGGCGTCGGATGCCGGGATCCTGGTCCCCGAGCCTGTCAAGGGGTCGCAGACGCGGACGTCCCCCTCGCCCATGGCGGCCAGGGCGACGTGCGCGAGCGGCGCGAGGTCGCCGGAGCAGCCCAGCGAGCCGTACTCGCGGACCAGCGGCGTGATGCCGGCGTTGAGCATCGCCGCGTAGGTCTCCACGACGACGGGGCGCACGCCGGTGCGGCCGGAGGCGAGGGTCTGCAGGCGCAGCAGCTGCAGCGCGCGGACGACCTCGGTCTCGACCTCGGGGCCGGTGCCTGCGGCGTGCGAGCGGATCAGGCTGACCTGCAGCTGGCGGCGGCGGTCCGGGGCGATGAAGGTCGTGGCGAGAGCGCCGAAACCGGTCGAGACGCCATAGTGCGGCACCGGGTCGGCGGCCATCGCGTCGATGACCCGGCGCGACTCCGCCACGCGGCCGAGGGCGCCCTCGTCGATGACGACAGGAGCGTGATGACGGGCGATGGCGACGACGTCGGCCGGCGCGAGGGGTGCGGCGCCGACGACGACAGAGGAGTTCTGGGGCATGATTCGATTCCACACCTGCGCTCACCGTGGGAACAGAGCGATGTGGCATCCTTTGTCTGTGATCTCAGACAACTCGGAGCGAAGGGCACAGGTGCCCGCGGCGGACCAGACCCTGCGCATCCTGCGCCATCTCGCACGCCGGCCGGCGCCGATCGCCGCATCCGCCCTGGCACGGGATCTCGGCATCCAGCGGTCGACGATCTACCATCTGCTGGCGACGCTCGAGGAGCACGGTTTCGTGGTGCACCTCGCGCAGGATCACCGGTGGGGCCTCGGCACGTCCGCGTTCGAACTGGCCGGAGGCTATGCCAGACAGGAGCCACTGGCGCGCCTGGGACGGCCGCTGGTCGCGGGGCTCGCCGACCGGCTCGGCGAGAGCGCTCACCTCGCTGTGATGAGCGGGCGGGACGTGCTGTACATCGTCGAGGAGCGCGCCGTGCGCCGGCCTGCGCTGGTGACGGATGTCGGCGTGCGTCTTCCGGCGCACCTGACCGCGACGGGGCGCGCGATGCTCGCCGCGCTGCCGAGGGTGCAGGTGCGCGCGCTGTATCCCGACGCCTCGTCCTTCACGGAGCGCACCGGACGCGGACCCCAGAAGCCCTCCGAACTGCGCGAGCTGCTTCGCAGCGTGCGGCAGACGGGCGTCGCGACGGAGGACGGCGAGATCACCGAGGGATTCCGATCGGTCGCTGCGGCAGTGACCGATCACGCCGGCTGGCCGGTCGCGGCGATCGCGGTGACGTGGACGGATGCTGCGGTCGACGCCGATCACACGGCACGGGCCGTCGTCGAAGCCGCTGCCCTGCTGGCGAAACGGGTGCGTTAACGCGAAAGAGCCACCCTGCTTTGGGTGGCTCTTTCGTTTAGAAGGAGTTCGGCGGTGTCCTACTCTCCCACAGGGTCCCCCCTGCAGTACCATCGGCGCTGTGAGGCTTAGCTTCCGGGTTCGGAATGTGACCGGGCGTTTCCCTCACGCTATGGCCGCCGAAACACTATTGACGTTTCAAGCAACATCACACGCGTAAGTGTGTGTTGTTTGGGTTCCGACCGTACGTCGAGAACCACAAAGTGGACGCGTTCATCTCGCAGAAAGAGGTGTTATCAAGTCGTCGGCTTATTAGTACCAGTCAGCTGCACACGTTGCCGTGCTTCCACATCTGGCCTATCAACCCAGTAGTCTGGCTGGGAGCCTCTCGGGCCGAAGCCCATGGAAGTCTCATCTTGAGGCCGGCTTCCCGCTTAGATGCTTTCAGCGGTTATCCATCCCGAACGTAGCTAACCAGCGGTGCTCCTGGCGGAACAACTGGCACACCAGAGGTTCGTCCAACCCGGTCCTCTCGTACTAGGGTCAGATCCTCTCAAACTTCCTACGCGCGCAGCGGATAGGGACCGAACTGTCTCACGACGTTCTAAACCCAGCTCGCGTACCGCTTTAATGGGCGAACAGCCCAACCCTTGGGACCTACTCCAGCCCCAGGATGCGACGAGCCGACATCGAGGTGCCAAACCATGCCGTCGATATGGACTCTTGGGCAAGATCAGCCTGTTATCCCCGAGGTACCTTTTATCCGTTGAGCGACAGCGCTTCCACAAGCCACTGCCGGATCACTAGTCCCGACTTTCGTCCCTGCTCGACCTGTCAGTCTCACAGTCAAGCTCCCTTGTGCACTTACACTCGCCACCTGATTGCCAACCAGGTTGAGGGAACCTTTGGGCGCCTCCGTTACTTTTTGGGAGGCAACCGCCCCAGTTAAACTACCCACCAGGCACTGTCCCTGAACCGGATCACGGTTCGAAGTTAGATATCCAGAGTGACCAGAGTGGTATTTCAACAATGACTCCACGAATACTGGCGTACCCGCTTCACAGTCTCCCACCTATCCTACACAAGCCACACCGAACACCAATACCAAGCTGTAGTAAAGGTCACGGGGTCTTTCCGTCCTGCTGCGCGTAACGAGCATCTTTACTCGTAATGCAATTTCGCCGAGTTCGCGGTTGAGACAGTTGGGAAGTCGTTACGCCATTCGTGCAGGTCGGAACTTACCCGACAAGGAATTTCGCTACCTTAGGATGGTTATAGTTACCACCGCCGTTTACTGGGGCTTAAATTCTCAGCTTCGCCACAAGTGGCTAACCGGTCCTCTTAACCTTCCAGCACCGGGCAGGCGTCAGTCCGTATACATCGACTTGCGTCTTCGCACGGACCTGTGTTTTTAGTAAACAGTCGCTACCCACTAGTCTCTGCGGCCACCACACCCTTTCCCCAGCAAGTGGGTATAAGTGGGTGGCCCCCTTCTCCCGAAGTTACGGGGGCATTTTGCCGAGTTCCTTAACCACGATTCTCTCGATCTCCTTGGTATTCTCTACCTGACCACCTGAGTCGGTTTGGGGTACGGGCGGCTGGAACCTCGCGTCGATGCTTTTCTCGGCAGCATAGGATCACCCACTTTTCATCCGCATCGTGTCTCACCCTGCATGAGCGACGGATTTGCCTATCGCTCGGGCTACGCACTTGCACCAGGACAACCATCGCCTGGCATGGGCTACCTTCCTGCGTCACACCTGTTAATACGCTCACTCCACCAGATGGGGTCGCATGCCGCCACACGATCGTCCCCGAAGGGATCCCCGTGTCTTGGGATGCTTAGCACTCCTGACTTCGTGTGGGCGGTTCTTCGCCGGTACGGGAATATCAACCCGTTGTCCATCGACTACGCCTGTCGGCCTCGCCTTAGGTCCCGACTTACCCAGGGAAGATTAGCTTGACCCTGGAACCCTTGGTCTTCCGGAGGACGTGTTTCTCACACGTCTTTCGCTACTCATGCCTGCATTCTCACTCGTGTGGCGTCCACGGCTGGATCACTCCGCCGCTTCACCCGCCACACGACGCTCTCCTACCCATCAACACGGCTGGACCACGAAGGCCTACCAAAAATGTCAATGCCACAACTTCGGTGGCGTGCTTGAGCCCCGTTACATTGTCGGCGCGGAATCACTTGACCAGTGAGCTATTACGCACTCTTTCAAGGGTGGCTGCTTCTAAGCCAACCTCCTGGTTGTCTAAGCAACTCCACATCCTTTTCCACTTAGCACGCGCTTAGGGACCTTAGATGGTGGTCTGGGTTGTTTCCCTCTCGACTATGAAGCTTATCCCCCACAGTCTCACTGCTGCGCTCTCACTTACCGGCATTCGGAGTTTGGCTGACGTCAGTAACCTGGTCGGGCCCATCGGCCATCCAGTAGCTCTACCTCCGGCAAGAAACACGCAACGCTGCACCTAAATGCATTTCGGAGAGAACCAGCTATCACGAAGTTTGATTGGCCTTTCACCCCTATCCACAGCTCATCCCCTCAGTTTTCAACCTAAGTGGGTTCGGCCCTCCACGACGTCTTACCGTCGCTTCAGCCTGGCCATGGATAGATCACTTCGCTTCGGGTCTAGGACATGCGACTGAATCGCCCTATTCAGACTCGCTTTCGCTACGGCTACCCCACACGGGTTAACCTCGCCACATATCACTAACTCGCAGGCTCATTCTTCAAAAGGCACGCTGTCACCCCTACCATGGAGGCTCCAACGGTTTGTAAGCAAACGGTTTCAGGTACTATTTCACTCCCCTCCCGGGGTACTTTTCACCTTTCCCTCACGGTACTTGTCCGCTATCGGTCATCTGGGAGTATTTAGGCTTATCAGGTGGTCCTGACAGATTCACACGGGATTTCACGGGCCCCGTGCTACTTGGGATCCCCTCCACGCTGCACCAAGCATTTCGACTACGGGGCTGGCACCCACTATGGCCGGCCTTTCAAGACCGTTCGTCTACACTCGCGCATCACGCCCACTGTTCGGCAGAACAATAAGGAGGGTCCCACAACCCCGCTCCTGCAACCCCTGCCGGGTATCACACAGAAGCGGTTTAGCCTCATCCGCTTTCGCTCGCCACTACTCACGGAATCACATGTTGTTTTCTCTTCCTGCGGGTACTGAGATGTTTCACTTCCCCGCGTTCCCTCTACCCGCCCTATATATTCAGACGGGAGTCACCAGGTCGCACAAACGCCTGGCGGGGTTTCCCCATTCGGACACCCTCGGATCAAAACTCGCTTATCAGTTCCCCGAGGCTTATCGCAGATTGCTACGTCCTTCTTCGGCTCCAGATGCCAAGGCATCCACCGTTTGCTCTTAAAGACTTGAAATCACATGAGATAGGCCAACGCCAGGAAAAGCGTTGACCCGGTTTTCTTTAAGATGCTCGCGTCCACTGTGTAGTTCTCAAAGTACGGGCGGTCCCCCCAAGCCACACCCCAACCGGGGAATGCCAAGAAGGGCCACAAGGGTCGGTTCGACACAACCGTGCCGGCCCGGTCCCTCAGGACCCAACAGCGTGCAGCCACCGACCCTCAACCCCGGAACGTTCCTGCAGCAAGCTGCGTACTGATTCCGAGACCAAGCCTCGACGGCATGTCAAATGTTCCACCCATGAGCCCCAGCGAAGAACGTGTGCCTTCGTACTGGGTTCTGGACACCCGGAGGTGTCAGATGCTCCTTAGAAAGGAGGTGATCCAGCCGCACCTTCCGGTACGGCTACCTTGTTACGACTTAGTCCTAATTACCGATCCCACCTTCGACGGCTCCCTCCACAAGGGTTAGGCCACCGGCTTCAGGTGTTACCGACTTTCATGACTTGACGGGCGGTGTGTACAAGACCCGGGAACGTATTCACCGCAGCGTTGCTGATCTGCGATTACTAGCGACTCCGACTTCACGTAGTCGAGTTGCAGACTACGATCCGAACTGGGACCGGCTTTTTGGGATTCGCTCCACCTCACGGTATCGCAGCCCATTGTACCGGCCATTGTAGCATGCGTGAAGCCCAAGACATAAGGGGCATGATGATTTGACGTCATCCCCACCTTCCTCCGAGTTGACCCCGGCAGTATCCCATGAGTTCCCACCATTACGTGCTGGCAACATAGAACGAGGGTTGCGCTCGTTGCGGGACTTAACCCAACATCTCACGACACGAGCTGACGACAACCATGCACCACCTGTTCACCAGTGTCCAAAGAGTCCCCCATTTCTGGGGTGTTCTGGTGTATGTCAAGCCTTGGTAAGGTTCTTCGCGTTGCATCGAATTAATCCGCATGCTCCGCCGCTTGTGCGGGTCCCCGTCAATTCCTTTGAGTTTTAGCCTTGCGGCCGTACTCCCCAGGCGGGGAACTTAATGCGTTAGCTGCGTCACGGAATCCGTGGAAAGGACCCCACAACTAGTTCCCAACGTTTACGGGGTGGACTACCAGGGTATCTAAGCCTGTTTGCTCCCCACCCTTTCGCTCCTCAGCGTCAGTTACGGCCCAGAGATCTGCCTTCGCCATCGGTGTTCCTCCTGATATCTGCGCATTCCACCGCTACACCAGGAATTCCAATCTCCCCTACCGCACTCAAGTCTGCCCGTACCCACCGCAAGCCTCAGGTTGAGCCTGAGGATTTCACGGCAGACGCGACAAACCGCCTACGAGCTCTTTACGCCCAATAATTCCGGATAACGCTTGCACCCTACGTATTACCGCGGCTGCTGGCACGTAGTTAGCCGGTGCTTTTTCTGCAGGTACCGTCACTTTCGCTTCTTCCCTGCTAAAAGAGGTTTACAACCCGAAGGCCGTCATCCCTCACGCGGCGTTGCTGCATCAGGCTTCCGCCCATTGTGCAATATTCCCCACTGCTGCCTCCCGTAGGAGTCTGGGCCGTGTCTCAGTCCCAGTGTGGCCGGTCACCCTCTCAGGCCGGCTACCCGTCGACGCCTTGGTGAGCCATTACCCCACCAACAAGCTGATAGGCCGCGAGCCCATCCCCAACCAAAAAATCTTTCCAACCACAGACCATGCGGCCATGGCACATATCCAGTATTAGACACCGTTTCCAGCGCTTATCCCAGAGTCAGGGGCAGGTTGCTCACGTGTTACTCACCCGTTCGCCACTAATCCGCCCCTGCAAGCAGGGGCTTCATCGTTCGACTTGCATGTGTTAAGCACGCCGCCAGCGTTCATCCTGAGCCAGGATCAAACTCTCCGTAAAAAACAGATGCAAACCCATCCACCGGGAAAACGGCGAACAGGCAGCGAGTTCAACCATGACCAAAAAACGAACATCATTGCTGACATCCATATAAATTGATCCAAAGGAATCTCACCCTGCCGAAGCAGAGTCGAGGTTATTTGGCATTTGACAAGTGCACGCTGTTGAGTTCTCAAGGATCGGACGCACCCACACACCCACCACAAACCGTGACAGAGACGCGCAGGGCAACTTCACTATGTTATCCATCTCGCCCGGTCTGTCAACTCGACGGACCTGAGGAGGAGGAAGCATGTCCGCCGCTTGGAGGGGAGCTGGGCCTTCCGGCCTTCCGCTCAACCGCTTGGGGCGAACAGGTACTAAGTTACGCGGATCCCGGACATCCGGCAAATCGGGCGCGACTCTCTGGCGTGTCGCGCGTCCGCTCCCCCGGGACGACGCGGATCAGCCGCCCGTATAACCCGCGACGAACCCCTGTGCGAAGAGCAGCCCCGCGGCAAGAGTGCCTATGACGCTGATCACTATGCCCGCGATGCCCGCCCATCGCGGTCGCCGGAACACCGCGACGATCGACAGCACGAATCCCACCACCAGGACCAGCCCGCCCAGCAGCTCGGGCAGGATCCACGGCGTGCAGACACCGACGGTTCCGATCACTGCGAGTGCGATGCCGATGTATCCGATCACGCTGCGGTGCGGAGCATCCGCAACCGGCGATGAGGCACGGGCCTCGACAGGAGCCGCCTGGGCCTCGGGGATCGGCGAGACGTGCTCGGTCCAGGCCGAACCGTTCCAGTAGCGAAGCTGTCCGGGATCCTGGTCCGTGTACCAGCCCGCAGGCACGTCACTCGACATGCGTCGATCCTCGCAAAGATCGCGGCCGATGCCCACTGCTCTCCCGGTGCGGCGCGAACAGGAATGCGAAAAGCCCCGGCGACTGCCGGGGCTTCTCTGTCTGGTGGACCCAGGGGATTCGAACCCCCGACCTCTTCATTGCGAACGAAGCGCGCTACCAACTGCGCCATGGGCCCGAGGACTCAGCCACACTATCACGTGTTCAGCCGGCCGCACGCCGCTCGAGCAGCTGACGCACGTGCGCCTCGATCTCCGCGTCGTCGACGAAGCCCATCCGTGTGTACGGCGAGGATGCTTCGGCTGCGGGCAGACGCACCGGCTCGGGCGGCGCGATCTCCTCGGCGCGTCGGCGGAGCTCTTCGCGCCGGGCCGCCCGCCGCAGCTCCTCCTGAGCCGCCCGCTGCGCCTGAGCCACCTGGGTGCGCGAGCCGGCGACCTGCGCCATCGACTGCGGCACCGGCCTGGGCGTCCAGGTCGCGGCGCCCTGGTCGTGCAGGGGCGGCGACACGCGGGCGTCTGCCACGACAGGTACCACGACCCGTCGGTGCGCACGGGTGGCGACGCGAGACATCTGCGCCAGCACGAGGATGCTGGTGAGAATCGTCGCTCCCCCGGCGATCAGCCAGCCGATGCTCCCGCCGGTCGCCAGCTGCCATCCACCGACGCCGGCCATACCGAGTCCGAGCACCAGCACCCCCAGCGCCACCTGACGCGTCCGGCGTCGGGCACGCGCCTGGCGCAGCACCGGATCGTTCCGAGTGGCAGCGAGTTCCTCGCGCAGTCTGGCGAGCTCGACGTTCTCCCGCTCGCTCTGCACGCGCTTGGCCAGCTTCTGCTGGGCCAGAGCTGTGCGAGCATTCAGTTCTAGGCGGACCTCTTCGGGCGTCTCACTGGTCTCGGCGAGCACACGAAGCGCCTGATTGAGCCGCACGGCGTTACGCTCTGCGGCGTTGTACTGATAGCGGCCCCGCCAGCTGGGCAGCAGATAGAGCATCCACAGCAGCGCAGCCACGAGGACGATCACTCCCCCACTCAGGACCGGCCCGTTCATAGCTCAACGGTAAGCGACGGCATCGGCGCGGCGCGCGCAGTCGGGTCGCGTGTCGCGTCAGCTCGCGATCGGACCCGTAGTGGAGTCGCCGTCCGGTTCGGCCGGCAGCGACGGCACCGCGCCGGCGTCCTTCGGCACACCGCCCTGCAGCCACCGCGCCAGCACGCCCTGCGGGACATCTTCCGATGTCAGCGCGAACGCGTGGTGATCGCGCCAGTCGCCGTCGATGTGTATGTAGCGGCGCCGCAGCCCCTCGTACCGGAAGCCGAGCTTCTGCACCACGCGCAGACTGGCCCGGTTCTCGGGCCGGATGCAGATCTCCATGCGGTGCAGCCCGAACTGCGTGAAGCAGGCGTCGGTGGCCAGAGCGACCGCGGTCGGGGTGATGCCCTTTCCTGCGAACCGCTCGCTGACCCAGTATCCGATCGTCGCCGAGCACAGGGAGCCGCGTGCGACTCCCCAGACATTGAGCTGTCCGGCCACCTCGCCGTCGTACTCCATGACGAAGGGGTACCCCGCGCCGTCGCGGTACTGCTGCAGCAGCCGGCGGATGCCGACGCGCATGTCGAAAGTGGCGACACCCCCAGGGATCGTCGCCTCCCAGGGCTGCAGCCAGGAACGGTTGGCGAGCAGTTCGTGCTGCAGCACGCGGGCATCCCGCGAGCGCACCAGGCGCAGTCCGATCGGACCGTGCTGCAGAGGGGCGGGAGCGTCGAAGGGCATGGTCTTCTTCGCGATCCGCCTAGAGGCGCTCCGCGAAGTCCTTCAGCCAGGGCCGCAGCTCGGGGCCGAGGTCATCGCGGTCTGCGGCGAGCTGCACGATCGCCTTGATGTAGTCCAGCCGGTCGCCGGTGTCGTAACGGCGGCCGCGGAAGATCACACCGACGACCCCCGGCCCGCCGGACGCGGTCGCGAGCTCCTGCAGTGCGTCGGTGAGCTGGATCTCGCCGCCCTTGCCCGGCGGAGTGCGCTCCAGGATCTCGAAGACGGATGCCGGCAGCACGTAGCGCCCGATCACGGCGAGGTTCGACGGTGCGTCCGCCGCCGCAGGCTTCTCCACGAGCCCCGTCACGCGGACCACGTCCGCGTCGTCGGTGGGGTCGACTGCGGCCGCTCCATACATGTGGATGCTGGCGGGATCGACCTCCATGAGCGCGATCACCGCGGCCCCGCTGCGTTCGTGCGCAGCGATCATGTCGACCAGCAGGGGGTCGCGTTCGTCGATCAGGTCGTCGCCCAGGAGCACGGCGAACGAGCTGTCGCCGACATGGGTGCGGGCGCGCAGCACGGCGTGCCCGAGTCCCTTGGGCTCGCCCTGGCGGACGAAGTGGATGTCCGCGATGTCGCTCGAGGCCATGACGCGCTCGAGACGGCCGGTGTCGCCCTTCTCCATGAGCTTCACCTCGAGCTCGGGCACGGAGTCGAAATGATTCGAGATGGCGTTCTTGTTGCGCCCGATGATGACGAGGACATCGTCGATGCCGGCACCCGCGGCCTCTTCCACCACGTACTGGATGGCCGGCTTGTCGACGACCGGCAGCATCTCCTTGGGCATCGCCTTGGTGGCGGGCAGGAAGCGGGTGCCGAGACCCGCCGCCGGGATGACAGCCTTCATGGGGGACTTCGCCATTCGGCAAGCTTAGCGGGGAGCCGCGCAGAGCCCGCCTGTACGATCGGAGGCATGCCGAACGAGGTCGAGCAGGAGAAGCGCGCGCTGCGCGCAGAGCTGCGAGAGCGCAGGCAGCTGCTCTCCGACGCGCAGCGCGAAGCGGCCGGGGCCGGTGTCACCGCGCAGCTCGACGCCCTGGTGGCCGCGCACGGTGCTTCCTCCCTCTCGTGCTTCCTCTCCACCACGACCGAACCGGGCACCCGGGAGTTCGTCCGTGGCGCCGTCGCGCGCGGCATCCGGGTGCTGCTGCCGGTCACGCGTGCGGACGGGCTGCTGGACTGGGCCGTCGCCGACGACTCGGACGAGGTCGCCGAGGGCTTGTTCGGACTGCCCGAGCCCACCGGGGAGGTGCTCGGCCCGATCGCCGTGAACGATGTCGACCTCATGATCATCCCCGCCGCTGCGGTCGACCGCCACGGAATGCGGCTCGGCTGGGGTCGCGGCTACTACGACAAGACGATCGGATCGATGCAGGGATGCCCTCCGGTGTACGCGGTGATCTATGATTCCGAGGTACTCGATTCGCTGCCGAGCGAGGTGCACGACCAGCCGGTGACCGGCGTCGTCACCCCCACGCAGACCATCACGCTGCCGCTGCCGCGGCACTGAACACCCGGGGGAACGTTGCCCACCTACGCCTATGCCTGCACGTCGTGCGGCCACAGTTTCGATGCCGTCCAGAGCTTCTCGGACGACTCCCTGACCGTCTGTCCGGAATGCGGCGGCGCTCTGCGCAAGCAGTACGGCTCGATCGGGGTGACCTTCAACGGTGCCGGCTTCTACCGCACCGACTCGCGCAAGAACGCTGGTTCTGGTGCATCGAGCGGCGATTCGGCATCATCGAAGGCGGGTGCTTCGACGTCGGCCGGATCGGCGGCCGCGAAGACCCCGGCCTCGAGCTGAGGCCCGATACCGAGAAACAGGGGGAACATCCATGCTCAAGGGATTCAAGGAATTCATCACCAAGGGCAACGTCATCGACCTGGCCGTCGCCGTGGTCATCGGCACTGCGTTCACCGCGATCGTGAACGCAGTGGTCTCGAGCATCATCAACCCGCTCGTGTCGCTGTTCTTCGACGCCGATGCGACCGGGAAGGTCGGCTGGACCATCCACGGCATCTACGGCCAGGAGGTCACATTCCCGGTCGGAGAGCTGATCAGCGCGATCATCTCGTTCCTCGCCGTCGCCGTAGTGGTCTACTTCGTGTTCGTCGTTCCGATGAACAAGTACAAGGAGCACCAGGCCGCGAAGAACCCCGCCGTCGAGGAGGAGACCCTCCCCTCCGAGCAGGAACTGCTCATCGAGATCCGCGACGCGCTGCGCAGGAACGCCGCGAACTGACACCCGTCTTCGAGAAGGCCGCTCCTCCGGGAGCGGCCTTCTTCGTCTGTGCCCTCAGTAGTGCGGCGGCACCTCGCGCCGCATCCGCTCGTCGTTGGGTCCCTTCTCTGCGGTCTCATCGGATGCCGCGGCGTCCCGATCCCGTTCGTCCGGCTCCGCCCAGGTGTCGGGCGCGGGCGTCAGCTTCGCGCGGCGCGAACCCGGGACCCGCACGACATGCTGACGCTCCCCGTCAGCCATCCCTGCCGAGGTCCATCGGCTCGGTGTCGTGCTCGGCGCGCGCGGTCTCGGCCGAGATGCCGAGCACCTCGGCGATGCGGCCGGCGACGGTCGCGGGATCGCTGTACAGGTCGAAGGCGTGCACGCGCACGTAGTGCCAGCCCAGCCGGCGCAGCACGTGCGGGCGCAGCCGCAGGCTCTCACGCAGCGACTCGCCGCGCGACTCCGGGTCGGGCTCGATGACGACCGCCTTGCCCGAGTACTGCGCGACCAGCGGCAGCAGTCCTCGGTAGTCCACGTCGACCGATGCGCCGAGCCGGCGCAGTTCACGAGCCAGGGCCAGGGTCAGCGGGTCGGCGAGATCCTCGAGCCTGGCGTCACGCCCGCGCACGGCGAGACCGCCGAGGATCGACATCAGCGTGGCCGCGCCGTACTCCAGCCGGCCCTCATCGAACGCCGACGGCCGAATGGAGGACACGATCACCATCGAACGGCGCGCCCGGGTCATTCCGACCGTGAGCAGCCGCTCGCCGTCAGACGACGACAGGTCGCCGAAGTCGCTGAGCACCCGGCCGTGCTTGGTCAGGCCGTAACCCAGCGAGAAGATCACCCGGTCGCGGCTCTCGGCGACGGATTCCTCAAGGGTGAGCACCGCGAACGGCTCGGCGGTGTCGCGGCCGACGAAGCCTGCGACGTCCGACCGGCCGGCGAACGCGGTCGTCACGGCCGCGCGCACGCGTTCGGCATGACGACGACTCGCGGTCACGACCATCAGCGTGTCCTCGGGCCGGTGCACCGCATGCTCGACGACGAGCGTGACCACCCTGGCGACCTCGGCATCCGGACTCTCGACCGCACCGGTCACCGGATCGGGCGCTCCGACGCCCCGCTCCACGTAGTCGACGGTCAGGCTTCCGCGACCCAGGTAGGATCCGGCCCAGGGAAGCGACACGATCTCGCCGCCGTAGAAGGCGTCGTTGATCAGCTCGGCGAGGTCCTCACCGCCCGCGCGGTAGCTGCGGGTGAGCGTTGTCACGGGGAACAGCTCCGCGAGCCGCTCGAACACCGAGACGTCGTCGAAGGCCACCTCGGGCTCCCAGGACTCGTCCCGGTCGGTGGCCACCTCGAACGGCGTCGGACGCTGGGTCACCGGATCGCCGAACGCCACGACCTGCCTGGCGCGCCGGATTGCGGGAGCGGCCTCCGCGAGGTTGATCGCCGCGGCATCCACCAGCAGCACGGCGTCGAACCGGATCTGCTCGGGGATGTCCGGCACCTCGTAGGGCGACGAGATCCACACCGGAGCGAGCACCTCGGTCAGGCGCGGCGCGGCCGACACGATCTCGGCCGCCGTCGCCTGCCCCTGCTTCAGGGCGCTGCGCAGGTGCTGCGCCTCCTGCGGCTCGTCGACCACGGCGATGCGCCACTGGTTCGCGAGGTTCCACGCGAGCAGCGGACCGGACATCGCGGCATGGGCCTCGTCGACGAGGCGGAAGTCCTTCTCGAGCCGATCTACGACGGCGGTGTTCGCGCCGAGCAGCGCCCGCTCGTCCTGCAGCGAGCGCTCCAGCAGCGATTGCCACCAGGCGAACTCGAGTTCGTCGGCGACGCGGTCCTCCGGCACGTGACGCACCGAGAGCTCGGTCAGCAGCGGCTCGAGGCCGAGCGCGGCGAGCTCATCGCGCAGCGTCGCCCGCTCGACGAGGTTGTCGAAGACGTCGGACTTCGCCGCGAGCCCGGAGAGCGTGCGCACGAGACGTGCGACGGGCAGAGACGAGAGCGGCTCTCGACGCCCGATCGCGGCATCCAGCTCTCCGAGCTCGGCGTGCACGCGCTGCCAGGCGACCTGCACGTCGGCGAGGCCGAGCGGAACCTCCGGCGCGACGCCGGCCTCGACGTAGCGCTGCCACTGCGTGCGCTGCTGCTGGATGCGCAGCAGCGCCTCATGCATCTCGGAGACGTGCGCGCCGGGCCGCACGTACTCCCGGGCGAGCCGCTTGAGCTGCCGGCGGGAAGCCGATGACATCCCGGGCGCGTCCCGCCGGGAGCCGTGCGCCTGGATCAGCTCGCCGAGCGGACGTTCGAAGACGGTGGGGCTGAACCTGTCGAGCGTGTCCCTGATCCCCTGCAGCAGTCGCAGGTACTCGCCCATCTCGTCGATCGTGGCGAACGGACGCATCCGGGTCTGGGCGATCAGCTCGTACCCGCGCTCGAGCAGGGCGGGAACGGCGGTGCCGTGCAGGCGTCCGGCGAGGGCGTGCGCGCTGCGCGCCGCCTCGGTGGTCTCGAAGGTGACTCCGTACCAGGGCGAATCATCCGGTCCGAACCGGAACTCCCCGAGCCGAGCGGCCTGAGTGAGGCGGTCGGCCGCGGCACTGCGCTCCCCCGCGAGTCGCTCGAGAGCGGGAAGCCCCAGCCGCGCTGTGGTGGAGGGTGGCACGGGCAGGGAGGCCAGACGGGTGAGGTTGCGCGTGGCCTCGAGCACGGAGGCGCCCGTCGCTCCGACTGGCGAGATCAGTGCCTGCCGGTACGAGCGCAGCACGGTGCGCAGACGCACCAGGGCGTCGTCCACGTCCGCCACCTTCGGCTGAGTGGCCTTCTCGCAGCGTGCGATCGCGCGCACCAGGTCGCGGCGGATGGATGCCGGTGACACGGCGAGTCCGTCCAGGCCGATCCCGCTGAGCCTGTGCCGGACTCCGTCCAGCGTCGATCGGCGGGCCGAGACGACCAGCACCCGCTTGCCCGCGCGCACCAGTTCGCCGAGGGCGTTGATCACCGTCTGAGTGCCGCCGGTGCCGGGCAGAGTGGCGACGACGAGCGATTGACCGGAGGTGATCCGCGCCAGCACGGTCTCCTGTTCGCCGTCGGCATCGAGGAGCAGAGTGTCGGATGCCGGTGCGCGGTCGTCCGGGCTGCTGACCGGCACCGCGGCGCGCCGCTCCGCGAGGCTCTCGCGATCGTCGACGTGCCCGGCGAGCGCGTTCAGCACGGGGTGATCGAGATCGGCCATGTCCCGGGCCATCGGGCTGGCGACATCGGCGAAGGTCGAGACGATCAGGCGGGGCTGCACCGAGAAGGTGTCGATGTGCCTGGTCAGAGCACGGAGCTGATCGATGACGGGCTGAGGCTTGAAGATGCCCCCGTCGTAGGCGAGCGTCGCGAGATCGGCGGCGTCGAGGGAGAGTCCGAAGTGCTCTCGGGCCAGGCGGACGATCTCGGGGTTGACCTCGAAGACGCCGTGCAGCTTGAGTTCGAAGTCCGAATGGTGCCGGCGGATCGCGAGTGGACGCAGCAGCACCGGGGCGGAGAAGTCCGTCCCCCGATCCGCCAGCGCGCGATGCCGACCGCCAGTCGCACCGCGTCGATGCCGCGCACGGTGCGCAGTTCGGTGTTGCGCGCGGTGATCCGTTCTGCGGCGAGGCGCGCGGTGCGCAGGCCGACCTCGTCGCGGAACAGGTTCGAGAGCAGTGTGGAGCGGCCGGTGATGAACTGGGGCAGGCTGCCCGGGTGCGCCTTCGATATGTCGATGCCGTTGTCGCCACGATCGCGGAACCCGGTGAGCGAGGACCGACCGCCGAGATCCGCCGCCTCGGCGCGCAGACGGGTGCGCTCTGCTTCGGCGGCATGCGCGATGTCCACCCCGGTGCCGTTCTCGCCGAGCTCGCCCAGGGTCACCGCGGCATCCGTCTCTGCGTCTCCCGCCGGTTTCCCTTCACGTCGCCACACACGTCACAGACTAGGCGCGCCGATGTGCTCACGCTGGTATCCCCGGCCGGTTTTCCGGTATTCCCGGGGGTTTCGACCTTCACTGCACAGGTCGGATGCGGCGATGAGTGCTCCACAGATGCGGAGCATCCTGCGGTTCAGCCCCGCGCGCCGTCCGCGCACAGCGACAGGATGGACCCATGACCTTCCGCTACGACTTCGCGCAGACGCCGTTCGGCGATGCTCTCACCGTCTTCTCCGACGACGGCCTGGTCTGCCTCGACCTCTCCGAGACCGTCGATCCCCGGGCGCCGTGGCTCCTTGATGACATCTCCCAGCGCCTGCATCAGATGCCCGAGCCGGATCCGGGTGCGGCCGACGAACTCGCGCATCTGCTGGACCGCTACTTCGAGGGCGAGCCCATCAGGTTCGACGAGCAGGTGCGGCTGGACTGGCGCCTGATCGAGGGGTTCCCCCGTGCCGCATTACAGGCGATCTGCGGCATCCCGTGGGGCGAGACCCTCAGCTACGGCGAGGTCGCGGTGCTGGCGGGCAGTCCGGGGCGGCCCGAGCGGTCGGCACCGCGTGCCGGAACACGCCCTTCTCGATTGTCGTGCCCGTGCACCGCGTGATCCGCTCCGACGGCACACCCGGCCATTACGGAGCCCACCCGGAGCGCAAGCGGTTCCTGCTCGACCTCGAACAGCAGGTCGCCGCATGAACGACGCGGACCCCGGCGTGTAGGCCGCCGGGGTCCGCGTGATCGTGGTTCTCGCTCAGTGCTCCACAGCCTTCTCGGCTCCGAAGCCGGTGAGCGAGCGCACCTCCATCTCGGCCGCCAGCGTGCGCGACTCGGCGGTCTTCGACGTGACCGTGCCCAGCCACCCGAGGAGGAAGCCGAGCGGGATCGAGACGATGCCCGGGTTGCTCAGCGGGAAGACCGCGATGTCGATACCGGGGATCATCGAGGTCTCCGAGCCGGAGAACACCGGGGAGATCACGATCAGGCCGATCGCCGCGATCAGGCCGCCGTACATGCTCCAGACCGCGCCGCGTGTGTTGAACCGCTTCCAGAACAGCGAGTACAGGATCGTCGGCAGGTTGGCGGATGCAGCGACTGCGAAGGCGAGCGCGACCAGGAACGCGATGTTCTGGCTCTGAGCGCCGATGCCACCGACGATCGCCACGATGCCGATCACGATCACCGTGCGGCGCGCGACCTTGACCTCGCCGTTCGGATCGGAGACGCCGTCACCCTTCTTGCCCTTCTTGATGACGTTCGCGTAGATGTCGTGTGCGAACGAGGCCGCCGCAGTGATCGTGAGACCCGCGACGACCGCGAGGATCGTCGCGAACGCCACCGCGGAGATGAAGCCCATCAGGATCGGGCCGCCGAGCGCCTGTGCCAGCAGCGGAGCCGCCGAGTTCACGCCGCCGGGCGCGCCGAGGATGTTGTCCGGACCGACCAGCGCGCCGGCACCGTAGCCGAGCACCAGAGTCAGCAGGTAGAAGATGCCGATCAGCCAGATCGCCCACACCACCGATCGACGAGCCTCCTTGGCCGTGGGGACCGTGTAGAAGCGCATCAGCACGTGTGGCAGACCGGCGGTGCCGAGCACCAGTGCCATGCCGAGCGACAGGAAGTCGACGGGGTTGGCTCCGTACTTCAGTCCGGGCCCGAGAATCTTGTCGCCGGCCGGCGACTCGGCGACGGCGGCCTCGAGCAGGGTGTTCAGGTTGAACCCGTTCAGCGCGAGAACCCACACCGTCATCGCGATCGCACCGGCGATGAGCAGCACCGCCTTCACGATCTGCACCCAGGTGGTGCCCTTCATGCCGCCGATCAGCACGTAGACGATCATCAGCACGCCGACGACAGCGATGACGATCGACTGCCCGACCTTGTTGTCGATGCCGAGCAGCAGCGACACCAGACCACCGGCGCCGGCCATCTGCGCCAGCAGGTAGAAGAAGCAGACCGCCAGGGTCGTGATCGCCGCGGCCATCCGCACCGGACGCTGCTTGAGCCGGAACGAGAGGACATCGGCCATCGTGAACTTGCCGGTGTTGCGCATCATCTCGGCGACGAGCAGCAGGGCGACCAGCCAGGCGACCAGGAATCCGATCGAGTACAGGAATCCGTCATAGCCGTTGACCGCGATGGCGCCGCAGATGCCGAGGAAGGATGCCGCCGGAGAGATAGTCTCCCGCGATCGCGAAGCCGTTCTGCGGGCCGCTGAACGAGCGTCCGGCTGCGTAGTAGTCCGCTGCGGTCTTGTTGTTGCGGCTCGCGCGGATCACGATGAACAGCGTCACGGCGACGAATGCGCCGAAGATCGCGATGTTCAGGATCGGATTGTTCTCGACCGTGGTGACGGCGGAATGGATGCTCATACCTCGGCCTGCACCTTCTCGAGTTCTTCCCTGATCGCCGACGCCTGCGGATCGAGGCGCTTATTCGCGAACGAGACGTACCACATCGTGATCGCGAATGTTGTGACGAATTGACCGAGCCCGAACAGCAGGCCGACAGTGATGTCACCCCACACGCGCTGACTCATGAAGTCCGTGGCGAATGCGGCCAGCAGCACATACGCGAAATACCAGACGAGGAAGAACGCCGCGAGCGGGAAGATGAACGAGCGCTGGGTCCGTCTCAGCCGCTGGAACCGCTCCGATTCCTGCATCGCGAGGTAATCGATCCCGTCCGGAGGAACGGTGTCATTCTGATCTGTCATGGGGCCTCCTTGCCGCATGTCGACGAGGCGCAGCGGTGCGCCTCACGAGTGATAGGGTCGACGCTACGAAAGGGGCGAACGGTGCCGTCACCCCCGAAAGTTGGTACTCGGTGAGCACGACTTCTCAGATGGAGTCCGAAGAACAACTCGTCGCCGGCGCGGTGCGCGAGCTCTCCCGTCGTACGCGGTTCCCCGTGGCGTTCGGGGGGCTGGTCGAGCGGGGCGTGGTCTCGGTCACCACCATCGTCGGAAACCGCACGCGCAGCCTGGACGGTCTGCGTGTGCGACCGGATCGCGGACTCGGCGGACGGGCGATGTCCGAGCTGCGCCCGCGCATGACGAACAACTACCGCACGTCGCAGCAGATCACCCACGACTACGACATGTTCGTGCTCGGGGAGGGGCTGCGGACCCTGCTGGCAGTTCCCATCATCGTCGGAGGCCGCCCACGCGGAGTGCTCTATGCAGGTGCGTGGGAGGAGTCGCAGATCGGCGGCATCACCACGGCACCCGCGATGACGGTGGCGCAATCGCTCTCGAGCGAGCTGCGCGTCAGAGACGAGGTCGAACGACGCATCACCGAGCTGTCCGCCCCGACGGATCTGGCCCCGTCGCAGAAAGAGGAGCTGCGGGAGAGCTTCGCCGAGCTGCGCAGCGTGGCGGCATCCGTCGAGGACGCGGAACTCCGCGCGCGGCTGGCACGTGTGGAGAATCGCCTGCTGGCGCTCACCGGAGACGCTCATCCGCCGCAGACATCGCCCATCCCGACGGTGCATCTGTCCCCTCGGGAACTCGATGTGCTCTCCTGCGCCGCACTCGGATCGACGAATGCCGAGATCGCCGCGCAATTGGGTCTGCGAGAAGGCACCGTCAAGGCTTATCTGGGTACGGCGATGTCGAAACTCGACGCATCGACACGGCATTCCGCGGTCACCCGCGCACGACGCGCGAATCTTCTTCCCTGAAACGCGGCGGGAATTCTTGCGAACGTGAATTCCGTCGTTTACGTTTGACGGCATGGCTCGAAGAATTGTGCACCAGCTGGTCGACGATATCGACGGAACCCTGCTCGAGGTCGGCGACGGCGAAACCATCCATTTCTCGATCGGCGGCACCGCCTACGAGATCGACCTGAACGACGCGCACGCGGAGGAGTTCCACGCCGCTCTCGCTCCCTACATCCAGGCGGGCCGCCGCGCCGGTTCCGCCGGCGCCGGCCGCAGCGCATCCGCGCGACGCAGCGCACCGCGCAATTCCGACACCGCCGCCATCCGCGAGTGGGCGGGCGCGAACGGCTACAAGGTGTCCGAGCGCGGCCGCATCTCCGCGGAGATCGTCGAGGCCTACCGCGCCGCGCACTGATGCCTCGACGAGGGCCCGGGCACCGCATCGCGCGGGTCCCGGGCCCTCGTCCCGTCCAAGCTCAGGCGAGGACCGTCCTGCTGTCCGCAGCGTCGATGAGATGCTGGTCGTGCGATGCCACGAGCACCGCGATGCCGTCGTCCGCGAGTCCGCGCAGCAGCGCGATCAGCTGATCGGCGGTGGCCCGGTCCAGGCTCGCCGTCGGCTCATCCGCCATGATCACGGCCGGCTGCAGCAGCAGCGCCCGGGCGAACGCGACCCGCTGACGCTCGCCGCCGGAGAGCCGGTCCGGATAGTGCGTGGAGCGAGGGCCCACACCGAGCCTGTGCAGCAGATCCCTGGCGCGACGCGACAGCGCTCGAGTGCGCCGATCCGGCACTGCGGGAGAAGCACGTTCTCCAGGGCGGTGAGCCCCGGCACCAGGCTGCCGCGCTGGTCGAGATAGCCGACGTGCTGCCGTCGACGCGTCGTCACGACATCGTCCGCCAGCCCGGTGATCTCCAACCCCGCCCAGCGCACCGCGCCCGCGGCCGGAGGCACCAGTCCAGCGGCGACCCGCAGGATGCTGGTCTTGCCGGAACCACTGCGCCCAGCGAGGCAGTGCATGCCGCCGCGGTCGAGAAGCAGGTCGTAGTCCGACACGATGCGCAGTGGATCGACACCCGGTCGCTCGAACTGGATGCCGACTCCGCGCAGCTCCAGGGCGGCTCCGCCTCGATCATCCGCCGCTCCGCGGGCACGGCATGCTGCGTCTCCGTGGTCATCGTGAGCCCCCTCCGTGGCGGAATCCGAATGTGATGAACGCGCTCAACGCTGCGGCGGCGAGCGCGACGACTGCAGAGACCCACGCCACATCGAGGAGCACGACCGTCAGCGCGGCGAGCGCGGCGATGCCGAGCATCGCGGGCAGGGCGATCGCCAGGCCCTCGGCCCGCTGCGCGCGCGCGATCTGACGGCCGGTCCAGCCCATGGCGCGCAGCGCCCGCCATTGCTCGGCCCGACGGGCGAGGTCTGTCCGGCGGGTGATCCGCGCGAGCATGATCCCGCCGATGACGCCGATCACGCCGAGCGCGAGCTGCGGACCGAGCTGCTGCGCACCGATCAGCACGGCGAGGCCGCTGGCGCCGATCGCCGACTGCGCGGTGCGCACGGACTCGGCGAGCGTCCCGGCGGCGAGCCCGATCACGATGGTCGCAAGCAGCTGTACGACCGCGGTGAACGGGTGCACGCCCACCTGTCGGACACCGAACCCGAACACCGTGCGCGCACCGAGTCTGCGCGAGCGAGCGTCCTTGGCGCGCGCCGGGTGCGTTCGGGTGGAGGACAGGACCGCGACCGTGGATCCTGCGGCGATGGCGGCGATCGCGCAGCCTGAGGTGATCGCACTCACCCCGCTGCGGCCCGACAGCAGCCAGGCGCCGACGGCGATGACCACGACGACCAGAGCGCCGGGCAGCTCCTCCGCCGCGAACCAGCGCACGACCTTCTGCCGCGTGAAGCCGATCTCCCGCATCACGACGGACTGCGCCCGGCGAGCGGGGACGGCGGCGAGCTGCGTGGAGATCATCAGCAGGACGCCCGACCCGAGCGCGATCGCAAGCATGGTCCAGGATGCGGCGGAGATCGACAGCGAGACCCGCGCCGCAGCGCCGAGCTCCGACCATTTCTGCGTCATCGTCCCCAGCGAGCGGACCCGCTGCGCCGCGCTCGGGTCGTCGGTGCCGAACGCGTAGCCGCCCACGAGCACGTCGGCGTCAGCAGGACTCGAGCCTGCGACGATCGTCGCGGTGAGGCCGAGATCCTCGATGCGCTGGGCGACGTCGACGACATGCTGCCGGCCGCTGGCGTCGTAGCGGTCGAGGCCGCTCACCCGCACCCGGATGGCACTGATCGGGGTCTTGTCCTTCCAATAGGTCGCAGAATGGATGGATCCGATCGCCACGGTCCGTGCTGAGACGAGTCCCAGGCCGGACAGGCTGGGTCGCATGGTCTCACCGGCGTGCTCGCCCCCGGTGAGCGTCGTGTCGACCGGGGCGTAGGCGCCGAGTGGCACATGATTCGCGGCCTCCTCGTCGACTCCGAGGTCGGCGGGGTCGAAGGATCCGATCGGGACGGCCAGCGAGTAGTCCTCGTTCCGCATGGATGCGTCGCTGATGATCTGCGGCTCGGCGTACATCGACTCGGCGCCGGGCTCGGCGCCGTCACCGACGAGGTGGAGCTTGCCCTCCGGTGCGTTCGGCGGTCGCACGGGATCGATGAACCCGACGTCGTCCAGACCGATGCCCCCGCCGGCCTGCTCCGCATAGCCCGCGCCCCTCTGCTTGCCGACGACGCGGATGTACTGGCTGTATGCCGACAGCGTCACCGCCTTGTTCGCTGCGGGGTCCTCCCCGGCCAGGTGAGGACGTCCGCTGCCGAGGAGAACGGATTCAGGATGCTGGACACGTCGGCGACAGTGCTGCCGATCTCCTCGCCGGGAGCACCCGACGACACGCTGTCCGGCACGACGTATCCGACCGTCGCCGCGCGCTCAGTGGGGCCGAAGGCCTCCAGGTCGATGCGGACGGTGAGCTGTGCGATCTGCGCCTCGCTGATGATGAGCGGGGTGATTCCCTCGCCTTCGAAGCTCTGGCGGATCGTGGCGTCGTAGTCGAGAGCGTTCTCGGAGTAGAGCTGCCGCCACTCGCGAAGCATCTCCTCATCGGTGCCCTCCGGATGCACCATGTCGCGCAGCATGCCGTCGAATCGGTCGGCGAAGGCGCCGCCCTCCCGGTGCGCCCAGGCCGATACCCGAGCCATGTCGACGGGCGTCGTCGTGTCGACCGCGACGAGCGGGTCGAGGAAGTCGCCCCGGTCGCCGAGGAGACGCCGCTCCGATTCGGGATCGACCAGGGTGATCCGCGTGGTCGAATCCGGGACGGCCGGCAGGTTGAAGGCGATCGCGTCGTCGCCGGACGTCGCGAAACGCGCGCCCCAGGCATCGTCGGAGGGGAAGTTCACCGAGGGACCGGTTCCGAACATCCGCCATCCCTCGCCACCGCACATGCGCTCGACGAGGGCGGGATAGCGAGCGGGATCGACGTAGACCTCCACGGTGTCGGTCAGTCCGTACGCCACTGTTCCGGCATTGGCACGACAGGTCTCGACGTCCTCGGCCGTGGGCGGCGGAGTCCCGGTGCCGTCGAGCACGAGCGGGATGCTGCGCCTGTCGACGATCCTCTCCCCCAGCCCATCGTCGGTCGTGTACGTCGTCGTCAGGCGAAAGGCCTCCGGCTGGTCCGCCGCCGCTCGCACCTTCTCCTTAGGGATGGCCAGCCACACATCGGCCCGTTTCAGCGCGGGCACCAGCACCTCCCCGATCGGCGCCGCGACATCCACTCCGTCGAGCCCCTGCACCCGCTGCCACTGGGCGAGGGTCATCCCCTTCTCGCCGCCGGCGAGGGCGTTCGGCGGCAGCATCCCGTCGACATCGGCCAGCTGGTCGGTCGCGGTGACGAGGATGTCGTAGTCGCCGCGCCAGTTCTCATCCACCGTGCTCGCCAGCATCGTCGCCGCACTGCCGTGCACACCCGCTGCTGCGAGCGCCGTCGCCGCGAGGAGCACGACGGCGGTCACCCGCAGCGGCTGGCGCAGCAGTCGGCGCAGAGCGCCGGGTACGCGAGTGCGGCTCACCGTGAGCCCGCCGAGCAGACCACGATCGGAGGCGAGGACCCCGCATCCGGCGGTGCGACCAGCACGACCGTCGCGTCCCCGTCCCCGCAGACTCGCACCGGGGTGGCGGGGTCTGCGGAGATGGTGCCGAAGGACGCCGCCTCCACGGTGAAGCGATCTGCGGCATCCGCCTTCAGAAGCCTCGTCGCGATCGCGACGAGCTGCACCGGACTGGATCGTGCGATGCGCGCGGTCTCGGACGCCAGAGTCGAGCGGGCGTCCGCGCAGACCGCCATCGCGTCGACGGATGCCGCCGGGTCCGCCCGATAGGACACGGTGAAGTAGGCCGGGGCCGAAGCATCCGCACCCTCCACGCAGCTGAGCTGCCGAGTCTCCGACACCTCCACGATCGGTGCCTGGTGCGGCGGCCGATGGCTCTGCGCGATCGCGTACGCGGCCGCCGAGCCGCTCAGCAGGGTCGCGGCGACCAGCGCGGAGACGCCGACGCGGGCGCGGCGACGGCGACGGCGGTCGAGCTCGTCGATGCGCTCCTCGACCTGCTCGCCGATCACGGCGAGCGCGGCATCCAGGTAGACGCCCTCTTTGGGCCGCTCGCTCATGACTCGCCCCGCAGCGACAGCCGGATGCCGGCACGCGCACGCTGCAGACGTTTCGCGAGTGCCGTCGTGCTGAGACCCAGGTGCTCGGCCGCCTCATCGTAGGAGTACCCCTCGACGAGGCAGAGCTGGATGATCCGCTGATCCATCCCACCCAGTCTCTCGACCGCCTGACGCACCCAGCTGAGCTCCTCGACCCGCTCCTGCCTCGTGGCGTCGCCGGGAAGCAGGGACTCGTCCAGCGGCAGCGCCGCACGACGGCCTCGGATCACGTTCCGGGCATGGTTGCGGGCAGTGACGAGCAGCCAGGGCAGTGCGGAGGAATCCACGACCCGCACCTGCTTCAGCCGCCGCCAGGCGACCACGAAGACCTCCTGCGCGACGTCCTCGGCGTCGTCATCGGCGCGGAGCATGCTCCACGCATACAGGTAGACCGCCTTCGCGTGCCGCGCGTACAGCGCCGAGAACGCCCCACGATCCCCGCGCCGGGCAAGCCTGATCAGCTCGGCGTCGGCGTCGTCGTACATGCGTCCTCACGGGGTTCGGTGGGCTCTCACTCTGAAGTGTCGGCTGCACTCGAATCATGACATGCGAGTTTCTCGCTCTAGACTTGTCCTGCGCCTTCGTAGCTCAGCTGGATAGAGCAGCCCTCTCCTAAAGGGCAGGTCGCAGGTTCGAATCCTGTCGAGGGCACGGATGCGTAAAGGGCCGCCCGGAGGGTGGCCCTTTACGCATCCTCACCCCTCGTCAGGCGGGGCCCCGTCGCGCAGGAGGCTCCGCGCGCCGCCCCTTTCGCGCAACGCGACCTCTTCCTGCCATCGGCGGCGCGTGGA
This sequence comes from Microbacterium sp. KUDC0406, assembly GCF_021582875.1. Lineage (NCBI taxonomy): Bacteria > Bacillati > Actinomycetota > Actinomycetes > Micrococcales > Microbacteriaceae > Microbacterium > Microbacterium sp. KUDC0406. The sequence goes on along the minus strand of NZ_CP091138.1, from coordinate 340,121 downwards.
GGGCGCGATGGGGACGCGAGGGCACGCGCCGCCGCAGGTGGCGTCCCGGCACGCCCCGGTGCGGCGCTCCTACGCCGCCAGCGCCAGGTACGGCTCCCAGCACGGATCGCTGCGCTCGGTGCCCCGCACCGTCCAGGCGGTGCCGTGCGGCGGGCGCGGCGTGCTGCGCAGCTCCCAGCCCATCTCCTGCGGAGTGCGGTCGCTCTTGACGTTGTTGCAGCGCAGGCAGCAGGCCACGAGGTTCTCCCAGGAGTCCACTCCCCGCGGGAACGGGGCAGGACGTGGTCGATGGTCGAGGCCGCCTTGCCGCAGTACCCGCATCTGTGACTGTCCCGGCGCAGCACGCCGCGCCTCGTGACCGGCACCCGGCGCGAGAAGGGGACGCGCACGTATCTCGACAGGATGATCACCGCGGGACGATCGTAGGAGCCGTGGGAGGCCCAGACGGGATCGCCCTCCACCCGCTCGATGACCGTGGCCTTCTCGTTCATCACCAGGACGAGGGCTCTCTTGAATGAGACCACCGCGAGCGGTTCGTAGCCGGCGTTCAATACCAGTGTGCGCATCGTCATCCTCTCGATCCGCCGGGATGGCTTCCCGGCACTCTCGACTCACACGACGTCGTGCAGGCAGCAGACGACCACGGGATGACGAAAAAGGCGCCGTCTCAGAGACAGCGCCCTTCGCGCTCGGTGGAACCGAGGCATCCGTGCGGACGATGCCGGAGCACCAGACGGCCAAGCGCATCCATGGTTCGGATGCTCGGCTTCTGATCCATCGGCTTCTCCCGCCTGTACGACGACGGGTTCAGGCTAACGCATGCGCGACACGCCCGGGCGAAATCGCGATGAACGCCCGGTGGCGTGTCGGCGGATCAGCCCGCGTTCGCGGCCAGCCAGCCGATCGGCTCGACCAGCGAGCCGTTGACCTCGACCTCGAAGTGCAGGTGCGAGCCGTAGGAGCGGCCGGTGTTGCCGCGCTTGCCGATGAACTGGCCGGCGGTGACGGTCTGACCGGCCTGCACGGCCCGCGAGCCGTAGATCATGTGCGCGTACGTGGTGGAGACGCGCTTGCCGCCCACCACGCCGTCGATGACGACGGCCACGCCGTAGCCGTAGTAGCTCTCGCTCGAGACCCGGACGCGTCCGCTGGTGGCGGCGAAGATGGGAGTGCCGGAAGGGCCGGCCATGTCGGCGCCGTTGTGGCCGCTGCCGAGCGTACGGCTGACGGTGTAGGAGCCTCGCGGAAGCGGGTAGCGCACCTCGCCCGAGCCCGCGGCGACGAGCTGCAGATCGGCGGTGCTGTAGGAGCTGCCGGCCGATGCGAGCCTCGCCTCGGCCGCCGCGCGCTTCTTGGCGGCCTCTTCGGCCTTCTTCTTCGCGATCTCCTGCGGCGTGGTCGCCGAGTAGTTGCCGCGCGCGATCGGCGCCGCGGTGGCTTCGGACGCCACGACCAGCGACTGCGCATCGTCGACGGCCGCCTGGCGCAGCGACGTGGCTGCGGAAGTGGCAGGCGCTGAGGTCGCGGCGTAGGCGGGGAGGGCGACAGCGGCGACGAGAGCGCCGACAGCAGCGAAGATCGCCACGGTCCGCATCGGCTTCACGTTTCGGGTCCTGGGCTTCGCCCCGCGCTTCGCGGGGGTGCGCTGTTCAGATGTCGTGTCGGGCTTCTCGATGTCTGCGGCCAAAAGGTGGTCCTCCTGCGCCTCCGCGCTTCGGGCAAGCGCAGGCTCGTCAACAAGTCGTCAGTCGCGCACGCAGATGTTGCGGCACGTTGTGCGTTCTCCGCGAAGACGACGAGCCCGGGAGGCGATCTTCACGTCAGTCATCGGCGGGCTTCTTCGCCGATAACCCGAACGACGTTACCGGAAGATAACGATTCTGTCACCCTGAGAACCTGGCAATCCCCAGGTTGAAGGTTGAAGGTCGTCGCAGATCAGCCGGGTCCCCCGAGGCACGGCTCAGGCGGGGTCGCCGACGAGGAAGATGTGCGAGGCCAGCTCGACGGGGAGCTCGAGGCCCTCCTCCTGACCCTCCATGCGGATCAGTACGTAACCCTCGTTGTAGCGGTAGTCGCCCTTCGCGCCCGGCACCACTCCCGCCTCACGAAGCTGCTCGAGCAGCTCGGGGTCGACCTGCGCGGGCTCGGCCAGTCGTCGCACCGTGCCGTCGATCGGCGCGCCCGCGGCATCCAGCTTCTTGACGAGACCGATCACGCCCTCATCGAACGTGCGCGCCGGAAGATCACCGAGCTGGTCCAGCCCGGGGATCGGGTTGCCGTAGGGCGACTCGGTCGGGTGGCCGAGCAGCTCGACGAGACGGCGCTCGACCTGCTCGCTCATCACGTGCTCCCAGCGGCAGGCCTCTTCGTGCACGAACGCCCAGTCCAGCCCGATCACGTCGGAGAGCAGCCGCTCGGCGAGACGGTGCTTGCGCATGACGTCGACCGCCTTGCGACGCCCGGCATCCGTCAGCTCCAGCGTTCGGTCCTCGGACACGACGACGAGTCCGTCGCGCTCCATGCGTCCGACGGTCTGCGACACCGTGGGACCGGAGTGGCCGAGCCGCTCGGAGATGCGGGCGCGCAGCGGCACGATGTTCTCCTCCTCGAGCTCGAGGATGGTGCGCAGATACATCTCGGTGGTGTCGATCAGGTCGGCCATGGATTTCCTCCGAAGTCTTCTTAGGCAAGCCTACATTCCCCTTCCGACACCGGGCGTCACAGGGGCGGGCGGTGATCGTCGCCGCACCTACAATCGATCCATGGCGATCGAGATCCCCCGAGAACTCCTGCCCGTCGACGGCCGCTTCGGCTGCGGTCCGTCCAAAGTGCGCCCCGAGCACGTCGCGGCTCTCGCCGAGATCGGCGCCTCGCTGCTGGGCACTTCGCACCGGCAGGCGCCGGTGAAGAACCTCGTCGGAAGCGTCCGCGAGCAGCTGGCTTCGCTGTTCCGGCTGCCGGACGGATACGAGATCCTGCTCGGCAACGGCGGATCGACGGCGTTCTGGGATGCGGCGGCATTCGGCCTGATCGAGAACAGGGCGCAGAACCTGGTGTTCGGCGAGTTCGGCGGCAAGTTCGCCAAGGCCGCCGCCGCGCCCTGGCTGCAGGCGCCCGACGTGCGCACGGCCGAGCCGGGATCGCGGACCGACGCCGAGATCGTCGACGGCATCGACGTCTACGCCTGGCCGCACAACGAGACCTCGACCGGTGTCGCCGCGCCGGTGCGCCGCGTCGCCGCCGAGGGCGCACTGACGGTCGTCGACGCGACGAGCGCGGCCGGCGGCATCGACGTCGACATCGCCGACACCGACATCTACTACTTCGCACCGCAGAAGAACTTCGCCTCCGACGGCGGGCTGTGGCTCGCTGCGGCATCCCCGGCGGCGATCGAGCGCATCGAGCGCATCGCCGCTTCGGACCGCTACATCCCCGAGTTCCTCAGCCTGAAGAACGCCGTGGACAACTCGCGTCTGAACCAGACGCTGAACACTCCCGCCCTCGCGACGCTGCACCTGCTCGACAGCCAGCTGCGCTGGATGCTCGAGAACGGCGGGCTCTCCTGGGCGGCATCCCGCACAGCCGAGTCCTCCGGCGTCCTCTACGACTGGGCGGCGGCATCGCAGGTCGCGACGCCGTTCGTCGCCGACCCTGCCGACCGCTCCCCTGTCGTCGTGACGATCGACTTCGACGAGAGTGTCGACGCGGCGGCCGTCGCGAAGGAACTGCGTGCGAACGGCGTCGTCGACACCGAGCCGTATCGCAAGCTCGGCCGCAACCAGCTGCGCATCGCGACGTTCGTCTCCATCGAGCCCGACGACGTCCGACAGCTGACCCGCTCGATCGACTACGTGCTGGAGCGCACAGCCGGCTGAGTTCCGGCCGGACCTCCAGCGGGTTCGCGCCACTCCTTCCTGCCTGCGCGCCGCGTATCGGCGCAGCGCGAGCAGGGAGAAGCAGCGCGAACCGGCCGTGACGCAGCGATCTGCAGCGCGAGCGGAGAAGAGCAGCGCGAACTGTGGTGGCCGCTCGTCGCACCGCCGGTGGTCTCCCCAGCGCCGAGGCCCCTCCTGATCGGCGAATCAGAAGGGGCCTCGGCGACGGAATCGGGTTCCGACTACTCTTCCTCGTCGGCTTCCTCGTCGGCGGACGAGTCATCGTCGGACGACTCATCGAGCTCGTCGATGTCGACGCCGTCCAGATCGCCGGCGTGCAGCAGATCGGACACGTCGTCGTCGGAATCGAGCTCGTCATCCTCCGCATCCAGGTCGCCCTCGGCCTCCTCCACGGCTTCGCCGGAAGCCGCCTTCTCGGCCAGCTCGGCCTGGTGCGCGCGGTACTCGGCGAGACGCTCGGCCCACGGCACCCAGTCCGGGGCGAGCAGCGCGCCGTCGCCGGGCAGCAGCTCGACCTCGAGCACGGTCGGCTCCGCGCCGTCGAGCTGAGCGACGGTCACCGTCCAGTACCAGCCCGGATACCCGGGAAGACGGTTCTCGAAGCGCAGCGAGACGGCGCCGTCGTCCTCGACGGTGTGACCGGCGGCCGGGCCGACGGTCGCGGGCGCCGTGACCTCGTGCAGTGCGGCGAGCGCCAGCTCACGAGAGGCGGTGGCGAGGTCTTCAGGCGTCGAGGTCATCAGCCACCTTGCGGAGCACGGCCGCGATCTTGCGACCCTGGGCGGACGAGGGGTAGCGGCCGCGACGCAGGTCGCCGCCGATGCCGTCGAGCAGCTTCACGAGATCCTCGACGATGATCGCCATGTCGTCGGCCGGCTTGCGCTTGACCTTGGCCAGGCTCGGCGGAGCGTCCAGGACGCGCACCGACAGCGCCTGAAGACCTCTCTTGCCGTCCGCCACTCCGAACTCCACCCGGGAGCCGGACTTCACGGCCGTCCCCGCGGGCAGGGCAGAGGCGTGCAGGAAGACGTCCTGGCCGTCATCGGTGGAGATGAAGCCGAACCCCTTCTCGTCGTCGTAGAACCTGACCTTGCCGGTGGGCATGCGAACAACCTCTTCTGATGTGCAAGACGAAGACGTCGCGCGGCTGCGCGACACCGTCAAGCCTACCGGGTGAGCGCAGCCCGGGCCGCGGGCAGGGACTAGTCTGAGAAGGATGAGTGCGCAGCGGAGAAGGCCGGACGACAGGAAGCCGAGCGATGAGGTGCCCGACGTCCCGGTCCGCACGATCGACAAGATCCTCGCCTACACCGCGCTCGGGCTCGCCGGGGCATCCGTGCTCTGCTTCTTCGCGATCATCATCGGCACGGCCACGGGCATGAGCCAGGAGGCGTTCGCCCACGGAGCGTGGCCGTTCATCGCCGGACTGCCCCTGTACGGACTGCCACTGGCGTTCGTCATGATCATCGCTCTGCTGATCATGAGCTTCGTCCGCAAGGGACGCGCGGCGAAGCGGTCCTGAGGACGAGGAATGAGCACCCACGCGCGCCCGCTCGCCGTCAGGCTGGCTGCGGCGAGCGATGACGAGCTGACCGCACTGTTCCTGGCACGGGGTGTCAGAACCGACGCTCCCTGGCAGGACTTCTTCGACGCGGCCGAGGCGCTGCTCGAACCGGCCTCGATCGAGCGTGCGCTGGTCTCCCTGCCCCTGGCCGACGCCGCTGCGCTGCTGGACGCCACCCGAGGCGGCGCGCAGTCCGTCCTCCGCCTGACCGCGCTCGCCCTGCAGGATCCTTCCGGGGCTGTGCCGGTTCCCGTGGCGGAGCATGTCGCCGGGCGCACACTGCCGGACACCGCCGACGAGAAGCCCCCGGTCGCGGCGTCCGAATCGGAGTCCGCCCCGATCGCCGAGCGCGCGTTCACCACCGCATCACGCATCGCCGACATGCTCCTGGTCGCTCGCGAGGCCCCGCTGGGGCTGCTCGCGACCGGTTCGCTCGCCGCCGGGGAGAAGAAGCGTCTCGCAGAGGCGGGGATCGGTCAGGACGCCGACGATCTGCGCACGATCGCCGAGGATGCCGGGCTGCTGCGTGCGAGCGAGCGCCGGGTGCAGGTGACGACCGAGGCGGATGCCTGGCTGAGCCTGCCCTTCGCCGACAGGTGGGCGCGGCTGGCCACAGCGTTCCGAGAGGCGCTTCCGGCGGGCGCTCGCGACGGGGACGGCTGGCTGCCACCCGCCGCCTGGCTGCACGCCTACCCCTGGGACCCGTCCTGGCCGGAGCGGGGAGAGGGACTGCGGCGCCGTGCGCTCCTGCTCGGGCTGATGACGGCGGCCGGCACCGAGCCGGAGTGGGCTGCGGCACTGCGACGCGGCGATCGCGTCGACACGACGGCTCTCGAGCGGCTGGTGCCCGCCGAGGTCGACAGGGTGTTCCTGCAGAACGATCTGACCGCCATCGCGCCCGGACCGCTGCAGTCGGGACTCGAGGTCCGGCTGCGGGGCATGGCCGAACGCGACTCCGCGCAGTCCTCGTCGTACCGCTTCACGGCGGAGTCGATCGATCGCGCACTGATCGAGGGCGAGACCGAGGCATCCGTCCTCGACTTCCTCGGGCGCTCTCGCTCACCGGCCTGCCCCAGCCGCTGGCGTACCTGGTCGGGCAGACCGCGCAGCGTCACGGTCTGGTGCGGGTGTGGGCGTCGGAATCCGGAACCGTGGTCACCAGCAGCGACCCGCACCTGGTCGAGGCCATCGGCGTCGACAGGGGCCTGCGTCCGCTCGGCCTCACCGCCGAGGACGGCATGCTGGTCTCGCGCGTCAGCGCCGAGACGGTGTACTGGGCGATGGTGGACGCGCGCTACCCGGCGACGCTCGTCGACTCCTCGGGTGCGGCGGTCTCGATGCGTCGTACGCCTCCGGTCGACACGATCCCTCGCCCTGCGCCGTCCTACGCGGCGCTGATCGCCCGCCTGCGCGAGCGTCAGGGTCCGGATGCGGATGCCGCCTGGCTGGATCGCGAGCTGGAGGCCGCGGTGCGGGCCAAGGCCCTGCTGATCGTCGACGTCGGGATGCCGGACGGCTCGACACGGGAACTCGTCCTGGAGGCCACCGGCCTCGGCGGCGGTCGCCTGCGCGGCCTGGACCGCGGCGCGGATGTCGAGCGGACGCTGCCGGTGCGCAGCATCCGGGCCGTGCGCCTGGCCGACGCCACGACGCCGGGGTGATGAGCGACCGCTAGACTGGACAGCTATGTCTGACGGCCCCCTCATCGTCCAAAGCGACCGCACCGTGCTGCTCGAAGTCGCGCACGCCGACGCCGAGACCGCCCGGCACGAGCTCGCGATCTTCGCCGAGCTGGAGCGGGCGCCCGAGCATATCCACACCTACCGGATCACCCGGCTGGGGCTGTGGAACGCCCGCGCCGCCGGGCATTCCGCCGAGGACATGATCGAGACCCTCGACCGCTGGTCGCGCTTCCCGGTGCCGCCGTCGGTGGCGGTCGATCTGCGCGAGACCGTGAACCGGTACGGCCGGCTCGTCATCGAGCGCGACGACGAGGGCGCGCTCATCCTGCGTTCCACCGACCCCGCCGTGCTCACCCAGGTCGCCGGCAACAAGCGCATCCAGCCTCTGCTGATCGGGCATCCCTCCCCCGACACGTTCGTCGTGGACGCCTGGGCCCGCGGCCAGATCAAGCAGGAGCTGCTGAAGATCGGCTGGCCCGCGGAGGACCTCGCCGGCTACACGCCGGGCACCCCGCACGAGATCGAACTCGACGAGGACGGCTGGGCGATGCGCCCGTACCAGCGCGAGGCGGTCGACGCCTTCGCCAAGGACGGCTCGGGGTCGTCGTGCTCCCGTGCGGCGCCGGCAAGACGATCGTGGGCGCCGCCGCCATGGCCGCGACCAAGACCACCACCCTCATCCTGGTGACCAACACGGTCTCGGCCCGGCAGTGGCGCGACGAGCTGCTCAAGCGCACCTCGCTCACCCCCGAGGAGATCGGCGAGTACTCCGGTCAGGCCAAGGAGGTCAGGCCGGTCACGATCGCGACCTATCAGATCCTCACCGCGAAGCGGAAGGGACAGTACGCGCACCTCGCACTGCTGGATGCGATGGACTGGGGCCTCATCGTCTACGACGAGGTGCACCTGCTGCCCGCCCCGGTCTTCAAGCTCACCGCCGACCTGCAGGCGCGTCGCCGCGTGGGACTGACCGCGACGCTGGTCCGCGAGGACGGCCGCGAGGGCGACGTGTTCAGCCTGATCGGGCCGAAGCGATTCGACGCCCCCTGGAAGCAGATCGAGGCGCAGGGCTTCATCTCGCCGGCCGCCTGCTACGAGGTGCGCGTCGACCTGCCGCCGGGAGACCGGCTGGAGTACGCCGCGGCGACCGACGACGAGCGCTACCGTCTGGCGGCATCCGCTCCGGCGAAGATCCGCGCGGTGAAGGAGCTCATCGAGAAGCACCCCGACGAGCAGGTGCTCGTGATCGGGCAGTACCTCGACCAGCTGGACGTGCTGGCCGATGCTCTCGGCGCTCCGCAGATCACCGGCGCCACGCCGGTGGACGAGCGGGAGGTGCTGTACCAGCAGTTCCGCACCGGCGAGATCAAGGTGCTGGTCGTCTCGAAGGTCGCGAACTTCTCGGTCGACCTGCCGGAGGCGTCGGTGGCGATCCAGGTCTCCGGGTCGTTCGGCTCCCGGCAGGAGGAGGCGCAGCGCCTCGGCCGGCTGCTGCGTCCGAAGCAGACCGATCACACGGCGAGCTTCTACACGCTGGTGGCGCGCGACACCGTCGATCAGGACTACGCGCAGAACCGACAGCGCTTCCTCGCCGAGCAGGGATACAGCTACACGATCATGGACGCCACCGACCTGCAGGCGGCCTGACTCCGTCAGGCATTCCGTCTCGGTCGCTCCGCTCCCTCACTCGACGGCCGGAAGCGGTCCGGGCTCCTCGCCGGGCGTCAGGCCGCACCGCCAGCAGGGTCCGGCGAGGTCGTTGAGCAGTGCTCCGCACTCCGGGCAGACCTGCGCGAGCCAGCACGCGGAGTCCCCGCCGCACTCGTCCTCGTCCACTCTCCGGATGCTACGCCTGCGCGGGTGCGGTCGGGGCCGGCCAGCGCAGGACGCGCGTCCGCACGACCGGCGTGCGGCGCTGCAGCCATTCGATCGCCGCCACCGAGGCGCCGAGCACGAGCACCGAGACCAGCAGGTCGACGGGGCCGCCGCCGGACGAGTTCGCGTCCGCGAGCCCGAATGACGACAGCAGGAAGATGCTGACGTTGTTGACCACGTGCAGGGCGATGCCCGCCTCCAGACCACCGGTGCGCCAGGTCAGCCATCCTGCGGCGAGCGCGAAGACACCGACGCTGAGCAGACCCCAGACGTCGTAGAGGTGGCCGAACACGAACAGCGGCAGAGGCAGCAGGATCGCGAAGGCCGGATGCTTCAGCCAGGAGCCGATCGTCTGCATGAGGAATCCGCGGAACACGTACTCCTCGGTCGCGGACTGCAACGGCACGAGCAGGACGACCAGCAGCAGCATCGGCCAGGGCTGCGAAGCGCCGCCGGTGACGACGAGGTCGTCGCCCCGCAGCGCGGAGACGGCGGTCTGGATGCCGGTCCCCACGGCGAAGACCGCTGCGGCGAGACCGAGGCAGCGCAGCATCCATCCCCAGCGCAGCCTCCCCGTCACCGATGAGAGCAGGCCGACGCCGCGGCCGGCGACCACGCGCGAGGCGATCAGCAGCGCGGGCAGCATGAGGATGATCGAGAGCATCGCGATCACGAACGTCACGGGCTCGTTCAGGTCGAGGCCGTCGGGGTCGGCCAGGCGCAGGGCCACGGTGGCGACCTCCGGCACGAAGGCCGCCATCACGGCGAAGGGGATGGCCAGCACGACGACCATGCCGATGTACAGGGCGATCCCCAGCAGCGCCACGAGGAGAGGCCGCCACCAGCGCGGCCGTCGCGCGCGGGCGACGTTCAGCCGATGGTACTCGGCCTCCAGGGTGACCTCGGGCCACGACGCCGAGCCGATCGGCGCGGGCGGCGGAGTGACAGCAGACCTCGATGCGGATGGCGAGACGCTCGGCGCCGGCGGCGGGGGCGGCGGGAAGGAGGGCGCGGCAGGGTCCGAGGGAAGCATGCTTCGATCCTCGCGGATCGGAGCGGCCGACGCATCTTCGCGATCCGGATCAGGACGACGTCTCCGCATCGAGCGTCGTGGGCTCGTCCGTCCGCGCGAACCACTCCAGCGCAAGTTCCGCGACCTCCTCCGGTGCGTCATCCGTGAGGAAGTGCGCGGCGTCGTCGACGTACGCGAACTCGATCCGGTCGGCGAACCGCTCGTGTCCGCGCGTGATCCGGCGCACGTTCTTCTCGGAGAACGGCCCGTCGTCCCTCCCGAACACGCAGAGCGTGGGCGGCCGCAGCCGCATCCGCCGATAGGTGCCGCCCGCGAGCCGCATCGATTCGGGGATCACCAGGCCGCGGAAGATGGTGCGCACGCTCGCGAGCACCTCCGGCCGCCGCTCGACGACCAGATAGGACGACAGCTCGTCCTCGGTCAGCGGATGCGTCAGGTAGGCGGGCCCGAACAGGTAGCGCATGGAGGCGGGCGGACGATGCACGAGCAGCTTCGGCATGTGCCGGAACGCCGGCACGATCCCCGGCGTGAAGGCGAAGAACCCTGGTGGAACCGAGAGCTGCACCATCGGGCCGACCCGCTCCGGATGGGCGTACGCGAGCTGCATCGCCGAGATGGCACCCATGTCGTGGCTGATCACTCGGGTGCGCACGATCCCGAGCTCATCGAGCAGCGCGATCACGTCCCGCAGGTGGCTCTCCCGGTCCATACCCGGCGCATCGGCGGCGGTCCAGCCGCATCCGCGCAGGTCGGGGCAGACCGCGCGGTATCCGTGCCGGGCCAGTTCCGGGGCGATCCGCCGCCACTGCCACCAGTGCTCGGGGAAACCGTGCAGCAGCAGCACCGGCTCACCCTCGCCGATCGTCGCGACGTGCATCCGCACGCCGGGCAGTCGGAGAACCCGATGCTCGAACCCCGGCGCGTCCGGCAGCGGCGGCTCCCACTCGCTGTGCTCGTTCATGCCACATGATCGTACTACGTTCGTAGTTCCTTGTCACTATGCCTCTAGTGACAATAGGCTCGACGCGTGAGCAGCATCCGTCAGCGTGTCCTCGACGCGGCCGTCACCCTCGTCGGCACCGAGGGCGTGCGCGCGCTCACGCACGGACGGGTGGATGCTGCGGCCGCCATCCCTCCCGGCTCCACCTCCAATCACTTCCGCACCCGCGCTGCCCTGGTCGCCGGTGTCATCGAGTGGATCGCCGAGCAGGAGCGTGCGGACGGCGGCATCCTGCGGATCACCACGGAACAGGAGCTGGTGGAGGCCCTCACTCGGATGATCGAGGTGCAGTCCGGCCCGCTCGCGGCCAGGACCAGGGCGCGCTACGCCCTCTTCCTCGAGGCGGATGCCGCCGGCATCCGGCCCCCTGCGCGACCAGCGCGCACGCTTCGAGGAATGGACCCGCGCCATCCTCGGCACGCTCGGCGGTGCGGATGCCGCCGCCAGGGCGCCCTTCCTGATGGCCGCCGGAGAGGGGCTGCTGCTGCACCGGATCACCGTCGATCCGGGCGCGCCGGTGCGGCCGATAGTCGCGGCCGCCGTGGCCGGAGCCCTGCGTCCCGGCACGGCGAGTCCTGCCGACTTCCGCGGACAATCAGCCACGGCGCGGGCCGAGTCACCATAATGGGGTCATGACTGATGCGCGCATCCTGGTCGTCGACGACGAGCCGAACATCCGCGACCTGCTCTCCACGGGTCTCAGCTTCGCCGGATTCCAGGTGAAGACCGTCGCCAACGGAGCGGCCACCATCTCCGCCGTCCTCGAAGAGGAACCCGATCTCATCATCCTCGACGTGATGCTGCCCGACATGAACGGCTTCAGCGTCACCAAGCGACTGCGCGGCGCCGGGTTCACCGCGCCGATCCTGTTCCTCACCGCCAAGGACGACACGCAGGACAAGATCGAGGGCCTGAACGCCGGCGGCGACGACTACGTCACGAAGCCGTTCAGCCTCGACGAGATCGTCGCCCGTGCGCAGGCCATCCTGCGCCGCACCATGCAGGCCGACGAGGAGTCGGTGATCCGCGCCGGCGAGCTGTCGATGGATCAGGACACCCACGACGTGTTCGTCGGCAAGGTGCCGATCGAGCTCAGCCCGACCGAGTTCAAGCTGCTGAAGTACCTCATGCTCAACCCCAACCGCGTGCTGTCGAAGGCGCAGATCCTCGACCACGTGTGGGAGTACGACTTCAACGGCGACGCCGGCATCGTGGAGAGCTACATCTCATACCTGCGCCGCAAGATCGATCCGCACACCGAGGAGTCGCTGATCCAGACCAAGCGCGGCTTCGGGTACATGCTCAAGGTCGGCAAGACCGTCTGACGCCCGGAGACCCCCATGGCGCACAGGTCAGATGCCGTCACCTCGTGGTGGCGGCGCATCAGCCTGCGCGCCAAGGTCACCGGCGTCACCGTCGCCGTCCTGGCCCTCGGACTGCTGGTCGCGGGGATCGGCACCGTGCCCATCCTGCGCAACGCGATGATCGGCAACATCAACGCGCAGCTGCCCGGTCTGGTCTCGACCAGCCAGGCCGACCGATTCTTCGCGGTCACCGTCGAAGAGGGCGAGCCCGCCTTCGCGCCGCGTGACGGCGCGGTCTCCCGCGCCGACTACTTCGCCGCCTTCTACGACACGTCCGGGACGAAGATCGCCGAGGCCGGCGGCCAGCCGGGGCGGAGCGCCCGGTGTTCCCGGAGACCTATACGCTGGCACAGGCGCAGTCCTCCGCCGATCAGGTGATCCCGCTGCAGGGCGAGGACGGCGGCGCGTTCAGCGCCGCTGCGGCGACGCAGGTGGCGGTGGGCGCCTCGGTGACCTACGTGCAGATCGTCGCGCTTCCGCTGGACGAGGCCGACCGGATCGTCGCGACGTACTTCGGCGTGTACACGACGGTCGCCCTGGTGACCATCCTCATCGCCGCGCTGCTCACCCGCGGGCTGGTCACCCTGACCTTCCGGCGACTGGGACAGGTCGAATCCACGGCCATGTCGATCGCCGCCGGCGATCTCAGCCAGCGCCTCACCGATCTCGAGCCGACCACAGAGGTGGGCCGGCTCAACTCGGCGATCAACACCATGCTCGATCGCGTGGACGGCGCGATCGCACAGCGCGATCGCACGGTGCAGCACATGCGCAGGTTCATCGGCGATGCCAGCCACGAGCTGCGCACCCCCCTGGTCAGCGTGCGCGGCTACGCCGAGCTGTACCGCATGGGCGCCATCCGCGGCGATGAGGATGTCGCGAGAGCGATGGAGCGGATCGAGAAGGAGGCCATCCGCATGGGCGCGATGGTCGAGGATCTGCTCGCGCTCGCACGACTGGACGAGGATTCCGGCCGCTCGCTCGAGATCATGCCCCTCGACCTGCGTCCGATCGCCCGCGACGCCGCGCTCGACATGCGTGTGACCGCACCTGGGCGGACCGTGACCGTCGTCGACAACACCCTCGACCAGGCCGAGCCTCCGGTCGCGCAGCCGGCACCGCCGGTCTCATCAGCTCCGGACGGGCAGAGGCCACGCGGCCTCACCGGTGCCACCTTCGCGCGCCTGCGTCGTCGCCCGCGCACCGAGATCGTCCCGCAGATCGACTTCCACGAGACGCTGGACATCCCCGTGCGCACACCGCCGATCGTGCTCGGCGACGACAACAAGGTGCGGCAGGTCGTGACCAACCTGCTCGGCAATGCACGGCGCTTCTCGCCCGAGGACAGCCCGATCGAGATCATCGTCGGTGTGGACAGGCTGCGCGGGATCGGCACGATCGCGATCGCCGACCACGGCGAGGGCGTACCGCCGCAGATCAGGGACCAGATCTTCGAGCGGTTCTGGCGCGCGGACACCTCGCGCGCCAGGGAGACCGGCGGCTCCGGACTCGGCCTGGCGATCGTGTCGTCGATCATCGAGGCGCTGAACGGCTCGGTGCGCGTCGAGGAGACTCCCGGAGGCGGCGCGACGTTCATCGTCGCGCTGCCGCTGGCTCCGCCGAGGGCGACGCCGGAGCATCTGCTCGAGGAGACCCAGCCGATCGAGCCGCTGGATCTCTGACCCACTCGTCCTCCCCCTTCGGCGATTCTCGCGGACTCTCCCGGATGCCGCGAATCCGGCGTTCCCGCTGCCCCGCCTCGCCCTATCGTCGGAAGCCCCAACGAGAGGAGACCCTCATGTCCGTCTTCACCGTCGACACCGACGCCGTCCACGCCGCGCACGGCGCGACACGCGCCACGATCGAACGCCTGCAGTCCGAGTCGGCCGCGCTGATGTCGCAGCTGACCCAGCTGCAGTCGTCGTGGACGGGGAGCGCCTCGGTCGCATTCCAGAACTGCAGCGAGCAGTGGCGCGGCGCGCAGCTGCACGTCGAGCAGGTGCTCGCGTCGATCGGCACGGCACTGGGCTCGGCTGCCACGCAGTACGCCGATGCCGACCAGTACTCGGCGAACCTGTTCCGCTGAGCCCGGGTTCGGGCGGATTCTCGCGTTCGGGGCAGCGCAGCACCGCCCCATCTGTGAGAATCCGCCCCAAACGGAACGCAGAACGCCCCCGGCCGCAGCCGGGGGCGTTCTGTGTGTGTCGGTCTAGGGTTTCGACTCGCTTCGCTCGCTCAACCTTGACCCGACTCGGGCTCAACGCCGCTTCGCGTCATTGAGCCCTCGCGCGTCAAAAGTCCATGCCGCCGGTCGGGTCGGCCGGGACGGCCGGGGCCTTCTCGGGCTTGTCGGCCACGACCGCCTCAGTGGTGAGGAACAGGCCGGCGATCGACGCGGCGTTCTGCAGCGCCGAGCGGGTGACCTTGGCCGGGTCGATGATGCCCTGTGCGAACATGTCGCCGTACTCGCCGGTCGCGGCGTTCAGGCCCTGGCCCGCGGGGAGCTCGGCAACCTTGTGCGCGACGACGCCGGCCTCGAGGCCCGCGTTGATGGCGATCTGCTTCAGCGGAGCCTCGATGGCGACGCGGACGATGTTCGCGCCGGTGGCCTCGTCGCCCTCGAGCTCGAGGGTGTCGAGCACCTTGGCCGACTGCAGCAGCGCCACGCCACCACCGGGGACGATGCCCTCCTCGACGGCGGCCTTCGCGTTGCGGACGGCGTCCTCGATGCGGTGCTTGCGCTCCTTGAGCTCGACCTCGGTGGCCGCGCCCGCCTTGATGACGGCAACACCGCCGGCGAGCTTGGCGAGGCGCTCCTGCAGCTTCTCGCGGTCGTAGTCGCTGTCGGTGTTCTCGATCTCGCGGCGGATCTGGGTCACGCGGCCCTCGATCTGCTCCGCCTCGCCGGCGCCCTCGACGATCGTGGTCTCGTCCTTGGTGACGATGACCTTACGGGCACGGCCGAGCAGGTCGAGGGTGGTGTTCTCGAGCTTGAGACCGACCTCCTCGGTGATGACCTGGCCGCCGGTGAGGATCGCGATGTCCTGCAGCTGCGCCTTGCGACGGTCGCCGAAGCCCGGGGCCTTGACGGCGACGGACTTGAAGATGCCGCGGATCTTGTTCAGCACCAGGGTCGCGAGAGCCTCGCCCTCGACGTCCTCGGCGATGATGACGAGCTCCTTGCCGTCCTGGATCACCTTGTCGACGACGGGCAGAAGGTCCTTGATGTTGCCGATCTTCTGGTTCGCGATGAGGATGTACGGGTCCTCGAAGACGGCCTCCTGGCGCTCCGGGTCCGTGACGAAGTACGGGTTCAGGTAGCCCTTGTCGAAGCGCATGCCCTCGGTGAGCTCGAGCTCGGTGCCGAAGGTCTGCGACTCCTCGACGGTGACGACGCCCTCCTTGCCCACCTTGTCGATGGCCTCGGCGATCAGCGCGCCGATCTCGGGGTCGGCGGCGGAGATCGACGCGGTGGCGGCGATCTGGTCCTTGGACTCGACCTCCTTGGCGGTGGCGAGCAGGTCGGCGGTGATGGCCGCGACGGCCTTCTCGATGCCCTTCTTCAGGCTGATCGGGTCGGCGCCGGCCGCGACGTTGCGCAGGCCTTCGCGGACCAGCGCCTGGGCGAGGACCGTGGCGGTGGTGGTGCCGTCACCGGCGACGTCGTCGGTCTTCTTCGCGACCTCCTTGACGAGCTCCGCGCCGATCTTCTCGTACGGGTCGTCGAGTTCGATCTCCTTGGCGATGGAGACGCCGTCGTTCGTGATCGTGGGGGCGCCCCACTTCTTCTCGAGCACGACGTTGCGGCCGCGCGGGCCGAGGGTCACCTTGACGGCGTCGGCCAGGGTGTTCAGGCCGCGCTCGAGACCGCGACGGGCCTCCTCATCGAAAGCGATGATCTTTGCCATGAGTTGTGTCGTCCCTCCTGGACGTAGACGTTGGGGTTAGCACTCGCAGTAAGCGAGTGCTAACGCCATTCTGGCACTCGACCATGGAGAGTGCAAGCCGCGAGGACGCTACTCGGCCGGGGTCTCCGGAGCCTTCGTGCTTCGGTCGGTGCCGATCACCACGGTGAGCTGCTTGCCGCCGGAATCGTTGAGGTCCTTGTAGACGTCGCTCTTCTGCACCTCGGCGCCGCCGATCGCCCCCGCCAGCCCGATCGCGGCCGCCTCATCGGCGTCCTCGACGTAGTAGACGGTCGTCGTCGGGAAGTCGCTGGTGGAGGCGTCGCTGCTCGAGATGCTGGTGCCGTCCCAGCCCGCCTTGATCAGCTGATCGCGCACCTGGCCGTCCAGGCTGCCGTCCGAGGTCGCGTTGAGGATCAGCACGGCGTACGAGGTGTCCACGACGCCGGTCTCCTCCGGCGCGGCCGTCGCGACCTGGCTGGGCGGCGTGTCGCCGCCGAACGAGATGCGTCCCATCGCCAGCAGCGAGCCGAAGATCCCGAGGACGACGAGCACGAGCACGGCAGCGGCGGACCACAGCAGCACGACCCATCCGTTCATGCCCGGGGCCTCTGCGCGGTGCGCTCCGACGCGTCCCGTCGCGTGAGGGACGTCGTCGAACCGGTCATGACTGGGCTTGGACACCCCTCGATGCTAGGGCACGATCCTGTACCGGGCCGTCAGCCGACGAAACCGCGCATCCTCGCGACGCGCCGGTCGGTGCGGGCGTCGCGGATGCGACGCAGCCGGCGCACCAGCAGCGGATCGAACTCGACCGCCTGCTCCGTCTCGATGAGACGACCGAGCAGCTGGTAGTACCGCGCCGGGCTCATCCCGAGCTGGGCTCGGATGGTCTCCTCCTTCGCGCCGCCGTGCCGCGGCCACGCGGCTTCGAGGGCGAGGATCGCGCGGTCGCGATCGGTGAGATCTCCGAGCATGGCCCCAGGCTACGCGGCATCCGCTCTCGTGCCTGCGCGCCACTCCCGAGCTGCGCGAGGGAGAGCGCGGCCGGAATCGCGCGGTCGCGCCGCTCGTCGCGAAGCGAGAGACAATGGATGCATGGCCTACGACGTGGACAAGACGGAATCGGAATGGCGGGACGAGCTCGGCGATGCCGAGTACGCGGTGCTGCGCGAGGCGGCGACCGAGCGCCCGTGGACCGGCGAGCTGCTCGACGAGAAGCGGGACGGCCTGTACCGGTGCGGCGCCTGCGGCGCCGAGCTGTTCCAGAGCGGCACCAAGTTCGACAGCGGATGCGGGTGGCCGAGCTTCTACGAGTCGGTCCGCCCCGAGGCGGTGAAGCTGATCGAGGACCGCAGCCTGGGCATGGTGCGCACCGAGGTGCGCTGCGCGGCGTGCGGCTCGCATCTCGGTCACGTGTTCCCGGACGGATTCGGCACCCCGACCGGCGACCGCTACTGCATGAACTCGCTGGCGCTGTCGTTCAGCCCCGACGAGTCGTGAGCGCCCTCGACGCCGTACGGTCGCGGCAGTCCTGGTCGAAGGTCACCGACGACGCCCCGACGCACGAGCAGCTGCTGTCTCTGGTCGGAGCGGCGGGCAGGGTGGCCGACCACTCGTCGCTGCGCCCGTGGCGCCTCATCGAGCTGCGCGGCACCGACCGCGACCGCCTGGGGGCCGCGATCGCCAAGGCGCAGGGTGATGACAGGCCCTCCTCGAAGCCGCTGCGCGCCCCGCTGCTGATCGCCGTCGTGGTCAGCCCGCGCAAGAGCGAGAAGGTGCCGTACTGGGAGCAGGAGGCCGTGGCATCCGGTGTCGCGCACACCTTGAGCCTGCTGCTGGACGAGGCCGGCTGGGGCGTGATCTGGCGTACCGGCCACTACACCCGCTCGAAGGCCGTCGCGAAGGCGCACGGCCTGAAGAAGAAGGAGCAGCTGCTGGGCTGGCTGTACGTCGGCGGAAAGCCCGCGGGCAAGGGCGGAGGTCGCCGCAAGGCGATCGATGCCGAGAGCGTGCTCGGCCGGATGCCGCGGGACTAGTCCCGGCGACGGCGGCGCGGCAGCGCCACGACGACCGACGCGACGGCGACCAGGACCATCAGGATGAGCTGCCAGGCCGCGGGCCCGGCCGGCGGCGGCCAGATGAGATCGATCACGATCGAGGTGCTCAGCTGCCCCAGGACCGATCCGAGTCCGAGCAGCAGCACACCGGTCTGCGCCACCAGGAACGCCCCGAGCAGGATGTAGGCGAAGCCGAGCAGCCCGCCGAGGTACAGCCACGGCTCGGCGGGCAGCGGCGCCGGCGGGCCGTCGACCGCGACGCTCACAGCAGCGGCGACCAGCAGCACCAGCGTTCCCGCGATGAAGCTCATCAGCGTCGCCGCGAGCGGCGACTCCACGCGCTGAGCCAGACGCCCGTTCGCGGCGGCCTGCCAGGCGATGCCGGCTCCGGCGAGGAAGGGCAGCAGCAGGAGCCAGAGCGGCGCCGAGGCCAGCACTCCCCCGCCCAGCGAGATGCCGACGGCGGCGAGAGCGAGCGCCCCGCCGGCGACCCGGCCGGGCGTGACCGCGACCACGCCCGCCGGCCCGACGCCCATGCGGTCGAGCACCAGTCCGTGCACGGTCTGACCCGCGACGACGCCGACGGTGAACAGCGACACCCCGAGCACCCCGGCGACCAGCCCCTGGGTGGAGACGGTGAGAGCGCCGCACGCGCCTCCGAGCAGCATCCAGACCGGGACGCTGCGGCTGCGCACGCCGGATGCCAGGCGACGCACCCCGGCTCGCCCTGCCGGCATCACGGCGATGACCACGACGAGCAGGATCAGCCCCGCGAGGAACGAGACCAGTCCGGCGACGATCCCGTCGCCCAGCCGTACGCCCAGCACTCCGTTGATGCGCGCCTGCACGGCGGTCATGGCGCCGATCGACACGGCGCCGCCCAGGGCGACGGGGGCGGGAAGACGGCGGGATCGGGTCACCGACCGACCCTATCGGTCGGACGTCGGCGGCCGGGTCTACGCTGGCGGCATGTGCGCCAGTTATGGTCTCGACCCGCGGTTCACCGACGCCGAGGAGCTCGCCGCCGCGGATGCCGCGATGCTGGAGGGCCTCCGGCACTGGGCCGAGCAGAACGCCGGCGAGACACTGCGTCCCACCGGCCGCAACCTGCGCAACCTCAACCCGGTCGTCCTGCCCGATGACGGCGCAGCCGCGCTCGAGCAGGCCTGGTGGGGGTTCCTCGTGAACGGTGCGCCGGCACGGTTCCCCTCGATCAACACCCGATCGGAGCGACTGCAGGAGAAGCCCGGGGCATTGCGCGGCCGGGCGATCGTGCCGTCCACGGGCTGGTACGAGATGCAGAAGCCCGAGCGCGTCTGGCACGAGTTCGGACTGGGCCGCGGGTGCTGTTCGGCATGGCCGCCATCACCCAGCGCGGGAAGGATCCCGACGGTGAGTGGCGCACCTGCTACTCGATCATCATGCGCCCGGCGCCCCCGCAGATCGCGCACATCCACGACCGGGTGCCGCTGCTGCTGCCGTCCTCGCTCCAGAGCGACTGGCTCACGGCCGACGGATCGCGTGGGCTCATCGATGAGGCGCTGATCGCTGCGGCATCCCTCGATGAGCGCATCGCCGCGGTCGCGCGCGCCGACGACAAGGGCGGCGACGGGATGCTGTTCTGAACAGGGCGGCCCGAACGGGGCGCGCCGAGAGATTCGGAGCCTCCTGCCGGACTCGAACCGGCCACCTGCGGTTTACAAGGCCGCTGCTCTACCAGATGAGCTAAGGAGGCGAACGGTCACCAGCATAGTGGCGACCGGGAGCCTCACTTCGCCGGCGTGGTCGGCGTCGGGGCGGTCGTCGGCGAGGGGGTCGGCGTCGACTCGCCGTAGTAGGCGTCGCTGGCGACCGTCATCACGAACTGCGAGAACTCCGCCGGGTCGTCCATCGCGCCGACGTACGTCTCGCCGTTGACCACGACCATCGGCGCCGCGTTCAGCTTGAGCTTCTTGGACCCGGGGAGCGGACCCTCGAGCGCACGCGTCGTGGCATCCTTCGCCCAGGTCAGGTAGTCGCCGTCCTCGATGCAGGAGCGCACCTGCTCGGCGTTGTCGATCCCCACGGCGCCGGCGAGGTCGGCGAGCTCGACGTCCGTGCGGCCGTCGCTGTCGACCTTGGGCTGATCGACGAGCAGCTCGTGGTTGTACGCGTAGAAGAAGTCCGGCGCGTGGCTGGCGACGCAGGCGGATGCCGCGGCGGCGCGCAGCGAGTACTTCGTGCCGTTCGAGCTCGCGGTCAGCAGCGAGACCGGGTGGTAGGTGACGTTGACCGCGCCCTCGGTGATCCATCCCGTGAGCTGGCGCGCGTTGGCCCGCTCGAACTCGCCCGCGTCGGGCGAGAGGTAGTCGACGTAGATGTGGACGTCGACCGCGCCCTCGATGGGCGTCGGCTCGGGCGTCGGCGTGGCCGAGGCGGTCGCACCCGCTTCGCTCGGGTCGGGGGTCGGGGTCTCCGCCGGCGCGGCCTGCGGCGAGGTGACGGTGACCTCGCGCACGGTGACTCCATCGCCGTCCATGCCGGCCGGGCTCAGCGTGGGCTTGGAGACCGAGGAGGTGACCGCCCAGGTGACGGCCGTGCCCACGGCGCCGACGGCGACGATCGCGACGAGGCCGATGATGATCCGTCGCATCGCGCGCGCCCGACGCTGACGGGAATGCACCTGCTGAGCCTTCTCCCGCACCGCCTCACGTGATGAGGTCGCGGTGGGGACGTTCGGCGTTTCGTCGCTCGACATCGTTCCTCTTGAAGTCCGGTGGGGACGGGTCTCCCCGATGGCCGCCCGAGGCGACCGGCGGCCGCATGAAGCAGCACCGGGTTCGATGTTATCCAGACCTCCTGGGAAGTTACCCAGATGGCACGGCGGCATGCCATACTGATCCTGGCCCGATGGCGGGCCACGGCGGGTCGTTCCGCCGCTTCCATCACAACGGATCGTCCGGCACGTACCTGCCGGTGAAGGAGAAACCAATGGCAACCGTGACCTTTGACGACGCCACTCGCCTCTATCCCGGAGGCACGCGCCCCGCGGTCGACAAGCTGAACATCGAGATCGCCGATGGCGAGTTCCTCGTTCTCGTCGGCCCCTCCGGTTGCGGAAAGTCCACGTCGCTGCGCATGCTCGCCGGCCTCGAAGAGGTCAACGCCGGCCGCATCCTCATCGGCGACCGCGACGTCACCGACGTGCCGCCGAAGGACCGCGACATCGCGATGGTGTTCCAGAACTACGCGCTGTACCCGCACATGACCGTCGCCGAGAACATGGGCTTCGCCCTGAAGATCGCCGGCATCGGCAAGGAGGAGCGCGCAGCCCGCGTCCTCGAGGCCGCCAAGCTGCTCGACCTCGAGGAGTACCTGACCCGCAAGCCGAAGGCCCTCTCGGGTGGTCAGCGTCAGCGCGTCGCCATGGGCCGCGCGATCGTCCGTCAGCCGCAGGTGTTCCTCATGGACGAGCCGCTGTCGAACCTCGACGCCAAGCTCCGCGTGCAGACCCGCACCCAGATCGCCTCGCTGCAGCGCCGCCTCGGCGTCACCACGGTCTACGTCACGCACGACCAGACCGAGGCCCTCACCATGGGCGACCGCATCGCAGTGCTCAAGGACGGCCTGCTGCAGCAGGTCGGCACGCCGCGCGACCTGTACGAGAAGCCGAACAACGTGTTCGTCGCCGGCTTCATCGGCTCGCCCGCGATGAACCTGTTCACCGCTGACCTCGCCGACGGCGGCGTGCAGTTCGGCACCGAGGTCGTGCCGCTCGACCGCGACACCGTCGGTCGAGCGACCGGCAGCCAGGTCACCGTCGGCGTCCGTCCCGAGGACATCACCGTCGGCCCCGCCGACGGCAAGGGCATCGCCGTCACCGTCGACCTCGTCGAAGAGCTGGGTGCGGACGGCTACCTGTACGGTCACACCGAGCTCAACGGCAAGCGCACCGACATCGTCGCTCGCGTCGACGGCCGCAACCACCCGAACGCGGGTGAGACCGTCACGCTGGCCGCGAACCCCGGTCACATCCACGCCTTCGACCTCGAGACCGGCGACCGCCTGAACGACAAGCCGGTCATCTCGGCGTCGTAATCTCCTCGCACACGCGGCGCGGGTCGACCACTTCGGTCGCCCGCGCCGCGTCGTCTTTCCTCGCAGTCCCGCACCGAGCATCGAAGGAGCGCGCATGGCCGAGACCGGACGCCTTTCCAGCACCCTGCGCATCACCGCCAGCACGGTCGACCCCGGCCTGCTGTCGCTGCCCTGGTCGACGCCGCTGGGCAAGTGGCCGAGCGAGCACATCGTGTCGCTGCCGAAGGGCCTGTCGCGTCACCTGGTGCGCTTCGCGGACCTGTCCGGACGCGTGGTCGCCGTCAAGGAGACCACGGCGCAGATGGCGCAGCGCGAGTACGAGATGCTCGGCAGCCTGTCCCGTCTCGACGTGCCCTGCGTGAGCCGGGTCGCGGTGATCGCGGGCAGGCAGGATGCCGACGGCAGAGAGCTGCCCGCCGCCCTGGTGACCTCGCATCTGAAGTTCTCGATGCCGTACCGCGCGCTGTTCACCCGGGTGCTGCGTCCTGACACCGCCACGCGGCTGGTCGACGCCCTCGCGCTGCTCCTGGTGCGCCTGCACAACGTCGGGTTCTACTGGGGCGACGTGTCGCTGTCGAACACGCTCTTCCGGCGGGATGCGGGCGCGTTCGCCGCATACCTCGTGGATGCTGAGACCGGCGAGCTGCATGAGGAGGGCCTGACCGACGGCCAGCGCTCCTACGACCTGGACATCGCCCGCACGAACATCGCCGGGGAGATCCTCGACCTCGCCGCCGGCGGACGGCTCGAGAACGGCGTCGACGCGGTGGCGATCGCCGACGGCATCGTCTCGTCGTACCGCGCGCTGTGGGCGGCGCTGACCGCCGAGGAGTCGTTCTCGGCGAACGAGACGTGGCGCATCACCGAGCGCGTCGAGCGTCTCAACGCTCTCGGGTTCGACATCGATGAGATGTCGATGAAGACCACCGCCGACGGCGCTGTCGTGCACATCCAGCCGAAGGTGGTGGACGCGGGGCACCATCAGCGCCGCCTCATCCGGCTGACCGGCCTCGACGTCGAGGAGAATCAGGCGCGCCGGCTGCTGAACGACCTGGACGAGTTCCGCGCCCGCTCGACCAAGCAGTGGGCCGACGAGGAGATGTATGCCCACGAGTGGCTCACCCGCGTGTTCGAGCCCGTCGTCCGCGCCATCCCCTACGACCTGCGCGCCAAACTCGAACCTGCGGAGGTGTTCCACCAGGTGCTCGAGCACCGCTGGTACCTGTCGCAGGCGCAGGGCCGCTCGGTGCCGATCGCCGAGGTTCTGACGAGCTACATCAATGAGGTGCTGCGGCACCGTCGCGACGAGGCCACCATCATGGGCCCGCCGACCGAGACGATGAGCCTGCCGGTCATCACCGGCGCCGTGGACGTGTCCGACGACACCGGTGAGGTCGACTGGCGCGACCTGGTCTGAAACTGCACGCCCGCGCCGAGACGGGGGCGCAGCACCCTGGTCTCGGCGCGGGCGTGCAGTTTCGCGGAGGATCAGTACCCGACGGTGAAGCGCTCGCGACGGTGCTTCGGCGTCTCGATCTCGTCGACGATCGCCACAGCGAAGTCGGCGCCGGAGATCGTCGAGGTGCCGTCCTCGGCGCGCACGAGCACGTCCCCGCCATCGCGGTAGGCACCGGTGCGCTCGCCCTCGGCCCACGGGCCGAACACCTCGGCCGGGTGCACGAAGAACCAGTCCAGACCGGCATCCGTGTCCTGCAGCATGGCGAGCCCGTCGATGCCGACCTGCGCCTCGTGCTTGTACTCCGCGGGGAAACCCTGATCGAACAGACGCGGACCGCCGGCAGCGACCAGGCTGCCGCCGGCACCGCCGACGACGCCGAGTCGGGTCGACGTGCCGGTCAGCTTCGCCGCGAGTGCCGCCAGCGCGTCGAGCGCCTTGTCGGTCATGTCCCCTCGCGGCGAGATCGCCGAGACCACGGCATCCGCACCGTCGAAGACGTCGCCGAGTCCGTTCACGTCGAGCGCGGAGCCCTGCACGTACGTCGCGCCCTCGATCGGAGCGTCCGGTGTGTTCCGCGCGATGGCGACGACGTCATGTCCCCGGGTCACCGCCTCGCGGACGATGTGCGCTCCGGCGTATCCGGTTCCTCCGACGACGATGATGCGGGCCATGCGTTTTCCTCTTTCTCAGACGGACGCGCCGCGATCGCGGCACACAGTCGGCAACGGAGCGCCGACCCGCATCATTCCCTGCCTGCGGAACCGTGCGCTCTCAGTCAAGCCCCGCGCAGCGTGGCGACCTGGTAGAGCGCGACGGATGCCGCGATGCCGGCGTTCAGCGACTCGGTGGCCGCCGAGATCGGGATCGACACGACCTGATCGCACGTCTCGGTGACCAGGCGTGAAAGGCCCTTGCCCTCGGAGCCGACGACGATCACGACCGGTCGGTCGGCGAGCTCGAGCGCGGGCAGCGCCACGTCTCCCCCTCCGTCCAGACCCAGCACGAACACGCCCTGCTTCTTGAACTCCTTGAGCTGCGTGGTCAGGTTCGACGCCAGGGCGACGGGCAGCCGCGCGGCCGCGCCGGCGCTGGTCTTCCACGCCGCCGAGTTCACGCTCGCGGAACGGCGCTGCGGCAGGATGATGCCGTGCCCGCCGAAGGCGGCGGTGGAGCGGATGATCGCACCGAGGTTGCGCGGATCCGTGATGCCGTCCAGCGCCACGAACAGCGGAGTCTCGCCGCGGTCGATGACCTGCTCGAGCAGGTCCTGCGGGTGCGCGTACTCGTACGGCGGCACCTTCAGCGCGACACCCTGGTGCACGCCGTCGAAGCCGGCCATGCGGTCGAGCTCCTGCCGGGTGACCTCGAGCATCGGGATCTCACGGTGTCGCGCGATCGCCAGCATCTCCTTGACACGGTCGTCCATCTCGACGCGCTGCGCGATGTACAGCGTGGCCGCCGGGATCTTCGTGCGCAGCGCCTCGAGCACGGAGTTGCGCCCGGTGACGGTCTCGGTGTCGTCGGCCGGCTTCGCCCTGCCCTGACGGTTCATGTTGCCGCCCTGCGGCTTCTGCCCGGGCCGGCCCTTGCCGCCGGCTGCGGCATAGCGCTCGGCAGCGGCCTTGCGCTTGCCGGCGACGTGCCAGGCGCGGTCCTCGGCCTTCGGGGTCGGCCCCCGCCCTTCCAGGGCCTTGCGGCTGTGACCGCCGGTGCCCTTCGAGGCGCCCTTCTTCTTGCTGTTGCCCGCTCCCGGGCGACTCGGCTTAGCCATCGATGCTCCAATGCGTTCCGTCCGGAGTGTCCTCCAGAGTGATGCCTGCGGCGGCGATCGCATCGCGGATGCGATCGGCCGAGGTCCAGTCCTTGTCAGCGCGCGCCTGCGCGCGCTGGTCGATCATCGTGCGCACCAGGGCATCCAGGGCGGATGCCTCGGCGCCGGTGCTTCCGGTCTGCCACTCGGGCGAGAGCGGGTTGATGCCCAGCACGGTGGTCATACCGAGAACATCGGCCACGAAGTGCTCCAGCTCAGTGCTCGGATCTCCTGACCAGTCATACGCGCTGTTGCCAGCGCGGATCGTCTCGTGAAGAACCGCGAGTGCCCGTGGAACGTTCAGGTCATCATCCAACGCCGCAGCGAACGCGGCGGGCAGCGTGGGCACAAGCTCCGGATCGGCCACCCGCGACATTGTCGCGAGGAACGTCCTGATGCGTCCGAGTGCCGCCTCGGCCTCAGCGAAGGACGAGTCGCTGAGATCGAGACTCGACCGGTAATGCGCGGCGGCGAGTGCGTAGCGCACCACCAGCGGGTCGTGCTTCGCGAGCACGTCCGCGGCCAGCGTGAAGTTGCCGACCGACTTCGACATCTTCTGACCGTCGACCGTGACCAGGCCGTTGTGCACCCAGTACCGCGCGAAGCCGTCGCCGGCCGCGGTGGACTGCGCGAGCTCGTTCTCGTGGTGCGGGAAGCGCAGGTCGAGACCGCCGCCGTGGATGTCGAACTCGGCGCCGAGATAGCGCCGCGACATCGCCGAGCACTCGATGTGCCATCCCGGGCGCCCCGGACCCCAGGGCGAGTCCCAGGTGGCGTCCGCAGGCTCTCCCGGCTTGGCGCCCTTCCACAGTGCGAAGTCCTGCGGCGCGCGCTTGCCGCGCGGCCCTTCGACAGGCTCAGGGACCCAGTCTTCCTGTGGTTCCATGGCATCCGGAGACTGATGGGTCAGGTCGCCGTAGTCGGGCCAGGAGCGCACGTCGAAGTAGACGTCGCCGGATCCGTCCGGCGCCGGGTAGGCGTGCCCGCGTTCGATGAGCCGCTCGATGAGCTCGTGCATCTGCGGGATGAACCCGGTCGCCCGGGGTTCGTACGTCGGCGGAAGGATGCCGACGGCCTCGTACGCCGCCGTGAACTCCTTCTCCATGCGGTAGGCCAGCGCCCACCACGGCTCGGCATCCGTGCCGTTCACGAGGATCTTGTCGTCGATGTCGGTGACGTTGCGCACCAGCGTGACCCTCCCGTACCGCCGGCCGAGCCAGCGGCGCAGGATGTCGAAGCTCAGCGCTCCCCGGACATGCCCGATGTGGGGCCCGGACTGCACGGTCGGCCCGCAGACGTACATCGTCACGTTCTCGGAGTCGAGAGGGACGAAGTCGCGCAGCTGCTGAGCGCGGGTGTCGTACAGGCGGAGAGTCACCGCACAAGACTACCGGGCGCCCCTGATCGTTGAGCGAGCGGCAGTCCGCCCCGCGGGTCGTTGAGCGATCGATGGTCGTTGAGCGAGCGCCAGCGAGTCGAAACGCAGAGACGAAACGGTCCACGGTCAGCTGAAGGCGTTTCGTCTCGGTCGCTGCGCTCCCTCGCTCAACGACCGGGGTACGGGACCACCAGCGCAACGGCGGTCACGGCGACGCCCTCGCCACGTCCGGGGAACCCCAGGCCGTCGGTGGTCGTGGCGGCCACGGCCACCGGCGCGCCGCCGAGCGCGGCGGACAGCGCCCGCTCCGCCTCTGCGCGGCGCGGGCTGAACCGCGGCCGGTTCCCCTGGAACTGCACAGAGACGTTGCCGATCACGAATCCGGCCGCGCCGAGCAGCTCCCGAGTGCGGGCGAGGAAGACGTCGGCGTGCGCACCGGCGTATTCCGGATGCGCGGTGCCGAAGTGCTCGCCGATGTCGCCGAGTCCGGCAGCCGCGAGCAGTGCGTCGACGATCGCGTGTGCGACGGCGTCGCCGTCCGAGTGCCCGGAGAGCGGCTGCTCGCCCGGCCATTCGAGCCCGGCGAGCCAGAGGTTCCCCTCGCCGCCGAAGGCGTGCACGTCGGTGCCCACGCCGATGCGGGGCAGGCCGGACGAGGACGGCGGGGGCGGCGTCCGTGCTGCCGGAGCGCCCGCCAGCAGGTGCCGCGCGCGCTCCAGATCAGCCGGCACGGTGATCTTGAAGGCCCGTTCCGAACCGGGGATGTGCCGCACGGGATGCCCTGCCGCGGCGTACAGCGCGGCGTCGTCGGTGTACTCGGCACCGGCCGCGAGCGCCACGGCGTAGGCGGCCTCGAGCGGCTCACGGCGGAATCCCTGCGGCGTCTGGGCCGAGGCCAGGGCGCTGCGGTCCACCGCGTCGACGACGTCCGCCGCCTCGACCCGCTTCAGGGTGTCCACCACCGGAAGGGCCGGGATGACGCCGGCATCCGCCCCGCCGTCCCGCACGGCCCGCGCGACGGCGTCGATCAGGGCTGCGGGCGTGAGCGCCCTCGCCGCGTCGTGCACGAGCACGGTGCTCACATCGCCCCACAGCGCGGCGAGTCCGCGGGCGACGGAGCCCTGTCGTGTGTCGCCGCCGGTCACCACACGCCCCAGGTCTGCGCGGTCGCCGGCCGCTGCGTGCAGCACCGTCTCAGCCACCCCCTCGTATCCGGCGGGGGCGACGACGACGACCTGCATGGGTGCGGCGGAGAAGACGCCGTCGAGGGCATGGCGCAGGATGGTGCGCTCATCGATGCCGACCAGGGCCTTGGGCGCGTCGGCGCCCAGGCGGGTTCCCGAGCCTGCGGCGACGACGATGATCGCGGTGTCCGGTACCGGCTGCAGTGTCACGCTCTCACGTTACCGGCGCACATCGGACTGCGCAGATTCCTTGCCTTATCGAGTACTTGATGTGATACAGTACTTGACATGGCAAGAGAAGATGCGTTCGCGGCCGACCTGCTGCGCGGGCACACCGACACGATCGTGCTCGGGGTGCTGCGCGACGGCGATCGCTATGGCTTCGAGATCTACAAGAGCATCCGCGACGCCACAGGCGGCGACCACGAGATCAAGGAAGCCACCCTCTACGCGACGTACCGCCGCCTCGAGAAGGACGGGCTCGTCGAGTCCTACTGGGGCGACGAGACGCAGGGCGGCCGCCGCAAGTACTACCGGATCACCGACGCCGGCCGCGCGGTCTACCGCGGCAACGTCGCGGCCTGGGTCGCCACCCGCCGCATCATCGACTCCCTGCTCGACGTGAAGGACAACGACCGATGAACACCGACATCCACCGCCTGCTCGACGAGGCCTTCGCCGGCGTCGAGATGACCCCCGCCGCCCAGGACCTGAAGGAGGAGATCCGCGCCAACCTCGTCGCCCAGGTCGACGAGCTCACCGCAACGGGCACCTCCCCCGACGAGGCCGCACGGCGCGCCATCTCCGACCTCGGCGACGTGCGCGACCTGCTCGAGGACGCCAGCACCGACTCGGGCCGAGGCGTCACGACGCCCGACTACATCGCGATCGCCCAGCGGAACAGGGTGCGCCCGAAGCCCGGCTTCATCGTGCGCGCCGTCCTCTGGTCGGCCCTGGTCGTGATCGGAGTCACGCTGTCGGTCCTCGGCGCGACCGGCGCGCTCCCCCTGCCCGCGGGCCCGATCATCGGGCTGCTCGGCGTCGCCGCGACCGGCGTGGGGCTCCTCGTCGGCGACTCGCTCTCGCAGGAGACGACGACGAACCATCCGATGCCGCAGAATCGCGCCGCCTCATACGCCCTCGCGAGCTTCCTGGGGCTCTACGGCCTCGGCTTCATCGGGCTCGTCGTGCTGCAGTCCCTGCCGGTGTGGTGCGTGGTGTTCGGCGCCTCAGGGGGATCGCCTCGATCATCCTGTTCGCCTTCCTCGGCGCCACCCAGACGAACCGCCACAAGGCGTGGACGCGGGCCGCATACTCCGACATGCCTCCGAACCGCTTCGAGCAGGAGCCCGAGACCGCCGCGCGGTTCGGCATCTACACCGCCGTGATCTGGATCGTCACCTTCGCGGTCATCGCCGTGCTGGTGTTCACGGTCGGATGGTGGTGGGCCCCGCTCGCCTTCGTCGGCGGCTTCGCCGCCATGATGCTCCTCCTGGCGAGGATGCTGTTCGGCTCGCGCAGCGACCGGTAGCACCGCCAGAACTCGGCACCTCCCTCAGGACCCTCAGAACCCTCAGAACAGGAAGGGATGTCTCGTCATGCCCGAGAACAGCTCGGCGATCGTCGCCGAGGACCTCGTCAAGGTCTATCCGGGCCGCCGACGCCGTACGACGGTCCGCGCACTGGACGGACTCGGATTCGTCGTGCCGGCCGGCCGCGTCTTCGGCCTGCTCGGCCCCAACGGCGCCGGCAAGTCCACCACCACCAAGATCCTCACCACTCTGTCGCGCCCGACCTCCGGGCACGCAACCGTCGCCGGACATGACGTGCGGACCGACCCCGGGGCGGTGCGCGCCGCCATCGGCTATGTGTCGCAGGGCACCGGTACGGATCCGAACCTCACCGCCACGGAGAACCTCGAGATCGCGGCGCGGATGCGGGGCTCGTCCAGAGGCGACGCCGTCGCCCGCACCGCCCAGCTTCTCGACGACTTCGGTCTGGCGGATGCCGCCGGCCGGCCGGTGCGCACCTTCTCCGGCGGCATGCGCCGCCGGCTCGACGTCGCCGCCGCCCTCGTGCACCGGCCGCGCGTGCTGTTCCTGGACGAGCCGACCACCGGCCTCGACCCGGAGGCGCGGGCGACGATGTGGACGGAGATCCGCCGACTGTCAGCGCACGACGCCCTCACCGTCGTCCTCACCACGCACTACATGGAGGAGGCCGATCGGCTCGCCGACGAGATCCTCCTCGTCGATCGCGGCAGGGCCGTGGCGCAGGGCGCCCCGGACTCGCTGAAGGCCGCGCTGCACGGCGACTCGCTGAGGGTCGCGCTGATCGAGCCCGACGCCGACGCCGTGCGGGCCGCGATCGCCCGCATCCCGTCGCTCGGGTCCGACGCGATCGTCGAGACCTCCGGTGTCGACGGTCAGCTCATCGCCCGGGTGGAGGACGCCTCCACCGCGGTCGGCGCCGTGATCTCGGCGCTGGATGCCGCAGGCATCCGCTATGGCCAGGTCTCGGCCTCCCACCCCACGCTCGACGACGTGTACCTGCACTTCGTCGGGCATTCCTTCGGCGACGACATCACCCTCCAGGAAGGAGCAGCGGCATGAACGCCATCTCCCTCGTTCCGGCTCGCATCGGCTGGCCGGCACAGGCCGGCCAGGTGTTCCGGCGGTGGTCCATCGTCTCGCTCCGGCAGGCCTGGGGCCCTGTGATGAGCCTCATCCAGCCGGTCATCTGGATCGTGCTGTTCGGCCAGGTGTTCCACGCCCTCGGTGCGCTCCCGCAGTTCGGCGATGCCGGCTACATCGGCTACCTGGTGCCGGGCATCCTCATGATGACCGTGCTCTACGCGGGCGCGTGGGCAGGCACCGGCTTCATCGACGACATCGCCTCCGGCGTCATGGACCAGTACCTGACATCGCCCCTGTCGCGATCGGCGATCATCGCCGGTCAGCTCGCGCAGCAGCTGGTGGTCAACCTGATGCAGTCCCTGGTCGTGCTCGGCATCGGCTGGCTGGCCGGCGCCCGTTATCCCGGTGGCGCTGCCGGCGTCATCGCAGCGGTCGTCGTCGCCACGATGCTCGCGGCGATCTTCTGCGGCGCCTCGGCGGCCGTCGCCCTCACCTCGAGAAGCCAGATCGCGCTGATCAGCCTCTCCCAGCTCATCGTGCTGCCGGCGACGTTCCTGTCCACAACGATGATGCCCGCCGCGCTGATGCCCGAGTGGGTGCAGAACGTGTCGCGCTGGAACCCGATGACCTGGGCGGTCGAACTCGGGCGCGGTGCGCTGACCGGCGTCTACCCGGATGCCGCGTGGTGGCAGGCCGGCGGGCTGCTGGCCCTCGCCGTGCTCGCCTTCCTCTGGGCGGTGCGCTCCATCCGCCGCTATCAGCGATCGATCTGAGGGGCGCCCGACAAGACGAGGGAGGGCGGATGCCGCAGCATCCGCCCTCCCTCGTGAACTCGGAAGCCTGTTCGGCTCAGGAGGCGAGCACCTCGTCGAGCAGCTCGCCGGCCTTGTCCTCGTCGATCTTCTCGGCGAGGGCCAGCTCGGAGATGAGGATCTGACGGGCCTTCGCCAGCATCCGCTTCTCACCGGCCGACAGACCGCGGTCCTGATCGCGGCGCCACAGGTCTCGGACGACCTCGCTGACCTTGATGACATCGCCGGAGGCGAGCTTCTCGAGGTTCGCCTTGTAACGGCGCGACCAGTTGGTCGGCTCCTCCGTGAACGGCGCACGCAGCACCTCGAACACGTGGTCGAGGCCCTCCTTGCCGATCACGTCGCGCACGCCGACCAGGTCGACGTTCTCGGCCGGAACCTCGATGATGAGATCGCCCTGGGTGACGTTGAGCTTCAGATACTTCTTCGTCTCGCCCTTGATCACACGGTCTTTGACCTCGATGATCGTCGCGGCCCCGTGGTGCGGGTAGACGACGGTTTCGCCAACCTCAAAAAGCATAAAAACGTGTCCTTTCGGCAACCTCCAGGATACCACAACGGATATGTACTAAGGTTCGCCGCCGCTGCCTCTCGGCGACGCAGCCACGGCGGACCGCGTGCACCCACTAGACTTGTCGCGGCCCATCGATCGCACCTCTGGAGGATCCGTGAAATCGCGCCCTGCTGCGTCCATCGCCCCGCGCCTTCTGGCGTCCATCGCGCTCGGCGCGGTCGCGCTGCTCGGCACCACCGGATGCACCTTCATCACCGATCAGGCGACCGAGATCCCCTACTCGCCCTCCGACGGCGTCAACGTCAGCAACGACGCCGGCCCGGTCAAGGTGCGCAACGCCATGATCGTCGCCACCGAGGATGGCTCCACCGGCAACTTCGTCGCGGGCCTCGTCAACGACACGGCCGATGACGAGACCATCACGATCTCCCTCGAGGGCCATGAGCCGTTCGAGGTCGACGTTCCCGCCGGCGAGCGAGTCAGCCTCGGCGCCGACGAGGAGCCCCTGCGCATCGACGACCTCAACGTGCAGCCCGGCGCGAACGCCGAGGTCCTCTTCCAGTCCGGCGACTCCTCCGGACGGACCGCGGACGTGCCCGTCCTCGACGGCACCCTGCCGTACTACTCCGACCTGGTGCCCGCCCCGAGCCGACCCCCGTCGTGGAGTTCCAGACGGAATCGCCGGCACCCACCGAGACGCCCGCATCCTGACATCCCGCTTTCAGTACACGGCAGAAGAGGCCGGCTCGCGTTCCGCGGCCGGCCTCTTCCCGTCTGCGGAGGAGTCAGCCCTCGAACCGGTACCCGAGGCCGCGCACGGTGACCAGCATCACCGGCTCGGAGGGGTTCTCCTCGATGCGCGAGCGGATGCGCTTGATGTGCACGTCGAGGGTCTTCGTGTCGCCGAAGTAGTCGCTGCCCCAGACGCGGTCGATCAGCTGGCCGCGGGTGAGCACGCGCCCGGAGTTTCGCATCAGCACCTCGAGCAGCTCGAACTCCTTCAGCGGCATGTTGATCTGCTCCCCCGCCACCGTGACGGTGTGCCGGTCGATGTCCAGGCTCACCCGGCCGCCGTCGAGCACCCGTTCGTCGAGCTCGTCCTCCCCCGGCACGACACGGCGCAGCACGGCGCGCATGCGCGCCAGCAGCTCCCGTGACGAGTACGGCTTGGTGATGTAGTCATCGGCGCCGAGCTCGAGCCCCACCACGATGTCGATCTCGGAGTCCTTGGCCGTCAGCATGATGATCGGCACGGCCGAGGACTGCCGGATCTGCTTGCACACCTCGGTGCCCGGCATGCCGGGGAGCATCAGATCGAGCAGCACGATGTCGGCGCCGCGCTCGCGGAACGCGCTGAGGGCGCCCGGTCCGTCCTCGGCGATCTCGACCTCGTAGCCCTCCCGGTGCAGCAGGTACGCGAGCGGGTCCGCGAGATCGGGTTCGTCCTCGACGAGCAGGATGCGGGTCATGCGTTCTCTCCGTTCGGGGTGCGGGTGACGACGTCCTTCTTCGCCCGCTTCTTCTTCTTCTTCTTTCCCATTCCGTCTCCAGAGGGCGCCTCGATGCGCGGCAGCCGGATGGTGAAGGTCGATCCGCGGCCGGGACGCGACCACAGCCGCACCTCGCCCCCATGTCGCTGCGTGGCGTGCTTGACGATCGAGAGGCCGAGTCCGGTGCCGCCGGTGCGGCGGGAACGCGCATCGTCAGCGCGATAGAAGCGCTCGAAGATGCGCTCCCGGTCGGCCTCGGCGATCCCGATGCCCTGATCCGTCACCGCGATCTCCACGACCTCGTCCTCGATGCGCACTCCGACGCCGACACGCGAACCCCGCGGTGAGTACGCGATCGCGTTCGCGACGAGATTGCCGACGGCCTCGACCAGGATCTGCGCGTCGCCGAGCACCCATGCACCGCGGTCGCCGCCGCGCACGAGCTCGACGGCCGCCGAGTCGGCCTGCACGACGTGCGCCTCGAGCGAGGAGGCGATCACCTCGTCGAGGGACACCGGATGCAGATTGGTGAGGCCGTCCGACGACTGCAGCCGGGACAGGCTCATGATGCGGCCGGTGAGCTGTCCGAGCCGTCCCGCCTCAGCCTGGATGCGGCCTGCGAAGCGTCGCACCTGCTCCGGGTCGTCGGCCGCGGACTCGATAGCCTCTGCGAGCAGGCTCACCGCGCCGACAGGGGTCTTCAGCTCGTGGCTGGTGTTGGCGACGAAGTCATTGCGCATCTGGTCGAGTCGCTCGCGCTCGGTGACGTCGCGGATCACGAGGAGGGTGAGCTGCGCGCCCATCGCGCTCGCGCGCGCAGAGACCAGTCGCGGGTCCAGCCGCACCCCTCCGCCGGAGATGCGCAGGGTCTCGGTCGCACTGCCCCCGCTCTGCCGCACCGAGCGCACCAGCTGGCGCAGCTCCGCGTTCTCCAGCACCGCCCCCGCCTCGATGCCGAAGCGCGTGGCCGCCTGCGAGACCGCGAGGACCAGACCGGAGGCATCCAGCACACAGGCCGCGTCGTCCATGCTCGCGAGCACGTCGATCGTGCCGGCGGGGACCGTCGCCGACGTCTCCTCCGCCGCCTGCGCGCGGGCGCGGTACGCCCAGCCGACCAGCACCACGAGACCTGCTCCGATGATCGCGCCGACAGCAAGGGCGAACAGCGCGATATCCGGCGAGGTCATGCCACCAGCGTAGGGCCGCCGCGAGTGCGTCACCCGCCGTTCGCCCGGGCTTCCGCGGGCGCACGGCATACTGTTCACATGCCGGGCACCGTCCGTTAACCTTCGGCGGACACAATCGCCCAGGGCGTGCCGCAGCCGTTGCGCGCGCCGCCCACCCGGCGACAGGAGCCCGGGCCCACGACGAAAGGTTGCGCCGGACAATGCGCGAAGTCTTCCACCAGTCCCTCGAGGATCTCCAGGCCCAGCTGGTCGAGATCGCCGAGCTCGTCACCGTGTCGATCGACAAGGCCACCCGCGCCTTCGCCACCAGCGACGTGTCCCTCGCCGAGGAGGTCATCGCCGACGACGCGCGGATCGATGAGATGGCGGTGACGCTCGACGAGCGCGCCATCGAGATCCTCGCCCGCCAGCAGCCGGTCGCCCGTGACCTGCGCATCGTCATCACGGCGCTGCGCGTGAGCGCGTCGCTCGAGCGCATGGGCGACATGGCCGAGCACATCGCCCAGCTGGCCCGCCTGCGCTTCCCGGAGCGCGCCATCCCGAAGGGGCTGAAGGGCACCTTCACCAGGATGGGCGAGCTGGACGTCGAGATCTCCCGCACACTGGCCGACCTGCTGCGCACCCAGGACCTGCGCCTGGCCGACGCGATCCGCAACGCGGACGACGACGTCGACGAGCTGCACGCCCGCGTGTTCGAGAAGGTGCTCAGCGACAACTGGAAGGGCGAGGCGACCGCGACCGTGGACGCCACGCTCGCCAGCCGCTACCACGAGCGCTTCGCCGACCATGCCGTGGCCGTCGCGAAGAAGGTCGTCTACCTCGCCACCGGTGACTGGGCCGTCGACGAAGAGGACATCGCCCTGGCAGCCGAGGCCCAGGAGCAGGAGGACACCGGCTCGGGCCACGCCTGATCCGCCCCGCCGCCTTCCGGTGCCGTCCGGTCCGGGCGAGCCGCCCGCGCTGCTCTTCTTCGCTCGCGCTTCTCTTCTTCGCCCGCGCTGCAGTTCTTCGCTCGCGCTGCTCTTCTTCGCCCGCGCTGCTCTTGTTCGCCCGCGCTACGCGAATACGCGCCGCGCGAGCAGGCAACAGCCGCGCGAGCGACCCCGGATGCCGCGAACTGCAGCGCGACCCGGAACCAGTAGCGCTAATGCGTCAGCCTCGGCGTCCACCCACGGGCACACGCCCGCGCGACGCATCCTCTCCGCGCTACTCTTCTTCGCCGGCGCTGCTCTTCCTCGCCCGCGCTGCTCTTCTTCGCCCGCGCTGCGCGAATACGCGCCGCGCGCGCACGAAACAGCCGCGCGAGCGACTCCGGATGCCGGGAGTGCAGCGCGAACCGGAAGCAGTAGCGCGAGCCGATGCGCCGAGGCCCCTCCTGATCCGTGGATCCGGAGGGGCCTCGGCGTCGTGAGGGAGCCTGCGCCGCCCCTACTTCTTGCCCTGCGCGGCGACCGCGGCGGCGCCGGCGGCGGCCGCCTCGGGGTCGAGGTAGCGGCCGGGGGCGGTCGGGACGTTGTTGTCGTCGAGCTCGTAGACCAGCGGGATGCCGGTGGGGATGTTCAGCTCGGCGATGTCGTCGTCGCTGATGCCCTCGAGGTGCTTGACCAGGCCGCGCAGAGAGTTGCCGTGCGCGGTGACCAGCACGGTCTTGCCGGCCTCGAGATCGGGGACGATCGCTGACTCCCAGTACGGCAGCAGACGGTCGATGACGAGCTTGAGCGACTCGGTGCGCGGAATGTCGCCGTCGATGCCGGCGTAGCGCGGGTCGTTCACCTGGCTGAACTCGCTGTCGTCGTCGAGCAGTGGCGGCGGCACGTCGAACGAGCGGCGCCACAGCTGGAACTGCTCAGGACCGAACTCGGCGAGCGTCTGCGCCTTGTCCTTGCCCTGCAGAGCGCCGTAGTGGCGCTCGTTCAGTCGCCAGGAGCGGGTGACCGGGATCCACAGGCGGTCGGCGGTGTCCAGCGCGATGTTCGCGGTCTGGATCGCCCGGCTCAGCAGGGACGTGTGCAGCACGTCGGGCAGCAGACCCGACTCGGCCAGCAGCTCGCCGCCGCGGCGGGCCTCGGCCCTGCCCTGCTCGGTGAGACGGACGTCGACCCAGCCGGTGAAGAGGTTGAGCTGGTTCCATTCGCTCTGGCCGTGGCGGAGCAGGATCAGGGTGCGCGTCATATGGGCAGTTTATCGGGGCCGGATCACTGGGCGGGTTCCGTGACGTTCCCTGCGCTCGCAGAGCGGGTTCCCTCCCGCTTCATGGGCCCCTCCCGATGCTCGCTTCGGGAGCGTCACTGCGCACTGACGCTTCTCGGAGGGGCGCCCCCTCGGGGGTGAGGTACGCGGGTGGAGGTGTCTGTGGACTTGCGAGCTTTGGGAGGATGGAGCCATGGCGGGAGTGATCGGGCAGCCCACGCGGGGGACGACGGGGACGAACCGGCTGCGGCGGAACGATCGGGCCATCGCGGCGTCGGAGGCGTTCCGCAGGGCGGGCGATCCGCTGGTCATCGACCTGGGATTCGGGGCGAGCGGCGTCACGGCATTCGAGCTGGCGCGCCGGCTGCGCAAGGTGCGGGCGGATGCCTCGGTGCGAGGGCTCGAACTCGACCCGGAGCGCGTCGCGACGGCATCCGCTCAGCTCGAGGAGGTGCGCGCAGGAGCGACCTCGTTCCCGGCGGATCTGCCGGTGTCGTTCGGCAGAGGCGGGTTCGAGGTACCGCTGCCGGACGATCGCCGACCCGCGGTGATCCGGGCCATGAACGTGCTGCGGCAGTACGACGAAGCCCAGGTGCCCGACGCGTGGGGCCGCATGACCTCGCGTCTCGCGCACGGCGGGAGACTGTTCGAGGGCACCTGCGACGAGATCGGCCGTATCGCCTCATGGATCGAGGTCGACGAGCACGGCATCCCGCAGCGCTTCACCATCTCATTGAGACTCGCCGATCTCGAGCATCCGGGCATCGTGGCGGAGCGACTGCCCAAGGCGCTCATCCACCGCAACATCCGCGGTGAACGCGTGCACGAGCTGCTGACCGCGCTGGACCGGGAGTGGGAGCGAGCCGCTCCTCTGTCGGCCTTCGGCGCGGCACAGCGCTTCATCGCCATGGCCACGGCCCTGCGCGAACAGGGCGTGGCCGTGCTGGACGACCGCCGTCGCTGGCGGCTCGGCGAGCTGACGGTGCCGTGGCGCACCGTCGCCCCGGCCTACGAGTTCTGAGGCAGGGTCCAGCGCTCGCGAAGCCATTCCATGCCGGCGAAGGCCTCGCGATGCTGGAACGCGCGCAACGTGGGCATGTTCGGCGGCGCAGGCGACTGCGCCTTCACGAAGAACCCGCCGGTCACGGCCGCAAGCACCGAGTCGACGTCGGCCTCGGCGACACCCTGGAAGAGCGGATGCTGCGCCAGCAGCTCCTCGACGTCGACAGCCTCACCGCGCAGCCGCACGTCGAGCAGATAGAACAGCCCGTCCAGCCAGCGCGCCCCCACCGACACCCACGGCCAGTCGATGATCCACGCTCAGCCGTCGGCATCGATCAGCACGTTGTCGGCCCGGCCGTCAGAGTGTTGCAGATGCTCGCCGGTGACCACATCGAGCACCCGCTCAGCTGCTGCGCGGAGCCGTCCGCGATTCGCGGCGGCCCAGTGCGGCACCTCGATCCCGTGCTCGTCGATCGTCCGCCAGCTGTCCCGCGCGTCGATCAGCTCGCTCTCCGCAGCAGGCAGAGCCGCGAGTGCGAAGGGGTCGAGCCGTGGGAATGCCGCGAACGCGTCGAGCACGGCGACGAGCTCCGAGCCGTCCCGCAGCCGCCCGGGATGGGTTCCGTCGACATCGGCGAGTACGAGTACAGCTCAGTCTTCCGTCACCACGGTCCCGAGCAGTGCCGGCGCGCTCACCTCAGCAGGGAGGAGTCGCATCACGTCGATCTCGCGCCGGTGCAGCTCGTACGCCCCCTCGTTGCGGTCACGGTGCACGGTCTTCACGAACGCCCGGCGTCCGTCCGCCGTCGTAACGCGATCGGCGCTGCCCGGCGAGAACCCGCCCGCCTGGCTCTGTGCCGAGACCACGCCGCCGCCGAGCACGTGCTCGATCTCAGCTCGCAGATCGGCGGGCAGGTCGTCCCAGAGGACGCGGGTCTTGACTGTGTCAGGCATCCGGCGATGCCTATCCGAGGCACCACGCATTCCTCTGCCCGCCCGCAGCCCGCGCAAGGAGGGTATCGCAGTCGA